>JAAENG010000084.1 GCA_024224665.1 Chloroflexota bacterium | reverse complement strand
TCATGAACCCGTTTCCGTCAAGTTTCGTCATACTCCAAGTTCAAGTGCGGTGCTACCTGACCGCTTTAGGTACGCCTTTATTCTTTTATGGCCTGGTAAACTGGGAACACGCGTTGGCAATAGCACTTGTCACTGCTGCAGTCTTATTTCTTTGGAGTGGTTTGTCGCGTGGTCAGACAGTTCGAATTGTTGTATCCGGCAATCTCGTTGGTCTCGCTTGTTGGATACGACCAGAATCTTATATGCTTTTAGCCGCCATTGTACTAAGTTTGGTTGTCTTTGTGAGACAGAAACGTATTAGAGTAATCCTTCAGTATTTAGCTGGGGCGGTTTTAGCGATTCTGCCCTTGATTATGTTCAATACAATTATCTACGGCAACCCATTAGGTCCACAAATCGCCTCCAACTACAGCCATCTATCAACTTCTGATGCTGCGATGTACTGGGTAAACACTCGACACGGCATAATAGGTTCGTTTTTTCCGATCACGAGCAAACGTTGGCTGACTGTGTATGTGCTGATCGTGGGAGCCGTTGTAATATCGAGAATAATGCCAGCCACTAACCGTCCTGTTTATGCGGTAGCAGGCTTAGAAATTAGCGCTCTTATCGCTGTCGCCATTACAGTCACCTATCTCAGAAATCGATGGGGGATTCCCAATTTCGTTGAAGCATCCCCCTGGATGGTGCTTGTGCCATGGGTTCTGGTACATCCATCCACGGATCGTTGGCCCAATCGCGTATGTGTCGCTGGCATGCTTTTTCTATGCGCCGCTTTCACAGTTCTTGTGGTCTTGCTGTCTCCCATAACCGGCGGGAGTCAATGGGGTGGACGATTCTTTTTATTGGTCACACCAATCTGGGTGATTCTGGGTGTAATGGCCTATGGGCAACTCGCTGCCTATGTGAGAGAGCATAGCCCTGGAAGTGTTCATCGCTTCCTTCTACCTATTGCCTTCTACGCTATAGTGATCAGTAGTGTCGTTACAACGGCTGCTGGCATTGAGAACCTCTCCTCGACGAAGAGAAGTTGGGAACCGCTTGGTCAGCTAATATCCGAACTTCCTCGTGACACTGTACTGGCAACCAATTCGTGGTGGATTCCGCTAGTTTTGGCCCCAGACTTCTATGATCACTATTTCTTTCGCACAGGTTCCGATAATGATCTTTGTCAGCTATCATTTGCCTTGCTCCAAGAGGGAATCTCGTCTATCTCCATGATTTCCACGCCGAAACTTCTCAATACCCCAACCGGATCATGCGTTATTGAGAGCGTATCACTCAAGGAGGTTTCCATCTCGACCGTTCCACTCTGGACCCCTGTGGTGATTCAGAATTACACCATCTTGCCTGCTGGGTCACAAAACTAATGAGGATCGCCATCTACCACAACCTCCCCTCCGGCGGCGGCAAGCGGGCGCTCCAAGAGATGACCCGGCGTCTGGCGCAGCGCCATGAGGTTGACGTCTACACCTTGTCGACAGCCGAGCACGACTTCTGTGACCTGCGATCCTACTGTCAGCGGCACATCGTCGTCCCCTTTCGACCGTTGTCTTTGGCCCGTCGGCCTTTTGGCCGGCTCAACCAGGGGATTCGTAGCGTCGACCTACTACGGCTGGAGTCACCGCAACGCCGAATTGCCGCACAGATCGATGGAGGCGACTACGATGTGGTTTTTGTCCACAACTGCCAGTTCAGCCAAAGCCCAGGATTGCTCAAATTCCTACGAACACCATCGGTCTACTATTGCGCAGAACCGCCGCGTCAAATCTACGAGCCCACGGTAGACCGTCCCTATGGTCACTATTCGCGGGCGCAAAGGCTGGGGAATCTTGTCGATCCACTCCCATTTCTCTATCGCAGCACGCTGGCAACCCTGGATCGGAAAAACGTTCACGCCGCTCGCATTGTGTTGGTCAACTCGGCCTATTCTAGCGAAAGCCTGTACCGCGTTTATGGTATCTTTGCCAGCATTTGTTACCTTGGCGTGGACATGGAGTGCTTTCGACCCCTGACGCTACCCAAAGACGACTTTGTGCTCTCAGTGGGACAACTCAACCCGCGTAAAGGGTTTGACTTTCTGATCCGCAGTCTGTCATTGCTGGACAGTGCGCACAGGCCATGCCTGATTCTGGCAAGTAACTTCACTGACGAACGTGAGCAGGATTACCTGGCGCAACAGGCAGAAGCCCTGCGCGTGGATGTGACGTTCCGATGTCAGGTCAGCGATACAGAGTTGCTGGCTCTCTACAATCGGGCGCGTGTTACGGTCTATACGCCCATCATGGAGCCTTTCGGCTTCGTGCCTCTGGAGTCGATGGCATGTGGGACACCGGTGGTCGGAGTTGGCGAAGCTGGCGTGCGCGAGAGTGTGGTGCATGGCGTTACCGGGATGCTAACGGAACGAGACCCGAATGCCTTCGCCATTGCGCTCAACAAGCTCCTGGTTGATCCCATGCGGACCCATGAACTCGGCCAAAATGGCCTGCGCTACGTTCAACAGAAATGGACCTGGGAAGCAACGATCAACCGCGTGGAAGCAAGTCTGCAAGCCGTGACCGGTTATAATGTTGCAGTAGAATAAACTTGCCGTGACTGAGCCCCGCAATCCCGCCCAGGTCGCCATCATCATCCTTACATGGAATATCCCAGAGGATAAACTGGTATGTCTCCATTGAGTTGGCGTCTCGGCTGCCTAGCCCAAGTCAGATACCCCCTAGCCGATCATGACAAATGACTGCAAGGATCCGAACATGATCAAATTTATGAAACGTATCCTGCCAGCATCCCTTCGCCACTCATTGCACCGGGCGCGCATCCGGGCGACAGATCGGGTGCAACTCTTCTTCTGGTACCGCTCCCGCTCCAACGGCTTTCCAGTGCCGCCAGTCGATCTACGGACAAGAGTAGGTTCATCATCCATCGAAAGCTATCTAACCCAAGGGCAACGCCATGTTTATGATTTGCAGCACGCGCTCGGCGTTATTGGCCAAGAATTCGCTTCATTTCAAGCCATCCTGGAGTTCGGTTGCGGCAGCGGACGACAGACGCGCTGGCTGCCACAATTGACCCGTAACCGAGCAGCGATCTACGGCACCGATTTGGACGTACCTTCTGTCGCCTGGCTTCAGACCACTTTTCCCTTCGGCAACTTCTCTGTCAACGGGCCACAGCCACCACTGCCCTACCTAGATGAGCGGTTCGACCTGATCCTCGCAGTGTCGGTGTTTACACATCTGACCGAGACGGGCCAGCTATCTTGGCTTAGCGAACTGCGTCGGGTGACCCGGCCAGGAGGCGTACTGCTGCTGACTACCCACGGCCCTCACGCACTGGCAAAGCACCTGCAAGAGTCAGCTGATCAGCGGCCAAGATGGCCTTGCTCAGTTGGAAACCCTTGGTTTCTGTGGCTCTTTGGGATTTCGCGTGACAGGCCCATATATATTGGACTTTTGACAAAGCTTAACCCAGCTCGACGTGAGTCGAGTTGAAATCGAACCTTTACAATTGGATAATCGAGCCGAAATCAGGCCACTTGGGCGCTTTGTCGGCTTTTGACGACCACTTTTTGGCGTGGCCGTTTG
>JAAENG010000083.1 GCA_024224665.1 Chloroflexota bacterium | reverse complement strand
GGAAGGTGGACCTTACAAGGTGTCGGCGGCGATGTTCCCTGAATACCAGGGCCGGTTGTTGATCGACGCCGCCATCGCCGCGTACAACGGTTTGGAACTGCCGGCGCATGTGCAGGCGCCATCCCTACCGATGACCGCCGACCTGTTGCCCGACTACTATACACTCGAGGGCGATACCTGGGTTCCCAATTTCGACGCTATGGCCGCCATCCCGGCCAACTAAATCACACACTCATGAGAGGTCGGAAACTCGAATTCCGACCTCTCAATCGTTGCACTGACCCTGCAACGAAAGCTTGACCAAATCCAGGTGAAACAATGACCGAAAACCTAGTGCCGCTGGGCGAAACTGTTTTTGAACAGCCTGGGGTTTTTGAGAGAGCAAAGCGGTGGCTTTTTCAGACTCAGGAAGGTGTCATTTTTATTATCGTACTATTGCTGGCCATTCTCTTGAGTGTGTTATCACCCGTCTTTTTGACTCAGCGAAACATCGGGGTTTTGCTCAGTCAGGTTTCAATGACGGCGATCGCCGCGTACGGCATGACCTTGCTCATCATTACCGGAGAAGTCGACCTGTCTGTGGGTTCGCTGCAAGCCTTTGTCGGCGTCATCACGATGCAGGTATTGAACCAAACCGGGAATCTGGCCATCGGTCTGGCGATCGGTTTGGCGCTTGGTGTGATAGTGGGGCTCGTCAATGCCGGTATCACCTTGAAACTGGGGATCAATTCGCTCATCGTTACACTGGCAATGTTCTCGATTTTACGCGGTGCGGCTTATATTTCGACGAAAGCCGCTGTACAGAATACGCACGATTTGGCTTCTTTCTCTTCATTAGGCAACGGTTTTGTGGGTTTTATCCCCTGGCCCGTTCTTCTGATGATTGTCGTGTTCGCCATTCTCTATGTGATTATGAGTCGCACGACCTTTGGTCGCTATGTGTATGCTGTTGGAGGCAATTCCCGAGCGGCGCACTTATCGGGTATCAAAGTGCAAGCTATCAAGACTATCTGTTTCGCCCTGGCAGCGGGGTTGGCGGCGTTAAGTGCGATCATCCTCATATCGCGTATGAATTCGGGGCAGAACAACGCCGGTTTCGGCTTTGAATTACAGGTTATCGGCGCCGTGCTGCTTGGAGGAACGAGCTTGCAGGGGGGGGAAGGCTCGCTGGTCGGGACTTTCTTCGCAGTACTGCTGCTGGGGATCCTCAACAACGGTATTATCTTGTTAGGTATCGACTCCAGTTGGCAGATCGCCGTGAACGGCGTATTAATAGTGCTCGCCATTTACATCGATGCCCGTCGCCGTAGGGCAATGGGAACGGTATAATTATCATGATTATTTATAGAGTGCTGGTAGCTGGAGGTAACGAATGACAACCCAAACGCCACTGCTAGAAATGCGCCAGATCCGCAAGGAGTTTCCCGGCGTATTGGCACTGGATGATGTGGATTTCGACCTCTACGCGGGCGAGGTTCACGCCCTGTTAGGCGAGAATGGCGCAGGCAAATCAACCCTGATCAAGGTTATTGCCGGGCTCTATCACCGCGATGCGGGTTCGATGTTGGTTGAGGGAGAAGAGGTAGATTTTATGACACCGGCTGATTCCATCGAAAAGGGAATCAAGGTTGTCTACCAAGAACTGGACCTGGTTCCCGGTTTAAGCGTGGCCGAAAATGTGTATCTTGGCAATTACCCCCACACGCGGATGAGAACGGTCGACTGGCGAAAGCTAAAGCAAGATACCGCAGAACTGTTGCAAGGTCTTGGCCTGGAGATTGACCCGACAACACCGGTAGGAAATCTGCGCATTGCAGAGCAACAACTGGTGGAGATCGCACGGGCGTTATCGCGTCAGACCCGGATCATTATCATGGATGAACCCACGTCGGCGCTCAGTCCAGGTGAAATCGAGTATCTCTTCACGATCATCAGACGCCTGCGCGAACGGAATGTCGGCATCATTTACATCTCTCATAAGCTTGATGAAATCTATGAGATCGCTGATCGGGTCACTGTCTTCCGTGACGGCAAACTGATCGTCACCAAACCCGTTGCCGAAACGCAACCTCAGGACCTGGTGACATACATGGTTGGCCGCGAGATGACAGACCTGTTCCCTAAAACCGTTGCTGATATCGGCCAACCCCTATTAACCGCCCATCAGATCAACTCAGGCCGGCTGAAGGACTTCGATGTAACCGTAAATTCAGGAGAGGTGGTCGGGATTTTTGGCCTGATGGGGGCAGGTATCCACTCGGTCGGTCGAGCGCTGATGGGCGATGCTCCCCGAACCGGCGAAGTCAAGGTAGACGGGCAAACTGTGCGCCCAGGCTCCCCTTCCGATGCCTTGAAGAAGGGTATGGCGTTGCTCACCGAAAATCGCCGGGAAGATGGCCTGGTGCCCTTGCTCTCCGTTGAGTCGAATCTGACCTTGGCGGCGCTACCCAAGCTCTCACGGGCAGGTTGGATACAGAAAAAAGATGAGGTACGGGCGGCCACAGAGCATGTCAACACTTTGTCGATTAAAACTCCTTCGTTGTCACAACAGATCCGCCTGTTGAGTGGCGGGAATCAGCAAAAGGCGCTGATGGCGCGCTGGCTCCTGCTTAACCCCAAAGTTCTCTTATTGTCTGAACCGACTCGCGGTATCGATGTAGGCGCCAAGGCGGAGATATACCGCCTGATCAATGGCCTCGCTCATCGGGGTATCGGCGTGCTGGTCATGTCTACCGAGTTGCAAGAGGTGCTTGGCATCGCCGATCGTATCATCGTGATGTTTGACGGCCGCGTTGTCAGCGAATTCACACGCTCAGAAGCAACTCAGGAGCGCTTGATCGATGCCGCCGCAGGTATTGTTATGGAACAGCAAGCAGAGGAGGTAGTAAGCGCATGAGTGTAATAGCTCAGGGCAAAAAGTCTGAATCCCGAGCACCCGGCTGGCTGGTGCGGATACTTCGTCACGAGGAGATCGTTCTCTTAATCGTGCTCATTGCGGTCATCCTATTCTTTTGGATTACGGTTCCGGCAACTCGCCAATCGCGCGTCTATTTCGACGTATTGCGTCAGATGTCACCCAATATCATCGCCGCCCTGGGATTTGCAGCGTTGATGATCGGTGGTGAATTCGATCTTTCGATCGGGTCCATGCTGGCCGTTGCAGGGGTAGTGACTGTCAGTGTTTTCAATCTGACGAATAGCATGTGGCTTGGCATCGCCGCCGGCTTGCTCACAGGACCACTGGTAGGGTCGATCAATGGCTACATGGTAACAAAACAGAAAATGACCTCGCTGATGACGACATTGGGCATGTTGTTTGCGCTACGGGGTGCGGTCTACGTTTACACAGATAAAATACCGGTGGTCGATAAAAACTATTTCGAACCGTTTATTACGTTCTACCACGGGTCTGTCGGGCCTGTGCCTATCCCTTTGATTCTGGCAAGTGCTCTTGTCATCCTCTTCTATATCGTCTTGACTCAGACTGAATTCGGCCGCCAGATCTATGCCATGGGTGGCAACCTGACAGCGGCACGGGTCTCAGGTATCAAAGTGGATAGAATGAAAATGGTCCTGTTTATCGTCTGCAGCACCACTGCCGCTATCGCCGGGCTCTTGATAGCCGCCCAAACCGGCACCGGCTATTTCGAAGCCGGGTTGGGCTTTGAATTCATCATTATCACCGCTGTCGTCCTGGGTGGCGTTAGTCTGGCCGGTGGTGAAGGAAGTGTGCTCGGCGTCGTGCTGGGGGTCCTGATCTTGGGCATAGTAGGCAAAGGGCTGCGTCTGGCACAGGTATACATAACCTGGCAATTGATCATCAGCGGTGTGGTACTGATGGTTGCCGTCTATTTTCATGGACTGCGCAAACGCCTGATCACCAAGATGTAAACAGATTCAAACAACGCGAGCAAAGATAATAATGGAGGGAAAATGAACACCCAAGTCAATGCGCGGTGTAAGATAAGTGAAGTTATACTAGGACGCTCAATGCGAGCCTTGAGAATCGAAAATGACTTGCTGGCCGCCACAGTGCTGGTTGACAAAGGAGCGGATATCTATGAGTTGATCTTCAAACCGCTTGATCTGGATGTTTTGTGGAAAAGCCCGTGGGGATTGAAGGAACAAGGGCGCGGCGTGCATTCGGCAGCAAATTCGGTGGAGGCATGGCTGGAAAACTACGCCGGAGGCTGGCAAGAGATATTTCCCAGCGGAGGTGGCCCTTGCACCTACAAAGGCGTCGATCTGAACTATCACGGTGAGGCCTCGACCATTGTCTGGGAACACAGGATCACTGAATCGGGTGGCGACGCAGCAGAGGTAGTGTTGAGTGCCCGCTTGTATCGCAGTCCTTTTCGAATCGAACGTACGATGCGAGTTGAAGCAGGTCAACCGCTGCTGATCATAAAGGAGCGCATCACGAATGAGGGTGGGGCGCCGATGGACTACATGTGGGGCCACCACCCCGCTTATGGCGCTCCCTTTGTCAGTGAGGCATGCCGGATCGATGTCGGCGCGCGGGTGTTGCGCGCAGACAATGCCTATCCGGGCAGCGACAACCCTCTGGAGTTAGGTAAACTTTACGAGTGGCCGCTGGCGGTCAAGGATGGGGTTCAAACCGACATGTCCCTGGTACCCGGCCCAGACAGCAGTCGAGACATCCTCGCTTATTTTGAAGAATTCGAATCAGGCTGGTATGGCATTACCAATACCGAATTTGGCTTCGGTGTGGGCCTGGTGTGGCCGGTCGAGGATTTCCCCTTTGCCTGGTTCTGGCAAGAGATGAACGCGTCGCCAGGGTATCCCTGGTACAAAGGCGCTTATGTGATGGCCATCGAGCCTTTCTCCAGTTACCCTGGTTATGGCTTGACAACTGTCATGGAACAAACCGGGACTCATCGCACCTTACAAGCTGGTGAATCAACCGAAACCGAGATTCGAGCGGTGTTTTACGATTCAACCACGGGCATTCGCCGTATCGAATCTGATGGTACCGTACAAGTCAGGTAACCGTTCAGCCCATAAGTAAATGTCACAACCGCTGAATCGAACGCGGATAACGCAGAAAAGGCCGATCTTCGCAGATTAATAAAAGATCTGCGTCGATCTGTTCGTACAGCGTCATCTGCGTTCCATATAGAATGGAAAAAGGAGAAGCAACCATGACCGAATCACTGATGAATATTGAAGACTTTGCACCCTTTGCCGACGGCCTGGATCATCCGGAGTGCGTGACCTGGGGAGCGGATGGTTACGTTTATGCCGGTGGTGAAGCGGGGCAAATCTATCGGGTTAACCTCGATGACGGCGCCTTTGTCGAAATTGGCAACACCGGCGGTTTCATACTCGGCCTGTGTCTTGATGGCGATAACAATGTCTACGCCTGTGACATGGTCAAACAGGCAGTGATGCGGGTTTCAGCCAGCGGCGAGGTATCAACCTACACAAGCGGATCGCCAGAGCGCGCCATGGGCGTGCCAAACTACCCGGTTTTCGATGCACAGGGCAATCTCTATGTATCGGATTCAGGAGGATGGAAGGAATCCACCGGCTGCATTTATCGGATTGAGCCGAATGGCGATACAAACGTTATCATTGATTCTCTGAACTTCGCCAACGGATTAGCACTCAGCCCGGACGGCAGCGCACTCTACGTCGTATTATCCCTTGTGCCCGGCGTCGGCAAAGTAAAACTGATGAGTGATGGCAGCGTCGGCCCTCTTGAAATCGTCGTCACGTTGGACAAGGTGATACCAGATGGGATTGCTTTTGACGTGCAAGGGAATCTCTACATCGCCTGCTATACGCCCGACCGTATCTACCGTCTGTCGCCGCAAGGGGATCTGGCGCTGGTGGCCGATGATTGGGAGAGTGTCATCTTCTCTTCACCCACCAATATCACCTTTGGCGGTCCCGATCTATCTACTTTGGTCGTCGCCAGCCTGGCGCGCTGGCACCTTACCAAAGGGCAAATGCCGGTTTCTGGTAGCCCGCTGCACTACCCTAAATTCTAAGTCGCAGGTCGTAAAGAGCAGGTGAGAACGACACTGACAGGCGAAATAGTACTTCTGTTTAGGAGACTCTAATGCCAACTGCCATGACATCCAGAGAACGTGTTTTGGCTGCTCTGGACCAGCAGGAAGTCGATCGGATTCCGATTGATTTGGGTGGTACGCACAATACCTCGATTAGCACAGGCGCGTACAAGGTTCTGAAAACGTACTTAGGCGTAACAACGCCCACAGAGGAACTGAATCCCACTTATGAATGGGCCAAGTTAGAAGAGGCAGTCTTGACCCACTTACCATCCGATACCCGCTCGGTGTTCCCCAGTCTGGTACCGGATCGAAGGCGTGAGCTGGACTCCTACACCTTTGTAGATGATTGGGGAATAACCTGGAGGCGATCCCCCGACCATCCTCAGTACCATATGATCGCACACCCCCTGGCCGAGGCGACTATCGTAGATATAGAAAAACATAGTTGGCCCGATGTCGAACATGAAGGTAGGTATGCCGGTCTGCGGGATTACGCCCAGCAGCTACGCGAGAGCACGGACTTCGCCATTTGCGCTGCCGCCCTTGATACCTGTATCTTCGACCGTTCGTGGTCCTTGCGTGGCATGGAGCAGTTTCTGGTAGACATGCTGGTGGATCCCGATTTCGCCTTGGCTTTGCTGGAAAAGGTAGCCCAAATTCAATACAGGCGGCATGAGTGTTTCTTGGAACAAGTCGGCGCTTTTATCGACGTCATCATGATTGGCGATGATATGGGCGTACAAAATGGCCTGCTCATTCAGCCCGAGTTGTACCGATCCATGGTCAAACCCTTCCACAAACGCTATATCGAAGTCATCAAATCAAACACAGACGCCAAGGTCATTATGCACGCTTGTGGCAGCGTCGTAGACATTGTCGATGACTATATCGAAATAGGGGCGGATGCACTCAATCCGGTTCAGGTGACGGCCGCGAATATGTCGCCACAAAATCTCTACGAACTCTTTGGTGGGCGTATCACCTTCTGGGGTGGGATTGACACCCAGAAACTGTTACCGCAAGGCCAGCCGGCAGAGGTCCGTCAGGCAGTCCGGGACATAATTGATGGTACACATGGCATGAACGGCGGTTATGTCCTGTCGTCGGTTCATAACATACAGGCGGACACGCCGTCGCAAAACATCATGGCTATGTTGAACGAAGGAGAATGTTATCGTCCGGCATAGAACACAAGACATTCGCAGTCAGATGTATCAGGAGGGTTTTATTATGAGAAAGCGTTTCGAAGACAAAGTTATCATTATCACCGGGGCCGGTATGGGAATCGGTCGAGCTTCCTCCCTGGCTTTTGCACGCGAGGGCGGGAGTGTAGCCGTCGTCGATATCAGTGAACCCGATGGTAACGAGGTTGTCACGCAGATCCAAGATGAGGGCGGTAAGGCTGTTTTTATCCACTGCGATGTCGCCAACTCGAAAGATGTGCAGCGCATGGTGGCCGAAACCGTGTCGGCCTTTGGCGGCGTCGATGTACTTTACAACAACGCCGGTGTCGTTCGTTATGGCACGGTCGTGGATATGTCTGAAGAAGAGTGGGACTACATCCTCAATGTCAATCTCCGTGCGACTTTTTTGACCTGCAAGTATACGATTCCTGAAATGCGCAAGCGGGGTGGCGGCGTCATCGTGAACACATCCTCTGTGCAGGCCTTTGCTTCGCAGCGCACAGTAGCAGCCTACTCTGCTTCGAAAGGGGGTGTTCTCAGTTTAACGAAGACCGTGGCGTTGGACCATGTCGATGAGAACATTCGTTGCAACTGTATCGCCCCTGCCTCCATCCACACTCCCATGCTGGAATGGGGCGCTGCCATGTTCGTACCCGATGATCCCGCACAGGCTATCAAAGAGTGGGGCGAGCTACATCCCATGGGTCGGGTGGGCACTCCCGAAGAGGTAGCAAATATGGTCATGTTCCTCGCCAGCGATGAATCTTCTTTCTCTACGGGTTCCTGTTTCTTCATCGATGGCGGATTATTGGCCTCCGCACTCTAGCTATATATTGGAGAATGTAGGCACCTATGAATAAGCGAGAACGATTTCTAACTGCCTTGCAAGGTGGTGTGCCTGATAGGGTACCCGTATTCGAGTTCTACTGGGGATTGCCATTCATCGAAACCGTTTTGGGAGATAGGCAAGTGAGCGTCTATCACAATGCCGATGACGAGGTCGCCATGTCAAAGGCCACAGATATCGACATGGTTTACTCTGCGCCGTACGGATTTACTGCGTTCACAAGTGTGCAGTTGCATGGCGAGGAATACCAGGATGAGTGGGGGACAAGGTGGGGATCTAACCAGGAATCGTGGCCCGGAAGTTGGCCTATTTGTGAGGTGGTCAAGAGTCGCCAGGATTGGAAGAAACTAGATATACCTGACCCCACACTGCCAAGGCGAATGGAGCAACCTCTTCGTACAGTGGCGCTGGCTAATGGCGATTTGGCAGTTGTGGGCGGAATCCGAGGACCCTTTTCTGCCGTGTGGATGCTGGCCG
This sequence comes from Chloroflexota bacterium, assembly GCA_024224665.1. Classification (GTDB taxonomy): domain Bacteria; phylum Chloroflexota; class Anaerolineae; order J102; family J102; genus PIVW01. The sequence goes on along the minus strand of JAAENG010000083.1, from coordinate 13,044 downwards.
GATTGACGAACATGGGCATGTGGATATACGACGATCCTGAATTCTTAGATGAACTGCTGGGGGCGATGGGACGCTGGAACACTCAGCTCGGGCTACAACTCATCGAGGCCGGTGTCGACGCCATATCTATCCACGATGACTGGGGCATGAATGAAGCCACTTTTATCGGCCCTGATCATTGGAAGCAGTTTGTACTCCCTCACATCGCCGAGGAAATCGCGACACTGGCAGATACCGGTACCCCCATCATTTTGCATAGTGATGGCAACATCAACAGGTTGATGGATGAGATCGTTCAACTCAAGATATCTGCACTGAATCCACTACAGCGCAGCGCCCACATGGACCTGGCCGAGATCAAGGCCAAGTACGGAGATCGGCTTTGCCTCATCGGTAATATCAGTACTTCTGCCACGTTGGCCCAGGGCACGCCTCAGGACGTGGAACGCGAGGTCTTGGAATGCCTACGGGACGCAGCACCCGGCGGCGGCTACATCATGGCGCCGGATCATTCCTTCCATAGCGCCATTCCATTCGAGAATATCTGGGCCGTTCTGAACACCTGCCGCGAGTATGGCGCCTATCCTCTGAATATGGGGGCGATCCTGAGCCGATTGCAGGCGTTAGGTGAACGATAGGCCTCTTTCGGCAAATGAGGATAGCCACGTAATAATCACATTTCACTAGGAGATCACTGATATGGAAATCGACGATCTAGCAGTGCTTGACGCTGCCAAGATGGAGCACAGACAAAACGTCCATCGCCGAGCCTTGGATCTGGAAACCCACAATCCCGTTCCTCTCTTGATCGCGCCCTACAACATGTGGTATGTAACCGCAGACAGGCTAGATAATGTGGCTCTGGATCTGGAAAAACAAGTGGCGATGCGCGAACGGCAGAATCTGGTCGACGACTACTCAATCCCACACTTGAAACCTGGCACCGGTCTTGGGGCGATACCGGCAGCTTTTGGTTGTGAGTGGCGCGCTGCCGACGACGCCGACCCCTGGATTATTCCCATCATCACCAAAGATAACCCACAAGATGTGTACAAGCTGGCGATGCCTGATCCAAAATCAGATGGACAGAATCCTCTGTTTTTCCAACGTGTAGCCTATTTCGAGGAACATAGTGCCCTTCCTCTACAAACCTGCAACATTCCCTCGCCCTTAACCTCGGCTTCGATGATATGGAATTACTCAGACTTCGCCATTGCCCTTATCGAGCACCCCAAGGAGGTTCATCATCTGCTGGATCTGGTGACGGAGTACACCATAGCCTTTCTCAGGCAACAGATGGCTGCAATGCCGAATTTGTGGGCATTGTCTCATATGAACTGGTATATCCCGCCAGAGTATGGCCTGCGTGTTAGCGACGACGTGCTTGCGGTGTTATCTCCTGACCAATACGGCGAATTCGGCGTCCAATACAACAATCGCCTCTCAAGGGAATTCGGGGGCATTGTCGTACACTCCTGTGGCAATATCGTGCACAATCTCTCAACCATCATCGAGCAGACAGAGGGATTGAGAGGCATCGAATTGACTTTACCCCACAACGACATCCTCAAGGTCAAACAACTCGCAGCCGGCAAAACGGCCTTGATGATGCGATATTGGAACTTCGACTGGGAGGATTCAGTTCCGCCGCATGACCTGGTCGAGTTTACAGAGAGTGTCTTTGAAACACTGGGGACGCGAGGTATCATGCTGGAAATGCAGGCGCCCACCGCCACAACCGCAGAAGCCATCGATCTTGCTAATCGATTTAAAGCTAAAGAATTTCATTCAACATAATGGAATGAGAGAGTTTCCCATGAGTAACATTGATAACCCCACCGAACAGTACTTCAATCACTTCCACGGCCATACGTCGGTGATTACCGGCGGGGCCGGCGCCTTGGGTGGTCAGATAGCGAACGCGCTTGCCGCATGCGGGGCAAACATAGCCATTCTTGACCGGAATCGCTCAGAAAGTGCGGAATCGCTACTAAGCCAGTATCCTGATCGATCCATGTTCATAGATACAGACGTGCTAAATAAGGACGGACTCTCCCGAGCGGAGGAAGCCATCTCAAATCGCTGGAAAAGTATAGATAGCCTGGTCAACGTCGCAGGTGGACATCATCCCCATGCCACCGCCACACCATCACAATCATTCTTCGATCTCACAGAAGAAGGCTTGCGCCATGTGGTCGATCTGAACCTGTTCGGCACGATTCTCCCCACCCAGGTATTCGGTCGGGGTATGGCAGAGCGTGGTGATGGGGCTATTCTCAACATCAGTTCGGTCAGTTCATTCCATTCATTAACGCGGGTCGTCGCTTATTCCGCGGCCAAAGCTGCCGTCAATAACTTAACACAATGGCTGGCCGTGCATATGGCACAGGTTTACTCGCCCCGAATCCGTGTCAATGCCATTGCCCCGGGCTTCTACTTGACCGATGTAAATCGGACACTGCTATCGGATGCTCAAACTGGCGAGCCGAACGAGCGCGCGCAGACCATAGTAAGCCAAACACCCATGGGGCGTATGGGAGACCCGCCCGAGATCGTGAGTACCGCTCTATGGTTGCTTTCGCCCGCCTCCTCATTCGTCACCGGCCTGATCGTGCCGGTCGATGGTGGGTTCACTGCATTCAGCGGGGTATGATATGGCAGACAATGGCGCCATGACCTCTCGCGAACGTGTGCTGGCGGCAATACGCCACCAGGAGCCTGACAAGGTGCCCATCGATCTGGGCGCAACCACAAGTTCAGGTATCTCTGCTATCGCCTACCATCATCTCAAGCAACATCTTGGGATCACAGAGGGCTCCACTTATGTTTTCGATGTCGTTCAGCAACTGGCTCAACCTGAGGACGAACTGCTCGAGTACTTTGCCGCGGATGTGATAAACGTCGGTCGGGTATTCAACCAGAGCGACGAGGATTGGTGTGATGCCGTTTTGCCCGATGGCGTGCCTGTACGAATCCCTGCCTGGTTCAAACCGGAGCTGCGACCCGATGGCGTATGGGATGTCTATCATGCCGATGGCACGCGTATCGCTACCATGCCGCGAGGCGCCACCTTTTTCGATCAAACCTGTTTCCCCTATGAGGAAGGCTACCCCGCCGATTACGATGATCTGGGTGAGGATCTGAGTAAGGTACATTGGGTAGCGCTGCCCACCACACCCTGGCATAAAGCCGATCAGCCTGATTTTTGGCAGGACCTGAGAGCCAAATGTCTGGCATTGCGCCAGAGCGACGATAGGGCGCTTGTGCTAACGGTGGGGACGAAGCTGGTCGAGCCGGCCATGTTTCTACGGCGCATGGACAACCTGTTGGCCGATCTTCTCCTGGATGTGGAAGAGGTCGAGCGTCTACTTGATGCGTTCATGGATCGCCACTTGATTACCCTGGATAGAGTATGCCGTTCCGTAGGTGACCTGGTTGACATCTATCGCTTTGGCGATGATTTGGGTATGAACACCGGCCCCTTGTTTTCCCCGGATCTGTATCGAAACCTCTTCAAATCGCGACATCGAATCATCTGCGATTATGTGCATGCGCATTCGCAAATGGTTACGTTTATGCACTCCTGCGGCTCTATTTTCCAATTCCTTCCCGATCTGATCGAAATCGGTGTTGACATAATCAACCCCGTACAGATTTCGGCGAAAGACATGGAGCCGGAGCGTCTTAAGAAGGCGTTTGGCCGTGATATCACCTTCTGGGGTGGGGGCATCGATACCCAATCTGTTTTAAACCTGGCCTCACCTCAGGAAGTGAAGTACCATGTTAAACGCAATTTGGAGATATTCGCACCCGGTGGCGGTTATGTGTTTAACGCCATTCACAATATCATGCCCGAGGTGTCGCCGCAAAATATCGTCGCTATGTTCGACGCTGTGAAGGAGTTTAATGGGGCCTGAACCGGTATTTGATACAACCACAACATCGTTTGCATCAGTCACCGTCTAGCGAGGCTGAGCCTCAGACCGATGAGAAATGCTCACGGATGAACACGGAAAATACGGATAGAACAGTTTAAAACTCGCCCGTTCTCGTTCCCGAGCCGCCTACTTACAGACCGGCTGTCCCAAAAATTTAACTCATTTGCCAAAATCTTTACCCTTCAAGTCAAACAGTACAAAGCGGCATAAGTGAAGAAGCAGTTTGTAGTAAGCGCTTTAGCGCTTTTTAGCACCTGTCACGGCGATGAATCGCCTACTACGAACTGCACAGCTACTTGCACCACAATGAATTAGTATTATTGAGAAGCGTGCTACCATGTCTATCATCAATTCAATACACAACCTGAAGAACTCGGCTGACGGGCTGGAGATTTGGTGGGATTCGTCCCCGCTCATGTATCAAGCATGGCTCGATGGATCTAGTCAACGCCACCAAGCTTCCGGTTTATTCACTTACCAGAATGGGGTGAACGCAAATCGTTTTGCAGCCAATAGCTTGCTTTGTGGGGCGACCACGAATCCACCGTTGAGCTGGCAAGTCATCGAAAGTGATCCGCATCGTTGGGCAGGCTGCCTAAAAGAGCAGGCCCGGGCCGAGACGCTCTCTGCTCGGGAAGCGATGTGGCGGCTTTATATCGAGATAGCTGCCCAAGGCGCCGACATGCTTTTGCCGATTCATGAGGCAAACAAATACAGAAAGGGTTATATCTGCTGCCAGGTCGATCCTCGTGACCAAGCCGACGCCGGCGCAATGGTCGAGCAAGCTCGCCGTATCCACGCAGCTCGACCCAACATCATGGTGAAGATGCCGGGAACAAAGGAAGGGATCGAGGGCGTACGTATCCTTACAGCCGAAGGCATCCCGACCAATGTCACACTGGGATTCACCGTGTCGCAACTGCTGGCGGTTGGCGAAGCGGCGCGTTCGGGCCTTGAAGTGGCACGTGAGCGAGGCGTGGATCTGAATCATTGGCGCTCATGCGCAGTGATGATGCTGGGCCGCTACGAAGATGCGCCCATCATGCAAGAGCAAGCCTCTGCACAAGGAATTGAATTGAGCGAAGCTGAACTGCGTTGGGCAGGAATAGCCATCTTCCGCAAAGCGCTCAAACTGTTCAAAGAGCGAGGTTATCCCACAAGCTTAATGGCAGCCTCGATGCGATTGGGCCCATCAATCGACGGTGTCACCTATGTCTGGCACCTGGAAAAACTGGCCGGTGCTAGTGCCATCCTCACCGTGTTTCCAAACATCTTCGAGGCATTTCTTGCAACATATGCCAGCCAGCCCCTAGAATCTGACATCGATGAACCCGTCCCAGAAGAGGTACTGAAACGCCTGGAGAGCATTCCTTACTTTGTCGAGGCCTATGATGAGCACGGCATCGAACCCGATGCTTGGATTTCTCATCCCGCTCTTAAAGCCACAGCTGGCAGTTTTGCACAAGCAATGGAGCAAATCGAGTCCTTTGCCGCTCACTGCCTGGGATCATAGCGCACACAAGATCACCCATATCTGGAGAACAGCATGAATGGGGAAACAAACGAGAAAAGGCGACCACGCTCCAATCGCACATAGAATCTGCTGACGTTTCCGACCACAGACTCTCAGTGAAGGTACAAATCCATGAAATTAGGTTTAGGGCTTTATCGAACCATGCTAACCTCCGAGAACTTCCGCTTTGCCAGGCAGGCGGGCGCAACCCACATTGTCGCCCATATCACAGGATATTTTAGCGGTAAAGGGAGTTTATCAACTACCAGCGCTGGCTATGCCTTTGGTACGTCTACTATCCAAGGCGATCTTTGGTCTTACGAAGATCTGAGGGATCTGCGAAACGCCGTGCGCGCCGAGGGCTTGGAGTTACAAGCTATCGAGAACTTCGATCCCTCGCAGTGGTACGACATTCTTCTAGATGGCCCTCGCAAAGAGGAACAGATGGAGGGGGTCAAGATGATGATTCGGGATGTAGGCAGGGCGGGCATCCCCATATTCGGTTATTATTTTAGCATCGCTGGTGTTTGGGGGCGCACCGAGAGTCGAGCCGCGCGGGGTGGGGCGAGATCAGTTGGTTTCCACTCCGACATGCTATCCGAGCAGACGCCTATTCCTAAGGGCACTGTCTGGAACGTAATCTATGAGCCGGACGCGCCCTCGGACACGATCGCTCACGTGACCGAGGAACAAATGTGGCAACGTCTCCGCCGCTTTTTAAGCGAATTGCTGCCGGTGGCAGAGGAGGCTGGGGTCACGTTGGCCGCCCATCCCGATGATCCCCCCCTGCCTACCCTGCGAAACACCCCTCGGCTCATCTACAAACCTGAGCGCTACCAACGCCTGCTGGACATCGCCCCCAGCTCCAGCAATGCGCTCGAATTCTGTCTTGGGACTCTGGCTGAGATGGCAGAAGGGGAGATGGACATCTATGAAGCTGTCGAGCATTACAGCAGGCAGAACAAGATCGCTTACGTCCATTTCCGTAATGTCAAAGGCAAGGTTCCCGATTACGATGAGGTATTTGTGGATGAGGGAGATGTGGATATGTTCCGCATATTGCGGATCTTGCATAAGAATGGCTTCGACGGCGTTCTCATACCGGACCACACCCCTCAGATGACCTGCGATGCGCCCTGGCATGCTGGAATGGCCTACGCCCTGGGTTGGATGGGCGCCGCTTTGACCGCGATCGAGCAAGGTGGTATCGTCAGACCTATGTGACTTCTGATTGTTGGATCAAAGGCGCTCTTCGCTTCGTGGCCATCGCAGGGCTCATTGTTATCGGCTTATTGCTGATTTGGATAGGAGCTGATAGTCTGGTAAATTTCTTGGACGGCTAACGCTATTTTCAGGACAACTTGATAGGCACGTGATAGGAGTCAAAATACTGTGACAACAGACACTTGGCTGATGATCGGCATTCTTGCCGTCATGTTTGCCTTACTCATTTGGGAAAAGTGGCCGACCTGGCTGGTGTTTATGGGGACGTTAACCGTCGCCATGACGCTGGGGCTTGCCCCAACCGCCGACCTGCTCAGCGGCTTTGCCAACAACGGCGTTGCTACCGTGGGCATCCTTTTCGTCATCGCCGCCGGTATGTATAGCACCGGCGCCATCACCCTGCTAACAGATCGTTTTATCGGTCTGCCCAAATCCCTGCGCGAGGCCCAGACCAAGATCCTGCCGCCATCTGCCATAGGTAGCGCCTTCCTTAACAACACACCCCTGGTCGCCATGATGATACCGGTGATACGCGACATCAGCCAGTCCGCCGGCTTGGCAGCTTCCAAACTGCTCATACCCCTCAGCTTTGCTTCCATCCTGGGGGGAGCGTCGACGCTGATCGGCACCAGCACCAATTTGATCATCGCCGGTTTAATGCTGGAAACATTTGGCCAGCAGTTGAACATCTTTTTCCCCACGCCTGTAGGCCTGCCTGCCGCGATTGTGGGCATCGGTTTCATTTTCCTTGCCACCAGGTTGCTGCCCGATTACCGGGTCAAGGCCGACGAAGAGGCAATCCGTAGGTTGTACCGGGTCGAGTTGGTCGTCGATGCAGAGGGCGCCATGGCCGCTAAAACGCTCGAGCAAGCAGGGTTTGCCCAGCCTGAGGGTTTTGAGCTGGCGTCTGTGAACCGCCAAGGGGCTGAAGTGAAGGCTGACCCGTCGCTGACATTACAAGGTGGGGATCGCCTGGCCTTTGTATCTGACATCGACTCCCTGCCCTTTCTGTGGACGGCCATTGGTCTGATCCCCGCCATCAAGCCCACGCCCATGGAGACATCTCGCTATACGCATCGTCTGGTAGAAGTTATCGTTTCACAAGGCAGCGCCTCCGTGGGGCATCGCCTCTCCGATCTGCCCCTGCGCGACGATCCCATCGAGTACATGTTGGTTGCCGTCTCGCGCCAGGGACAGGCGCCAGACACGCCCCTAGCTGAGCTTGTGATCGAAGCCGGCGACACCGCCGTGCTAGAAGTGACCGATTCCTTCTTCTACGACAACCGTCTGGAGGAGAACTTCCTCATCGTCCGTAGACTGCGCGGGTATCGCATCCAGCGGACGAGCCGAGCGATCGCTGCTACAGTGATCACCCTGGGCATGATTCTGCTGGCTGCCTTTGGCGCCATGAGCATGCTAAACGCCGCCTTATTGGGCGCAGGGGCAATGCTCATCACAGGTTGCCTGACCATCGATCGAGCCTGGCGCAGCGTCGACTGGAAAACACTGGTTGTTTTGGGAGCAGCTATTGGTCTGGGTGCAGCCGTGACCGAGAGCGGTCTCACCCAGCTGATTGCCGATGGTTTGACGACATTGGGCAGCGCCAGCCCTTATGTGGCGCTGGTGCTGGTCTTTCTGGGTTCAGTGATTATGACCAACGTCATCACCAATGCGGCTGCAGCGGCATTCATGTTCCCGGTTGTGGCTTCCTTAACGAGCAGCCTGGGCGTGAATCCCATACCTTTTGTCGTCATCCTGATGCTGGGCACCTCGTACGCCTTCATCAATCCCGCCGGTTACCAGACCAACCTCATGGTTCAGGGGCCGGGCGGATACAAGTTCATGGACTTCGCAAAGCTCGGCTTACCCCTGACGCTTATTGTCGGCGCCGTGGCGGTTGTGTTGGCTCCGCTGATATACGGTTTCTAGGAGTCTGTCGGAGAGTTCACTTCAGCTTCTTTTACCACCTAACCACTATCGGTATCCACCATGACCCTGACTCATAAAGAACGCATGTTACGGGCACTAACATACCAGCCCGTTGACCGAATCCCCACCCAAATCAATTACACCGATGAGATGGGTGAAATCCTGTGTGAACATTTTGGCGTGTCCGCTCAGGAACTACCCGCTCGCCTGGATAACCATATGATTCGAGTCGACTTGAACCATGAGAGCTATCTCAGCGAGGATGGTCTGGCCCGCTACGACTGGTGGGGCGTCGGTTGGGATACCGTGATCGAAGGTTACTGGCCAAAGGATGCGCCGCTGGCAAAGACCAAAGATCTGGATAGCATGCAATGGCCTGATCCCCATGCCTCCGGTCTGCTGGACAATGCCGCCCGCATCATAGAGGCCGACAAGGGCGAGCATTTTATCACCCCCAATTTCGGATTTTGTCTGTATGAGCGCGCCTGGTCTTTGCGTGGCTTTGAGACCCTTAATATCGATATGATCAAAGATCCACATTTCGTCGAGGAGCTGTTGGAGCGGATCGTCGAAATCCAGTTGGTGCTGATTCACCGTTTTATTGAATTGGGGGTGGATAGTGGCTATTTCGGTGATGATTATGGCGCCCAACAGAACATGCTATTTTCACCCCGGCAATGGCGCAAGCTCATCAAACCGCGACTGGCCCGTATGTTCGCTCCCTTCCGCCAAGCTGGACTGCCCGTGATCATGCACTCCGATGGCGACATAGCCGAGATCATGCCCGATTTGGTTGAAGTGGGGCTCACCGTCTTTAACCCGGTCCAGCCTGAAGTCACGGATCACACCTGGTTGCGCCAAACATTTGCAGATCGTTTGGCCTACTACGGCGGGGTATCCACCCAATCTGTCATGCCATTTGGTACACCAGATGAGATCAGGGCCAGCGTGCGTGAGTGTGCTCGAGACCTGGCGCCAGAGGGCACTGGCCTGGTGATCGCGCCTTCTCACCGTATGATGGTTGACATCTCCATGGCCAATGTGGAGGCATTTCTGGCCGAAGCTGCGGAGTTGCGGGTTTTGGCCTAAATCATGATTGTGTTGACAAATGACAGGGCCGGCGATGTGATGTTGACATCGCCGGCCCTGATACAAAGGAGGAGGAACCAAATCTGAAGGGTTCGTAGTAGGCGCTTTGCGCCGTTGCATGAGCGCTGATGGAAGTTCAGAAAATAGACCGGTAGTACCACAAGTCGTCTTGCGAGCCTCACACCGGGATAAAGTCCCGGTGCTACATGACAGCGCCTCATGAATGAGGCTAGTTCGGCAAGAAAAACGATGCGGAATAGGTAAATAGCCGGATTGATCCGGCGCTGTTTAGTAGCCGTGGGATTCATCCCCCGGCGGATCTGTCAGGTTGTTATTACCGGATTAATAAGTTAACTTTCATAAGCGCTCACTACGAACCGGATTTAGACACCAAGGCGGTTGAGGCGAAGGAGTTCGCCGGGGGTTTGTACGGTCGTTGGCTGGTGGCCGGCGAGAGGCAAAATGCGTTCGTGCAGCGTATCGATAATCCACTCTGATTGTGGGAAGAACATGTCTTCTAGTTCCGCTGCCGGCGTGATCCAATTTCGTGCACCCACCACGGCCACAGGTCCGTCCAGATAATCGAAAGCGAGTTGCATGATGTAGGAAGCAATCGTGTGGGCGAAGGAACCCCGCTCGCAGGCGTCTGATGCGACCAGCACCTTGCCCGTTTTCTTGACCGACTCGATGATGGGGTCGTAGTTAAGAGGATTGATGAAGCGCACGTCGATCACTTCGGCGGAAACCCCGTAGCTTGATTCCAGCTCTTCTGCGGCTTGTAAGGCCCGATAAAGGGTGGCGCCGATGGTGATAAGGGTCACATCACTGCCGCGGCGGCGGATGGCCGGCTCACCCAGGGGGATCTCGTAATAGTCGGTGGGGACGCCTTGCTCGACCAGGACTTCCGGTTCGGAATAAAGTCGCTGGCTTTCGAAGAAGACCACCGGGTCGGTGCCGCGTAGGGCGAGGTTGAGCATACCTTTGGCGTCGTAGGGTGTGGCGGGGAACATCGCCTTAAGACCCGGGACATGTGCGACCATCGAGGTCCAATCTTGTGAGTGCTGGGCGCCGTACTTGGCCCCGACCGAGACGCGTAGCACCATCGGCATTTGTAGCACATTGGCCGACATCGATTGCCATTTGGCCATTTGATTGAAGATCTCATCGCCGGCCCGTCCCATGAAATCGGTGTACATAAGTTCGGCCACAACACGTCCACCTGACAGGGCGTAGCCTACCGCCGTGCCCACGATGGCGCCTTCAGAAATGGGGCTGTTGAAGAGGCGATGGTAGGGCAAGGCTTCTGTTAATCCACGATAGACACCGAAAGCCCCCCCCCAATCCCGATTCTCTTCGCCATAAGCGACCATGGTCGGGTCCTGGTAGAAGCGATAGAGCATGGCCTCGAACAGGGCTTCGGCATAGGTCAGGGCGCGTTGAGCGGAGAGCTTTTTACCATTCTCGTCGATGCCGAACCGAGCTTTTTTGGAGGTGATTTTGAAGCGTGTTTCTTCGTAGGGTTGCAAGACCTGCGGTTCACCGGCTGCCATCGCATCGGCGTAGCCCTCTGAGAACATCATATCGCCGATTGCCTCGCCGGTCATGTCCACCCGCGGGGAGATCTCATCTGAAATCGCGACCTTGTAGACTTTCAACAGGCGCTCTCGAATATCGGTTTGGATTGCATCGAGCTGCTCGGCGTCAGCAAGCTCGTTCTCTTGCAGGTACAGGCCAAAGGAGACGATAGAATCCTGATGCTGCCAGGCATCCAGCTCATCTTTGGTGCGATAGGCCATGGCGTCGGAGGGAGAGTGGCCGGAGAAACGGTAGGTGATGGTATCCAACAGGACCGGGCCCCGACCTTCGAGTAATATCTCTTTCTTGCGCTCGATGGCATCGGCCACGGCAATGGGATTGTAGCCATCGACACGTTCGGCATGCATCGCTTCAGGATTGACACCCAGGCCCACGCGGGCAAGTGTACCGAAGCCCATGGTCTCACCTTGGGGCTGGCCACCCATGCCATAGAAGTTGTTCATGAAGTTGAAGAGCATGGGCGGGGCGCCACCGATATCTTCGGGCCAGAGGGTGCGGTATTGGTCCATGGCAGAGAACATCATCGCTTCCCACACAGGGCCGCAACCCATAGAGGCGTCGCCGATGTTGGCGATGACGATGCCCGGCTTGCGATTAACCCGCTTATACAAGGCCGAGCCGGTGGCGATATCAGCCGAGCCACCCACGATAGCATTGTTGGGCATGACGCCAAATGGGGGGAAGAAGGCGTGCATGGAACCACCCATGCCCTTGTTAAAACCATAAGCTCGGGCGAAGATCTCTGCCAGGGTACCGTACAGGGTGTAATTGATAGCCAGTTCTTTGACGCTACCGTTGGCACTGAGATTCTCTACTACACGCAGGGTGCGGCCACCCATGTAGGTCTCCATGATACCCATGAGCGCTTCTTCATCCAGTTTGGCAATGGCAGAGAGGCTCTTGGCCAGGATCTCACCATGGCTGCGATGTGATCCGAAGATGTAATCGTCGGGTGTGAGATGATAGGCTTGTCCGACCACGGCCGCTTCCTGGCCGATGGAGAGATGGGCCGGGCCGCGGTGGTTGTATTCGATACCGTTGTAAGCCCCCGTTTTTTTGACGCTATCGAGCATGGATTCGAATTCTCGAATAAAGGCCATATCCCGATACATGCGGATCAGGTTTTCCTTGCTGTATTTCTTGACCTCTTTTTTGCCGTTGGGAACATAGGCGTTGACCGGGATTTTGGGGCCGGTAATGACGCCCTTTTTACGTACCTCGGTAGGATCGATTGTGATCAGTTTTGTCATGATGGCTTGCCTGTCTGCTGCCTGAATGGGGTGAGAGGTCTGACACTATTAGTTCAACAGGATTTCGTGGGGTACTAGAAGAACACGTGTTGCGTATTGCGTGTTTCGTGATGTCTGGTGCTAACGAAACATGCCTTTCTAGGCCGAACTTCACTATCTTTCTAACGCTTTCATCTATTTTCATTATGGCACACAGGTACGGCACTGTCAAGAAAAATCTTTGACACTCAACCACGTATGTGCTAAAGTAAAAGTAATCGAAAGTAAAGGTAATCAAGTGCTCTTTCAATGTTCATTGTCGGATAATAGTACGAGGTTTTTCGGTCTTCTATACGACAAAGCTTATTTGCTGGAGTACTAGTTTGATTGGACTTTTGACAATTATGGAGGAATCTTACATTCATATCTGAGAGTATTTTTTGCCCACATTCAGACGAAACTGCCGGTTCCAGCACGAAAATGGCCCTGAACTACCACCTTTTTCCTCGGAGCGGATATCTTGCTT
>JAAENG010000082.1 GCA_024224665.1 Chloroflexota bacterium | reverse complement strand
CGAAAGTGGGTCACCCGCCTTCAGTACTGTGACAATACCGCCGTTGTGGTAAATGCTGGGGGTGGGATCGACGCGTAGCTCAGGGGCTGTGTCTGGGGCGTAAGGGCTGAGGCCGGCTTCTTTTTCCAGGTCGTCGGTCAGGCCATCGCCATCGAAGTCTGCGATCTTGGGATTCGAACATACCCAGTAATCTCCTAACTGGTGCACTTTCCAGCCGCCGACCCGGTTGCCGCTACTATTGACATAACAGACTTCTTCGCCGTCGAGTAGGCCGTCGGTATCGGTGTCGCTGGTTGTGGGTGAGGTGCCCAGAGAGATCTCTTGGCCGTCGCTCAAACCATCGGCATCTGTGTCGAAGAGGGTTGGCGAGGTAGAGCCGTTCTCGTGTTCCCAACCGTCGCTCAAGCCGTCACCATCTGTATCCCACTTAGTTTTGTCTGTGCCCAGCGAACTCTCTTGGGTGTCGCTCAGATCGTCGTTGTCTTGATCCACATTGAAATCAGCATAGTTAGTATTGCTGATCGGGTTGTGTACATTCCAGGTGAAGAGGGTATCCAGATTGTCCGGGATGATATCGATGTAGAAATAAGCAAGGGTCTGGTCCTGCACAGAGCTATCGTCAGTGCTGTCTGTATAGTTCATGTCAGTAGAGCAGCTATAACCTATAACATTGAACCAACATTTTTCATACTTGAGATAGGTCTGCATTGAAGTGAGATAGGGGATACCGGAATTGCGCCCTGCCTTCGCCGCATTGAAATACAGGTCGTTGGTGCTGTAGCAGCCCTTGGAGTTATCATCACGGAGCTTGCTATCACAGTTGGCCAGACCGTCATCGAGGTTGTCTTTCGTAAACAATCGGGGAAGGTGACTAACTGCGTAGTCGCTAAGGTAGGAGGGCCTTTCTTGCCTCTGTTCCCAGCGGGCATAACCCCAACTGGCTGCTACATCATTCGCATTGCCTGCGCGAGCATGCATGTTGAATTTACCGGCCGGTAGGTTTGAATTCATGGAGAGGGTCGTCGACAAAGCGAGGCTTATTTGGAACCGGTTGCCGGGCATAGGACCGGTGATTCTCGTCTGAGTTGGATCAGCCGTCAACATCTTCAATTGCATCGGGCCCGATTTGACGGAATTAGCCCCGACTTCGACCAATAGCTCTAGCTTGAGTAGCCATTCGGATAGCCAATCGGTGAGATAGCTATAGGTTTTTATGGGGTTCCAGTCGCCGGTGATGATAGCGACGAGTAAATAGAGTATGGCGAGAATGGCAACTTCGATCACGGTGCCGACGACGGTGGTGGCGAATATGGCCAGCACCACACTGATGATCGCCAGGATCCCGATCATAATGGTCGCGGCGATGGCCTGCGAAAGGGCTATATCCTTCTGTATGCCCTGCAGACTCTTCGCCTGACTTGCATATTTCGTCCACACCATAGCAATCATGGTGCCAGCAAGTAGCGCCTGGAGAACGAGGGTGCCGCGGATGGCCTTAAAACCGGAAGCGCTTGACGCCTCTGCCGCCTCACTGACGACGATGCCGTCTATCTCGGCGTCGTTTTCTACGGCCTGAACAAACTCAGCATCAGCATTGGGCGACATACCCGCTGTAGGTTCTATGGGTTCAGGATCTATGATTATCAGTCCTTCCTTAGCCAGGTTGCTAAGATTCTTAAACTCTTCGGGATTCGTTTCTTCTAGCGCAGCCAGTTCACTTTCTGTCATGTTCTTAGCTCCGGCATCAGCCATACCGCTGCCAGAACTG
>JAAENG010000081.1 GCA_024224665.1 Chloroflexota bacterium | reverse complement strand
CGCTCAGATCGTCGTTGTCTTGATCCACATTGAAATCAGCATAGTTAGTATTGCTGATCGGGTTGTGTACATTCCAGGTGAAGAGGGTATCCAGATTGTCCGGGATGATATCGATGTAGAAATAAGCAAGGGTCTCGGCCTGCGTAGAGCTATCGTCAGTGCTGTCTGTATAGTTCATGTCAGTAGAGCAGCTATAACCTATATAATCCCACCAACATTTTTCATACTTTAGATAGGTCTCCATCGAAGCGAGATAGGGGATACCGGTATTGCGCCCTGCCTTCGCCGACTTGAATGTCATGCGGTTGTCGCTGTAGCAGCTCTTGGTGTTATCATCACTGAGTGAGCTATCACAGTTGGCCAGACCGGCATCGGAGCCTTTGCCGAAGCTAAGGGGGTCGCGTGTAACATCGTAGTAGCCTCCTGGAGGATGAAGGTAGGAGGGTGGATCTGATATCTGTTCCCAGCGGGCATAACCCCAACTGGCTTTTACATCATTCGCATTGCCTGCGCGAGCATTGGTCCAGCCATGGACCTTCGGTAGGTCTGGATTCATGGAGAGGGTCGTCGACAAAGTGAGGCTTATTTGGAACAGGTTGCCGGGCATAGGACCGTTGGTTCTCGTCGAATCTGGGTCCATCGTCAGTTGCATCGGGCTCGAGGCGACGGAATCAGCCCCGACTTCGGCCAATAGCTCTACCTTGAGTAGCCATTCGGATAGCCAATCGGTGAGATAGCTATAGGTTTTTAAGGGGTTCCAGTCGCCGGTGATGATAGCGACGAGTAAATAGAGTATGACGAGAATGGCAACTTCGATCACGGCGCCGACGACGGTGGTGGCGAATATGGCCAGCACCACACCGATGATCAACAGGATCCCGAGAATAATGGTAGAGGCGATGGCCTGCGAAAGGGCTATATCCTTTTGTATGCCCTGCAGACTCTTCGCCTGACTTGCATAATTCATCCACACGACACCAATGAGGATGGCAGTAATTAGCACCTGGAGAATGACGGAGCCGGCGGTGGCCCAAGCACTGGTAGAGCTCCCCACCTCTGCCGCCGCACTGGCGTCGACGACGCCGTCTAACGCGGCTTCGTCATCCACGACCTCAATTAAATCAACATCAAGATCGGACGACATACTCGGTTCAGATTCTATGGGGTCAGGATCTATGATTATCAGTCCTTCCTTAGCCAGGTTGCTAAGATTCTTAAACTCTTCGGGATTCGTTTCTTCTAGCGCAGCCAGTTCACTTTCTGTCATGTTCTTAGCTCCGGCATCAGCCATACCGCTGCCAGAACTG
>JAAENG010000080.1 GCA_024224665.1 Chloroflexota bacterium | reverse complement strand
TTCAGTACTGGAGGTTCCTGTAGCTGAATGTGAGGGGTTAGTATCATTTTACGATGCCACCGGTGGTGATGGCTGGGTTAATAGTGATGGATGGAAACAGAGCAACACGCCTTGTAGCTGGTATGGTGTCTCTTGTTCTGGTGGTCACGTACATTCGTTAGCTTTGGGGAATAACGGAGTGAGCGGCAGTATTCCTGACTTCGCGAATCTGCCTAATTTGCTAGAACTCACGCTCTCTGATAACCAGCTCAGCGGCAGCATTCCTGGCTTTACTAACCTACCCAATCTATATCTCCTCTACTTGCACAGCAACCTGTTAAGTGGTCCCCTACCTCAGAGCCTTACACATTTAAATCTCAATACATTCGGCTTTCAGGAAACCGAGCTTTGCGAGCCAACTGATGAGGATTTCCAAGCTTGGCTAGATGGCATACCAGATCTACGGAGAACCGGTATCAGTTGCGATAACGCGTGCAGCGGTGTTGATTGGGAAAAACAACCGGTCCTTCTCGTGCATGGTTGGGATGCAACAGACCACGATCTATTGTCGGAAGACATTCAAGGGTTTGAGAAGCTTAAGCAATGGATGCTCATCGATGACGACGACCCCAGTACTTTTGAATATGGCTACAAAGAAGGTTGTAATCTCTTCTATGCCACGGACGTGAAGGCCAAAAACAGCAAAGATGAGAATGCCGAGGCAATTCAGAAGAACCTGCAACGAGCCTACAATGATGTGTTTCAGCTCACGCTAAATCCTAACTGGCAAGGAGAATTTGATATCATCGGCCATAGTTACGGCGGTCTCAATGCCCGCTATTACCTGGAAGGTGAACGCTATAAATACGATAACAGCCATGGCATACACGTCAATAATCTCTTCACTCTTGGCTCGCCCCACGGAGGAGTGATTTTCCCATCTGAAGTCTTTCCTGCAGCTATCGTAATTAGCTTTGGGAAAGTACTGAATAGCAAGAAACGGCTGTCGGGACATGAACTCCTGGAACATCAGATGAGCGAATACAATGATGACAGTGATCAGCCAGAAGGTACTTGCTACCGGCTAATCGGTGGTGATTTCCTACAGCAGCCTGACCTGGAAGAAGATTCGCCAACTGTACAGAAAGTCTATTCCTCTTGGCCGTTCGCTGGTAAACCGAACGATATAGGCGTCACAGTGCGCAGCTCACTGAATTTGGGAGGCTCAGACTATAGTGCCCAGTATCCGAATGTGGCGACCTACCTCACTACGGATATGCACGGCTATACAGACTTATTGGGACTGGGAAATGTTGACTCTTACGTCTATCCTGCCGAAACTTACGTGGATCACATTAAGGACAATTTAGGAAAAGGCATTGAGGAATGTCACGAAACAGGACAGTCATATGTTGCACAAGATGATGTTACCTCTGTGACTGAGGCAACTGAGGCTCAACCGATTCTGATTACGGAGACTACGGTATCTCAAAGTCTGCCCGTCATCGATACAGCAGTGATAGACTGGAGCGGACAGAGCGTTTTCTACGCCGATTCTATCCAAGGCGACATCGATCTGATTCTCACCGATCCGGACGGCCTTGAGATAAATCCCACCTCAGCAGATACCGATCCCAACGTCACCTACGCCAAATCAACCGACGGCACCACAACCTTTATCACCTATGTTATCGATGTGACCAAAACAGGCACCTGGACTTACACCGTCACTTCAGATTCAACCGAACCTGTCCCCTTTGAGCTCTTTGTGGCTCCTGACAGCCCCCTGGTACTCGTTGCAGAAGCGCCGGCGCAGCAGCCTTTGGGTACTTCTATAGCTATTTCGGCCTCGATAACACACTCAACAAATCCGGTGACAGGTGCAAGCGTACAAGTTCAGATAACTAGACCAGATAGCAGCGAAGACATCTTGGCTTTACTCGATGACGGTGTTGCTCCAGATATCACGGCTGACGATGGTATTTATACTGGTGAGTACCTGAATACGACGCTCTCGGGTCATTACTTTACACTAACTGAGGCTACCGGTACCTACGACAGCCTACTCTTCCGTCGCACCGCACAGACGACTTTTTCGGTAATTCCTGGGAACGCACAGTTGAACAACACCTACCTTGACCGCCCTATCGATGTAGATGGTGACGGGCTTTACGAATATATAGAACTGGATGTCGGAGTCGATGTCACACAGGCAGGTGATTTTACAGTAGCCGCTAGCCTCGTTGGCAGTGGTAGCGAGCATATCGACCTGGCTAATGCCTCCTTCTCGGCCGAAGTAGGCTCGACAACCATAACACTCCGTTTTTCGGGCGCAGCCATCCGTTCCAACAGTATTGACGGCCCGTACACCATTTCAGATGTCTCACTCGTGGATGATCAGACTGTGATCGAGATGGATGCTGCGGTTGATGTCTGGCAAACATCTGCCTATGACCACACCCATTTTGATACCAGCCTGAGACCGGACAACCCTGTTGTTACCATCGGAGGAAGCCCTGGGAATGTTCAACTGCAATGGCCTCACCTAAGTGAACACATAGATTCGTATGAGGTCTTCCGCAGCACGAAACTCGAATTCAATCCTGAGGATTACGGCTGGACCACGGAAAAGACTGTTGTTGACCCTCCTGCACCAGGGCCCGACATCACCCATACCGACTCAGAAGGAACACCTGACACCAACTACTTCTATTATGTGCGCTCTATTACTTCAGACCAACGCTCTTCGCTCTCCAACGGTGTTGGCATCTTTAACTTCTCGCTGGTCCCTGGCACTGATCCGCTGGATGCCTTTGGCGATGCCGATGGTGACGGACTCGACGACGGTTTCGAAGTTGACAACGGCCTTGATCCACTGGACCCGAACGGCTGAACCCGACGGCTACGGCCTGGGGTACCAGCACGACGAGACTTTGCTGGCGAACTCATAAAGGCGCAGCCAGCCTCGAAAATGGCGATAAATGTGTAGCACCAGGCCGGTCATTAATCAAGCAGCAATTCGCCGATTCATCGAATTCTTCACCGCCAACATACGCAATCGCTATACCAGGGACAGCGATTCCCGTTACGACGAAACGAAGGTTAAGCTCCTCTCCCTCACATTTATACCCAATCCGTAACCCTAAGATCGAACAATACTATCAGTTTGCCGGTACGTGGCAAACCCCGCAAGCCTGACAGATATCTTCCCCCTGGCTACCACGCATGAGCCCCCGCTCACCACGCCATTCCAAGATCTTGGAAACTTGATCAGGAGACATGGGTGTCTCACCGCCTAGTTCTACCAACGTTTTGGTGATCAGGGCTGTGTGTTCCAATTTCTCTAGTTTCAGATACGCGTCCCAGGCGCTTTTGCCTACGGTCACACTGCCGTGGCGCTGCAAAATAAGGGCGTCGTAGGATTCGATCAACCCGGCAATGACTTGTGTCCCCTCAACCGACGAAGGTGTGGCGTATGCGGTGGTGGGGATCAGGCCAAACGACATCACCACTTCGGGTAAAACACAGCGGGCGAGTGAAATACCGGCAATCGACAGGGCTGTAGCAATGGGCGGATGAGCGTGGACAACGCCGCTGATATCTGGCCTGCGCTTGTAAGCTTCGAGATGAAGCAAAATCTCACTGGAGGGGCGCAACTGGCGGGCGGGGCCGTAGCGGGCGCCGACGGGATTGGCATCGGCGTCGATCAGCAGAAGTTGGTCAGGTTCGATGTAGCCTTTAGAGAATCCGCTGGGCGTTACCAGAAACAGGTCATCATTCATACGAACACTGACATTGCCGTCGGTGGCGGCGACATAGTCTTTACGCCACATCAGTTCACAAACCTGAACGATCTCCTGGCGCCATTCGTACTCGGTTCTGCTTCGTTCTACACGCTCGCCCGATTCACCACTGTGTCGCATCAACCTCATTCTAGCAACTCCACATCATCTACGATCCCCACCACCGTCGCTCGCACCGGACCCCACGGTTCCATGTCCAATACCTGTCTGGAGCCATTCCCTTCATCCAGGATCAAGACACGGTCACCCATACCTGCCTGCACTGTATCCAAAGCGATGTCGTATTTACCCTCGTCCAACACTCCATCCAACCCTTCACGTGTGACGGTGAGCAGCTTATAACCCCGATAGGCAGGATGTTTGATAGTGGCGACAATGGTGCCGGTTACGCGGGCGATGTACATGTGGTCGGGTGGTCGCTTGGTCGGGTGGTCGGGTGGTCGGGTGGTCGCTTGGTCGGGTGGTCGGGTGGTCGCTTGGTCGGGTAGTCGCTTGGTCGGGTAGTCGCTTGGTCGGGTAGTCGATTGGTCGGGTGGTCGCTTGGTCGGGTGGTCGGGTAGTCGCTTGGTTGGGTGGTCGGGTAGTCGCTTGGTCGGGTAGTCGATTGGTCGGGTGGTCGGGTAGTCGCTTGGTTGTTTATTCCCAGATTCGAATTATGTACAGTTGGTCGCACCATGTCACCTTGGCACCGTGCCACCGTGCCACCGTGCCAAGGGTAGTGTTAGCTAGGTGGTCGCGTGGTCGCTGACAACTTACATGTTACGCACATGGCAACACGCAACACGCAACACGAGTGCCTTGCTTCGTTATTGCGTGCGTTCTTCAAGGTTCCGCAATGCCCGTTCCAGTTTACGTTGGCGCATGGCTACGGTTAGATCGCCGCGTGTGCGTTCGGTGACGCCTCGCACCATGTCGGTCTGGCGACGCAGGCCACCGGTGATGGCGTCGGGGAAATCGATGGTGACCAGGACGCTGTAGATATCATCCATAGTGAGGAAGAGCGCCTCTGCTTCTTCTAAATTGTCTTGGCGCATCAGATCGAGGGAGAAACGGCGCATCTCACCCGCGGCTTCGGCCAGGCCGCCAAGGTAGGCGCTGTAGGGAATATCAAGTTCGTCGGGTTCGGGCAGGGGGTCGTGGTGGATGAGCGCGTAGACGATGTGGGCTTCGGCCAGTTCTTTGAGTGAGTCACGCGTGTAACCGGCATGATAGAGGTCGGGATAGGGCTGCAGGTCGGTGGTCATCTCCCCGGCGAGCACACGAGCTTGTTCCAACAGTTCAGACGCCTGTTCAAAATCGTGGCGGTGGCTGGCGCGAATGCTGAGTGAGCAATAGCGGATCAGTTCACGCGAGCGTTTGAGAGCCTGATCCCGAGCGCTGTTCTTGATATCGAATTCAGTGCGGATGCGATCGACGATAGATTGGAGATTATTCATGGAAAGCCCTTGGTTGTCTCAATCATCCTCTTTCGAAATCTTCATACTCACATCTGAAGGTAAGGCCAATCCCGTCGCCACCTCCACCGCTTTGATGATCCCCACCGGAACAGGGCAGGCCGAATGGGAGCAATACTCCCGCCCCTTGCTCAACGTCAAAGGTCCATCGCCCCGCCGCAAGGCAATCTCCTGAAAGGCATCTACCTCTTCCAGATCGGCCGCCATCTTGCGAATAGCCGCACACTCGCTATCGATGTGAAGCTGGCAGTTGTAGGTGCCATTAACCAGGGTAGCGCGCACCGTGGTAGGCAAACCGCAAATACCGGGATCGATTTCTACTTTGGCCATTCTAATTGTCCTTTGGGTTTGGAAGAACGGGGATTGAAGATTTAAAGATGGTTCAACAGGATTTCGTGTGGTCCTAGAAAAAAACGTGTTGCGTGTTGCGTATTGCGTGTTGCGTGATGTTTTTGCCGACGAAACACGCCTTTCTAAGAGGAGCCACGCAAATTCCCAAAGAGCCTTAAAGATTAAAGGGTGGTTGATAGGAGGGTGGCTACTTATTGTCTACTTATTTCGTATTTCCCTGTTCTTTCGCTCATATTTTCTTGACTTTCTTAGATTCTCTTACCTACTACATATTGCATATCGAATTATCAAGCTACTATATACAGGATGTGGATTCTCATCGCTGGGTGAAGCGA
>JAAENG010000079.1 GCA_024224665.1 Chloroflexota bacterium | reverse complement strand
AGAAAACACCTGGGTTTCAGGCTAATTATGGGCCTCAACTAAAGGGTTTCTATGAGCTGATTGCTTTCAAACAGAGTTATTTTCGCTGACCCAGTTCAAGTGTAGTCCTACCCTTGAACCCGACCATCCGATTTATCCGAATTAAATCCCACCTTGGCATGGGCGCCATCACAAAAGGGTTTCTTGCTCGACTGTCCGCAACGGCATAAAGCCATTTTTCGCCTGGCAGTGATGGCACCTTTGCTGTTACTGATATCTTCAAGATTCGTCACCAAATAAGGGCCATTGCGTGAAGGCTTGATAGTTGGCGCGGGGTTTTCTTCTGAACTCATGGCATTCTCCTTATGTAAAAACGCGTTTTCCAATGTGTAGCTACTGAGTCTGAATTAGCGCTCATTGCTCAAGGATCTTGATCCTAGCAGGTCAGATACCCTGTTGCAACCAGCATCGAGAGCAGGATGTGGCCTGCATCTACACCCTACTTGGCCATGCACCTGCATGCTTATTGCTGGTGCCCTACCTTGTCAGTTCGAATAGGTTGTGGTAAAGATCGGTAGCAACACATGATTGTGCTGTGCTACGTTGTGGCTGATCGCTACTTAACGTGCAATTCCACGGCTCGATCCCCCCACCAAGCCTCGACGTCGTCCTTTAGGGATTATCATGTGCGCACAGATAAAAACATTCCCCACCGTTGAACCGCGTCCGCTAATCGTAGTCATTCCGTAAGGTTCTAGTTCGAATAGCGACCGGATTGGGTCCAGCACCAGACCGGCAACGTGGTTATAATGATAGTTTATGCAGAGTGACACGCCATCCATGCAATTGGGGACAGTTTCATCACTTGATGCAATTCAGCCCCAGGTGCTTTTTCCCGCCGCGCGAACCATGTCACTCTAAAATGGCAGTCTCCCAAATCACATCAGCCTCCGGGGCCTCCGGGGAGCTGTTACCCCAGATTATCCCAAACACAATATGAGAAACTTTTTCATCTCATTTCGCAGACTCTGGCCGTTGCTTCTGATCCTATCTTTTGTGGTGGGACCTGTACAAACTGCCACAGCACAAAGCAATGATACGGATCCCATCGACGTCATCCTCGTTATAGATGACTCGGGAAGCATGAGTGACCGCTGGGCCAGCGGCACGCGCCGTCCCAATGATCCGCAGGGATTGCGCCACAGCGCCGCCCGTTTGTTCATTGATCTCGCACAAGAAGGGGATAGAGTGGGCACGATATCCTTTCACTCGTGGCCCACTGCCTTGGGAGAGCTTGCACAGGGTAACTTGACAACCATCACCGGTCGAGATAGCAGAGAGGAACTTAAAAACGCCATTGTGCAACCCACGGAGCCCGAACCGGAGCAACGCCTGACCGACATGCGCCTGGCCCTGCAAATGACCAGTCAACTCTTGCAAGAGAACGCCACAGGCAACCGCCAATTCGTCGTCTTTCTCACGGATGGGCTTCCCTATCCCCCCGACCAACGCCAGGAGTTGAGAGCCGCCATCCGCGAGTTGGCGAACAATGACGTGACCATGTTCCCTATCTTGTTGGGTAAGGACGTCGACGAAGAAATCGCCGATTTGATGGCGGGGCGCTCAGGCGGTGTGGTGCAATCCCTGTCTCTTCCGGGTGATTTACTGCAAGCGTACGCCCGTGTCTATGGCTTTATCCAGCCGGAACGATATGTCGACGAAATCGATTTGAGCAACGGCCGTTTGGCCAGCTTCCGCACCAGCCCCGATCAGGGCATCACCCATCTCAATGTGCTGCTGCCCAAATCCGTAGATGCGGAGGACGGTTTCGCCGATCTGACGCTGAACGGTGAATCGATCTTGAATCAGAATGTCCTGGGCGACGGCGCTTCACTGGGGCGGTCTGGCGATACCCATTACGAGGTCGTCACCCTGGCCAACAATGCGCCACTCGCCGGTGAATGGATCGCCTCCGCCACCAGCGCCGGTCAGGTCGATGCCACCCAGGCGCTCGTCATTGCAGACTCGGTAACGTCGCTGTTGTTGCAGTACCCCATCGCCGAGGATGCGGCCAATTCGGTGGCGCCGCGCTATTATCCGGCCGGAAAACCGGTGCTCATGGCTGTTGCAGTCGAACAGGATGGCGCCCGTGTGACAGGATTAGACATGCAGGCGGTCGCCGACGGCGTCTTGAACCCCCTGAGCAATGGCGGGCTCTCCAGCGACGGCAGTCTTTACTGGTCGATTTTGCCGCTCTCAGGTAGCGAACGGGTTGGCGAGAGCACAGCGGTCGAGGTACAGATTGGCAATGAGCTAACGCCGATACGTTTACAGAAAGAATTCTCATTGGTCGCCGCGGATCTACCTAGTTTGGTGGCCGATTCCCCCACCGCACAAGACAGGGGCCTGAGTGATGATGGGCGCTTGCAGCTCAAGACGCACTTCGAGGGCGAAGTCCTCCCTGAGCAAAGCAGCGTTGTCGCCTATGTGACAGATGTAAACAGCGCTGAGGTCACTGAAGTGAATCTGGCTTGCGGTCTGGATGGCGTCTGTGAGGACCGCAGTTTTATCCCACAACAGGGCACCACCTACCAGATCACCTATCTGGCTGACGCAGTGTCAAACGACACCCAGTACAGCGACCATGCCAGCACAGATTTGACGATGCGCGATGCCCTGCTTTTGGATTCGCTGCCCCCGATCCTGGATTTCGGGCGCGTCCCCCCCTACGAGACCAGCATCACTCGCGATATCGTCCTCTCGGCCTTTACCGAGCAAGATGTGGAACTGGAGGCGGATCTGGTGTTGCAGGATGCCGATGGCGCCACGTTACCCGGGGCCCTTGGCATGAGCATTTCTCGACCAGAAAATCGCGAGGGGTCACGCTATATCTCGGTGATGCAACTGACCGGTTTCGACGCTTTACCTCCGGGTGAATACAATGGCCGTCTCGATTTCAGGTCAAGCAGCGACCTCGATATCAGTCCACCCTCGGTGGCCGTGCAGTTCACTATCCCCATCCCGGAGATCGAGCTCTCACTACCCGAATCACCCTACCTTGGCGACCTGGCCCGCCCCGGCGACACCAGCGAGTTCAACGTCGAGGCAGAATTTACCAACGGCAGACCCAGTGACATCGAAGCACGGTTGCTTGAACTATCGTCGGGTGATCAAGTGGTAGATAGCAGTGATTTCCAAATCACAGTGGGTGCGGCAAGGCCTATATCAGAGGGATCCCGACGATTTATCGTCCCTGTGCAACTGACAACCGGATCTCGACCCAAGCCAGGGCTCTATCAAGGTATCATTCTGTTTAGCTCATCTGAGGGCCTGACGGTTGATCCCCAGCGCACTCAGGTGACTTTTAGCGTTCCTCAACCAGTGACGAATATGTCATTGCCCGAAGATAGACTCGACTTCGGAGCTTCTGCCAATCTCAGCAACTCGATGGTGGCAGAAGTTCAGTTGGACCAAACTATTCTGGACCAACCCCCTCCCCTGGTTGTTTCGATAGAAAACCTGCGGCACAGCGAGGGTCTTGTCGAAGGCGAAGTACCAGCGCTGGAAGTGAATACCGGCGCTGTACGGCCGTCAGAGGATGGCGCCTTTACCTTACCGATATTCGTCGCCGCGGTCGGTGAGGCTGTGCCGGGCCTTTACGAGGGTAGCTTGCGCATTGAAACAACAGATGATGAGATGCTCGTACAACCTGCCAGCATCGACTTCCTCGTACGGCAATATACGCCCTTGCAGGTTTGGCAGCAACGCTTGATGCCTGTAGCCAATTTCCTGTACGCATGGTTTGTACCGCTGCCATTGCTCCGTTTGCAAGGACTGGTCGGCTGGCTCATCCTCCTGATTTTGATCAATACCCTGTTGCGCGTACGACCCTCTGCCGGGAAATCACAAGGCATGATCAGCGCTGATGAAACCGGCCAGACCATCAAATTGAATGGTGGCAATCCTGTGTACTTGGTCTCTACCAGCAAAGGCGCACAGCTGAGCCAAAAGAAACGAGATCGCTCTAAAGCGTTGGCGATTATCAGCATGGAACAATCGGTCGAAAGCCGTAGCGAACGCTTGGTATGGCGGCCTGTCGTGCGACCCAACACGGCTGCACCAGAACCGGTCAAACTGTCGTATTGGCGGCAACGAAACCGTCGCTGGTATTTGATAAAAGAGGAAGGCACACCGCTGAGGCATGGTGTGCGCTTCCGTCTGCGTCTGCCAATGAGCGGAGAACGCTATCATTTCCGCTACGGGGCGCAGTAATTTGTATACTATTCCAGAAATTGTGAACTCGGAGTTTAATCGAGTTCACGGATTAACACTAATGACACAGATTCTTCATAGATTATTCGAAAACTGTGTCTAGTTCCTGCAGAATCATCGAACAGGCACCAGTAAGAGGTGACTATGGTATTCTACGATAACGGCAATCGCGACGCCCAAGACATGCTGCAACGGCCCACACTGACCCCCACCCTTATCCTCGGATTAGGCGGCACCGGAGTTGGTACTTTGCGCGCCTTCAAGAGGCGACTACGTCAGGCTTGGAACATCCCCGCTATGGATGAAGGGCCCGGGATCATTCAGCTCTTGGGCGTTGACACCGTTCCCTGGACCAATTTGCCCGGGCAGGAGTACCTGCACCGGCATGAATACGCCTATATCGGTGGATACAACGCGGCCCAAGTATTGCGGCATCTTGATAACCATCCCACCGTGAAATCATGGTGGAATTGGAATGCACGTGAGGTCCCCCTGGGGCAGATCCACAGCGGAGCCCGGCAGATTCGGCCCGTGGGCAGACTCTCCTTCTTCCGCCGTTATCGCACATTTTGGAATCATTTACAGCCTAAGCTCAGTCGCATTTCCTCTGTCGCAACCATCGAAGATGTGGAAAACGAAGGCTATCCCGTGGTGCGTGAGGGCAGCATTCGCCATATCTATATTGTCAGTTCGTTGTGCGGAGGCACCGGATCAGGTATCTTCCTGGATGTCGCGCACAGATTACGCGACTATTTCCACGAACAAGCCATCATCACTGGTGTGCTGGCATTGCCTTCAGTTTTTATCGACGAACTGGATAGTGATTTGCAAAAAGCCCGTATCCAGGCCAACACCTATGCCGCGCTTAAAGAACTGGACTTCTTTCAGGGGGGTGGGGATTTCGAAGTGCAGTATCCGGGCGAGCCCACCATGCGAGTCAGTCGTCCCTTTGACCGCATTTACCTGATCGAACGTAGTAACCAGGCTGGAGAGGTATTGAGCAGTGTGGGGGATGTCATGGAAATGGTAGGGCATCAGATCTTCTTGGAAAATGTCTCGCACATCGGCTCCCATATCTGGGCCTACGATGTCAACATCACCCAGGAACGCAGCGGCCAGGGCAAGAGCATGCTGGCGTATAGCAGCTTCGCCACCTCCTCGATTGTCGTTCCCGAAGAACGCATGCGGGAGTATGCCTCCCTCAAATACGTCGAACGCATGCTCGATCTGGGTTTGCTTCGAGAGCTGACGCCCGGCGACATGAACGACCTGGATGCACGAGCCAATGTACTTATCAATGCCCTGGATGATGTGCTCCATGGCCAATTCGCCGCCTCACAAGAGGGCGAGTATGCGCACACATCGACAGATGGCGAATTCGGCGCGGACGAAGATGAAGAATGGGAGGAAGCGTTTGATGATGACATCGGCGCTGAGGATGACGTTGAGACAAGCGAGAGTGAGGGGGCGGCATCAGGAGGATGGAGCCACGAGTCGTTCCAAAGCCTTCTGGGTGAACTAAAACAAGAGATCCAGCATGCATCACGGCGTTATGGGCTTCATGGCGCCAGTTATTTCGTCATCGCCTTACAGCGGATCACAGCCACTCGCCTACAACAAAGCCGCAACGAAGAGGATGAATTAAGCGAGCGCATGACCTTACTGGAATCACAACTGCGCCAGATCCGTGATCCCATGATCATCAATCTGCTCAGTTTTTGGCCATTTGATATGTTGTTCACCAATAACATCAAGCAAGCGGGGCAACGCGAACGGATGATCCTCCGTGACCACCTGTCTCAATTGGACCATGACCTGCGCATAGAACAGATCGCCAAGGGCGTGTGGACACGGCTGGCGCCGATGCTGGAGGATCTGGCAGACAGCACTGATGGACGTATCGACGAAATCAAGACGGCTAGAAATCGAGGGTTGGGCGAAGCCCTGCGAGTTTTCTTCCAGCTAAGACGGCAGGTGGAGCGAGAGACGGTCTTTAACTTATCCAGCGACGCTGTCAACGAAGCCTATATCATCGAAGATTTTGAGCAGAAAAACTGGCAGCTGATCATGGCTCAACGCATCGAAGAGTCGTTGGATGAACTGATCGGCGATCCCGATGTCTTCCAAATCAATGTGGCCTTGGCTGAGCGTAAAGGACTACTGGAATCTTCCTTTAGCGAAACTTTGCAGTTGCAATCGGAGATCAGACAGGCGGATAATGAGTTCGAAGTTCGCTCCCTTTCCTGGCAAGATATCTACGATCATCTGATGGCACATGGCCGTAGTACCGTCGCCCGTTCGATCCCCACCGACGAATATCGTTTCGACCGGATTCTGAC
Source organism: Chloroflexota bacterium (assembly GCA_024224665.1). GTDB lineage: Bacteria > Chloroflexota > Anaerolineae > J102 > J102 > PIVW01. The sequence goes on along the minus strand of JAAENG010000079.1, from coordinate 21,659 downwards.
CACTGATCGCTCGATGCTTAACGAACGCATCAAGCAACTCTTCGCTCGCTGCCACCCCTTCTGGCGCTTTGACCTGGATAAGGGTGGTTTCGACGAACAAGATCTGGAGCACACGATCCTGGTGGGGTTAGATGACGATGTTCGGAACATCAAACTCTATGATCAGCTTCTACGCGATCACACCGAATTCGAGAGAATCTCCACAGGAGAACCTAATCGCATCGATGCTTGCCGGATCGAGCATGGTCTGCCGATTGCCTATCTTGAGACCATGTCAAATTACCACCGCCATTACGAGGACTTTAAATCACGCGGCCCCCTGCATCTCAACTCAACCTGGCGGATGCTTCCCGAAATCGTGTTGGATAGCGATTCCAATGCCAATAGTCTGCAACTCAATCAGGAATTAACTTCCTCTGCCATCCCCACCATGAACGGCGAAGAAGTATACCGCTCGGTTCGGGGTGCCACAGGGGATGGATACGATCCAGGCATACAAGACGAAATCTCCTCAATCGAACAGCCAGCCAGCGATCCTGAGAATTAGGAGTCAGCATGTTAGTGGGAGGACATAACAGGGCTGTAATTATCGGTGTTGGCGTGTGGGGGGCGCGAGTGATAGCACACTTGTGGCCCCGTTTGAACATGGTGGATAGAGGTCGTGCCATGGCCTTAGGTTTCGAGGCCGATGGCGATACCGCTGTAGAGATGCAGTTGCCACATCTTAGCGATGTCGTAGGCCATATCCTGGTGTTGCCCGATGATGACGGCAGTATCGCCATCGCCCACCCCCTGGCAGAGCGGTGGGATGATGTGGCATTCACTCGTCAAACCGATATATTGTTCGGATCGAGCCTGGCGGCCGAGACACTGCCATTCAATTATCGCCCCAGCCGAGCAGATCTGCGCCAACAGACCTACCAGACCTTGTGGCCGACCCTCGATCTCGTCGCTCGCTATACCGTGGACGCAGAGCCTCCACAACAGCAGACACGGCGGACGCTTCGCGATCTCTTCGTGGAGCATCGATGGGCGATCTCTGCTAATCTGCTGGCGATTCTCGAGCAGGCGCGCGCCGACGAGAACACACCCGACGAGGAAAGCAGCCAACTGACCCTCTATATCGTGGCCTCGCTGAACGACGAACTGGCATCAGCGATCCTGTGGCCGTTGGCCCAATGCCTGCGTAGCCTGATGGGCCCGCATGTCTTAACAGAGATGGTCGGCCTGTTGAGCACAGGCACTTACTCGGTCTCGGATGAGCGGCGGCTTGAAGCTGGCGCCCTCTATGTTGCGCTCAATGAACTGGATTATCTCACCAAGCAAGCTGCCAATGGCGGAGCGGCATCCTCTCGAACCTCGTCAGACATGCTGCTGGGATTCACCACCGATGGTGAATATGCCCCACCCTTTGACCGTACCTTTCTCATCGATCGAGAGAAGACCAGTGGTGCTCTGATCAAAAATGATGTCGAGTTGACCACCTTGGCCGGTAACGCTTTGGTGGCACTGCTCACGACCGAGGGCAGCTCTCTCTTGCGCACGACATTAGCCCCTGACGAACGAGAATTGGCAATCAACGGACCGTTCAGCAGTTTGGGCGCGGCTTGCATCTATATTCCCCTGGAGGAGATGTGGGGTCAGGCTCGACACAAACTCTCACTCGAAATCCTTAGCAAACACCTGCTGGGTACTGACTCAGATGTCGATGACGAGATCGCCTTGCAACTTAGCGACCGTTTGGTGCAGCAACGCCTCGATTTTTCAGCCCCAACCGAGCGTATTCTGCTGTCGGATCTTGTGCTTGCGGCCGGCGATGTTGATGAAGACATCACAGTGGCGGCGGCCGGTGTCCCCGAAGTGAGCGTAAAGCCGCCAAACGTACCCTTCCCGCGGCTTCGAAAGCTGACGATGGCCGATCTGGCCGATCATGCCCTTGCCATTAATGAGGCTTTCGATAGTTACGAGGTCGAATCGATGGAGGCCTGGGCGACAAGTATCAAACATGATGAGAGCTTGACTGCCACCTCCGTTGGGCCGGAAGAAGAAGCGACTGTGCTGGGTTCAGTGCTGACGCAAATTGACAATGATGTTTTGAGATTGATCACAACCCAAGAAAGGGGCATCAGAGCAGCCGTCGCTTATGTTGCCATGTTGTCGGACTATTTCGATGAGCAGAAAAAAGGGTTGGATCGCACCCGCTCGCGCTGGCTCAAGCAGACCACCTCGGATGCACCGGCCGTCCGCCAACAGCGCTTGGATTGGATGAGTGAGATACCATTCCTATCTAGTCTGCCTAGCTGGTCGGTTTTGCTCCTTTTTCTCATGCTTTTGACGATGATTCTAACGACCGTTGCAGCATCCCTGTGGCTGCAAGTGGGATTGTTGACGACCTTCCAATGGGCTATCGCCGCGGGTCTGGCAATACTGGTCATCGGGCTGTTTTTGAGGATCATGTACCAACGCTGGCTACAGACAAGTCTGATAGATATTCGGCGGAAGCGCCAGCAGCGCTTAAACCTCATCGGCAGGATCATTGTGGCTAATGCGCAATTGATGTACCTTACAGCACTGGTAGACGCAGTGAAGAAACGTTTGCGATTGTTGGAAAAGACAGTGGCCCAATTGGAACAGACGCAACATGACGTATCGGTTCAATTGAGAGAACCCCTGGTGCCTGCGCAGTCTTTTGTTCGGCAACCACTGTCGCAAGAGGAGTTGTACGACGTAATTCGTTCGCAACCGGCACAAGTTGGGGATGGCGCTCTAATGTCGCGGATTTTCCGCGAAGATGTCGACAGCCTGCGGCTTATTCGCCAGGTATGGAAAGGGGCTGTGTGGCCCGATGTAGGCGAAGAGAGGCCGCGCTTTGCCCAATCTGAACCGGTCACCCAAGATCTGACTGAGGCGTTGAATATCACCATCGAGCGATACGCGGCGCGTTTGAGCCAACCTGTGGCCCCCACCGATGTCAATGTCGAAGACCTGCTGCCCCGGGCAATCCCCGGCTACAATGCCCATGATTTCCTGAATAGTTTGCGCAGGAAAGCCAAACCCTGTATTCATATCGACGACCATGTGGTGACAGCGCCCATCGGTGTCGACATCATGGCTGTGCCTTTTGCACCGGCGACCTCGCTGGACGAGCTGGGCGATCTTGCCGCTGCATGGCGCTTGCGTCTGCTCTCTTCCTACGATCCCTTCGCCTTGATCATGTTACGGACGTTGCACCATCTGCCGCTGAAGGCTGTTTCGAGCTTGCGTGCTTACGCCTCTTATTACGCGCAGCTATCGCAAGATGAGAAAGAGGATCTGCTCCTCTCTGAAGCAGCTATGGCAGAATCCGATGAGGTTTTTGCGTAGATTCGCCTACTCCTTGGCAGCGGGAACGGGCAAACACTCAATCACATCGCCACTCAGGCTGCCGATATAGAGCACACCTTCGTGTTCGATAGCACCACTGGTCTCGGCAAAACTGCCACTCGAATCCTGAAGATTGTGGACGACCTCGCCGTCGTGGTTCAGGCCTAGCACGAAACCGTGTTGATCAGGAGCAGGTTTCAAGGCATCAGGTAATCGATAAATCATTTTGCGGAGAAAAGGCCGGCCGGCGAGCCCATCGACGATACTCTTTCTGGGTGAGATCAATGCCAACCAGTAAAGGTCGCGTCCATTGCTATGCAAATTGTCGGGGAATCCGGGCAGGTTTTCGATGAACATCTCATTTTCGCCGGCCTTTGCACCTGTCAGCCAGAGGCGGCGAATACGATAGCGCCCTCCCTCAGCCACCAGCACATAGCTCTGATCCGGGCTGACGGCAACGCCATTGGCAAAATACAGGTCATCCAAAACCAATCTCGTTTCGTTTTTCGCCGGATCGTAAGCCAACAGGCGGCCGTTTGCACGGCTTTCGAGAAAATCGCTCACATAGTCGTGAAAGGTAAAGCGATCGGATGATTCGGAAAAACAGATGGTGCCGTCGACGGCCACATCCACATGGTTGGAAAAAACCAGCTTCCGCCCCTCAAAACTGTCAGTCAAGACTTTGTGTTGGCCCGCAGGGTCCACTGAGAGCAGGCCGTTGTCGGCATCGGCAATGATGAGATTACCGCCCGCGTCAAAGGCCAAACCCAAAGGCCGGCCACCTGTATTGGCAAAGGTACCCAACTCGCTTCCATCCCGCTGCATTCTCACGATCCGCCCATCTTCTAATCCCGCATATAGGCGACCCTGCCCATCGAAGATAACGTCCTCCGGCCCAAGACCGCCCACGGGCAATCGCTCCACTTGAGCAAGAATCTGATTCACACTGAATTCGCCTTCCAGCCTGGGAGCTTGCGGCGGCGCCCACTTGACAGGCTTTATCGGCACCGGCCATAAGAGAAGATAGAGCAGAATGGCCCCTACGATACCCACGAAAACGCTGATGGCTGGCATGAGATACTCCCTTTGATGAGTGGGTGTTTTCCTGATTCTATCGGATTCTGTGGTTACCTCTCATGGTGTCACCCTGAGCGGGTCAAATACACAACTTTCACGGTTTCGAGACGCTAGCGAAGGGTCTCGCGGTCATGAAACGAGAGATTCTTCGCTGGAATTGACTTATTATTGAGCATTTTTTCGTTAAAAACGATGAATATTCGATGTGTATTGGCTTCGCGAACCCGCTCAGAATGACACAGGCAGGATAGGAGTCGCATCCACAGAATCCACCAGAACTAGGTATTTTCCCTGATCGCTGCTTTATCTAGAACACAGCATCAGATCAGCACCTATATTGTACACATTAAGTACAAATATACAACTAGAAGTTTTGGCCAAAGCACCCGCTCTTTTGTGTTATGTTACCCCCCCCATGCTTTATTCTCCTTACGTCCAGCTAGTTCGACCAGTCACCACCTTTCGGGTACCAATTCCATACGGGTTCTTGGCCAGATACTTCAGGGAGATAGGTGCCATCTTTTTTGTCGGACCTGACGTACTTCACAAGGAAATCAACGACTCGCATTTTCTCACCTTTCTTCCCTGTGGGCTTGTCGCGTTCAACGCGCCAAACGGCCCCTTCTACTAAATCCAACGCGCCATGATTACCATAGTCATTTATCGATGCCATCACCCTATCTACGCTTATCGCACCGCCACGATGTAGCAAATGAGGCAACATAAAGCGCCCACCTAATCGCTGTACGAATTCGTCGTAGGGTGTGCGGCGATCATCTGCCATCAGATCGAATGCTACAAAGGGCTCGTGTGTTAGCCTGTATCTGGTTCCGTGAGCTTGCATCAGCCATTCGCCGGCGAGCCTTTCGCCATCACGCAAGACGGCCATAAACCGATCAGAATGAGTGAATACCCAGTTGTGGAAGTGCCTGTGTTGTTCATGCGGTGACGATACCGCCGGCCAACCGGCGCGGCCTATCGGGTACAGAGTATCTCCGAGTCGAGCTACTCCGACGTTGGAACCATCAAGTTTCTCCTGAACGAATACCTCATCGTTTTTATCTCGTGTCTTGACGGTCGCGATCCTGGCCTGCCCTTCATGACATTTGTGGTCGCCGGGTCCCATTCGGCTATTTGGCAGATGTGGAATATGCCCGTAGTTCTTTCGTCCCAGTGGTTTCTCTTTGTGTGTTGTCATAGCTAGGCGCTTACAGCGTCGACATCGACAACTTTTTGTCGATGTGTGTGGCAAGTGGCAAGTGGCAAGTGGCAAGTTCAACCTTGTCTGCAAGCGAAGTTGTACCTGCGACCTGCTACCTGCTACCTGCTACCTGCCCCAACGGGGCCTGATTTTCCCAGCGCAGTCTGAGAACAATCACTAGAAACCTTAGTTCGAGAATGATGATAGCCCAGATATTGGCGCAGGTTAAAACAGGTTCTTTAACTATTAGCAGAAATTGTTGCCGTTGTCCCGCCTCGAGTTTCTCTTTCAGAATTTCTTCTTCAGTTGTGTGATACGAAGCAGCAGTCTTGCCATACCGTAGACGTAGAGCAGCAGCGCCACACCTATCACAATAGTGATCACCATAGTGATCACCTGGATGATGCCATTGTTCGCAGGGCCCCGGCTGATGACCATGATAGGGCTAAAAAAGACGGGAAAGAGAATAACCAGGAACATCAGGATCCGCTGATATTTCTTCACTTTAGACTCGTTATCGCTGTAAATTTCCGGCGCCTCGCCCGCAATAGCTTGTTGACGGAAATACTGCCAACCGTTCATCTCGCCCATATAATCCCAGTGCGCGTCCTCAAAGATCTGCAGGTAGCCGGCCATATCCTTTCGGTTGGTAAAATAATCAAGCCGATACACGTAATCAATTGGCTCTCCCTGCTCAAAAATGTAACTACCCGGGAACGAAACCGACTTTAAGTGCCAGCCTTTCTGCGACATCTCGCGCAACCAGGCTTCCTCTTTTTCATCATCCCAGGCCCAGAACCAGTGAAATTGCTCTCTTGTTGTCATTGCCAGCTCCTAGAGGCTACCAGCCTTTTGATAGAGTTCCATTTTTTACCAGAATTTCACATCGCCGGATATGCTCCTTGAGTACCTGCTTCCCCTTTTCGGTCAATGTGTACACTTTGCGGCGACCTTGTTCGCCAACTTTAACAATCATCTCTTCGTTTTCCAGGGTGGCGAACGCGCCATAAAGCGTCCCCGGGCCGATCTTAACTGTGCTTTCGCTCAATGCGTCCACTTTTTGCATCACGCCATAACCGTGCAGCGGTTCGCCAAGTGCTAACAGGATATAGGCGGTGGATTCGGTGAGCGGGAGATACTTTTTGAAAATCTTACTCATTAGAATTTATATCACTTCTCGTTATATCGTCTCTCAGTATATCGTATACCGATATAGTGTCACGCGATAGATATCTTGTCAAGTCGCCCAATATCGCCGCACGTGTTTCAATCTTGGGGTGGATATAAATGAACTCACAAATAACATGATCTCCGCATCGCAGATCTTACAATACTGCTTTGCACGACGACCCATTGAATCCTCCTTGATGTCGAGTGCATTTCCCGTTCGTTCTAATGACCCACCGTGCCCGCGAACTTCAACACTTCTCATTCCACATCTTTAAACACTTTTCCGCCCGCTTCTATTACCTCACTCTTCCTACTTCGTGGTCTTGACAATGGGACGCACTTCACCACACCTGCGTTAGTCGTTCGCGTTAGTCGTTCGCGTCATACGGACCCAAAAACCGCTCTCCGTCAAAGTGAATAAGGTGGCTGGGAGCATCTGCAATCCAAACATCTGTTTCCCAACTGATATCCCTCAAATACCTTGACATCACCTGTCTATCTGGAAAAGCTGTAACATAAACAATCCCCGCAGTGCTGTTTGCGAATAGTGCCGCCAGTTCAGCATGCCGTTTGCTATCCACCGGGCCATGGCTGGTCACAGACTCTATAAGAAGCAACCAGTTCTTGGATCGGAGATATAGAATAACGTCTGGGGATTTGCCGTGGCTGTCAAAGGTCAAACCCAATTTTTCAAATGCTTCCTTATCGAAATGCCCCAGTTTGGACCCTGTGTCACCCACGTAGAGCACCTCTGCGCCAGGCGCAAATCTTGGGCCGAACTCGGTAATGATGCCCTTGATTAGGTGGCTGTGCTCGCCGGGGGTCAAATCCAATTTGACGCCATTGCTAATCTCCAGGGGGATCATCTGCATGTCACGTTCCTTGGCGTATTGTTCGGCGAGGGTACCCATTTTTCCCAGGTAACCAGTGAGCATTGAGTCCCATTGCTCCGTGCCGAAGGATCGAACCAGATCAAGCGTATTCGCAGTAATTTGATAGCATGACTTTGGGCTGTTTACAGGTCGATCTGGTTGATCCGGATTCAAAAAAGCCATCCCTGCATCGACGAACTGATGTATTGTCTGTCTTCGAATGGTTTCACGCGTGTTAGGAGCATACACCTTTCCGTAGTGATCTCTGATGAAATCCATGATTGGCGTGATCCCGATCAATAGTTTTCGGGCTTCACTCCACCTATCTTCAGGCTTCAGATCCGCCAGCGCCAGCAATGTCAATGCTGAACGCTCATTTAGCTGCCCTCTTGGTAGTCTCAGAGCCTCCAGAATTGACAGAGCTTCCTTTGTCCGTTTCTGGATGATCAGGGGGTTAGGGATGTCTTGTTTAGCCATTCTTTCAATCTCCGCATCGAGTAAACGATCTACTTCGTCCTGTAAAGGAAAAGCATCTCGTACCTGTTCGCCAAGCCTTATCAGAGTTTCCCGTTCAGGGTAGTGTAACGCCCTTAGGTCAGTTGCGTTGACTTGTGTATGCCCGGAAAATTGCCGAAAGTAGAGATCCAGTAGAGATGAGTTGAGATAGACTGCCAGACCTTTTGCAATGATGGGTTCCAGGCCTGCTTTTTTGCAATGGAATACATTCAAGTGATTCTCAAATCCCACTTTGTCACCAGGTACACGAACCGGCGCATGCAGAGCGGCCACAATACGCCGTTTCTCTTCTTTTGAACTGAAGCGCTTGGTCACAACGTACCACCCATTCGCCATTAGCCACCGAGCGCTATGTTCACTCTCACATATGGAATTCGGTTTCTTCCCTTCAAGATTGGGCCACTGGATGTAGTTGCTTTTGAAATGCCCTGGATAGATCAGGGGATAGGCCCCCACCTCCGGTTCTTGTCGTATATCCGGACGCAGTCTGAAATCGACAACTGGGCCTGTTGATACCTCAATGTTGATATCCGCCAAAGTATGTGAGAACACGCTGATGCGATCCACAACCATTTGATCTAGATCGCTTGCGGCAATGTGAATGAATTGATCTGGGTCATTGGGCTTGACCACCTTATCAAAGTTAACGGTTCGTTCTGTCATGCCCTCGAATTCTGGGCCGCTGCTAGAGGTAATCAATACATCTTCTTGCTGCCGCTCCTTAACGGCGTGCAAGATGATGTTCTCCTGAAGAACCTCGTCATCCTTGAACGCTTGATTTCTGGAATCAAATACGTGCATATGGCGAATGGCCATGTGCACGAGCAATAATTCCCTGAATGGTTTGAAATAGGGACCATTGCAGAATGACCTGGGAACGATCGCCACCAACTCCGCTCCAGGAGTTAGAAGTTTAATCGTCAATGCCAAAAAAGCGCTATACAGATTACTCGTTTCGATCCCTGCTGCTCGCAGCCAAGCGCGGTGTTTAGAGTCACTGCGGATTTTCTTATAGGGCGGATTCATAATGCAGTGGGTAAATGGCGGGCGCTCCACCTCAAAAAACGTGCCCTCGCTGCGGATAAGCTCGACACCCCACTCGATAAAGTCTATTTGTGTGACAACACTGGATACCCTCGTACCCCCACCTTCGCCAATGTAAGCACATTTCTCTAGGGTGGAGTTAAGGTAACCTACCATGAGAGGATCTAGCTCGTAAACCTCTGCGCGAATGCTAGAAGGTCTGACCCGACGGCCGGACATCTCCTGAACGAATGCCGCCGTCAGGGTTCCTGTTCCCGCTCCTGGGTCAAGCAAAATCACATCCCCATTTACGTCACTAAACAACGAAGCCATAAACGAGGCCACGCCTAGAGGTGTGAGGAATTGTCCTAGCATTCCTCTCTTCTTAGGATCCAGCTTTCGGGAGAGCTCCAGCCGGTAAGATTCTGCTTGCTCAGTAGGAAGCAGTCTACTTTGACCGTCTGTGCTTAAACTTAGCGCTTTCATCTCGTTCAAATGATAACAAGTATTATCTAGGTCGCAACACTTTGAGGCTGCGTTCTATTTTTAGATCATCACTGCCTGGGCACACTATCCCGACTTATGTCAAAGTACCCCCGGAAGGATTCGAACCTTCAACCCAGCGATTAAGAGTCGCTTGCTCTGCCAGATTGAGCTACGGAGGCATTTTATACGTCTGCACAGCGCTTGAGCCAGCAAGCTGTTTGTGCACAAGGATTATAGTCAGGGCCCCGATCTCTGTCAAAACAGGGTGCTTAGGTGAATCGGCGCCAAAGCCTCGTCGGGTAACTGCCGTCAAGCATTTTCGAGTGTATAAAGGGCCTGCCGTGCGGCCATTCCGTTTGGCGTCATTCGTACAGGCATAGGATAATGTGGCAGTCGCCACTGCGCGACACTTCACACACATACCTCTCTTGCAAGAGTTAACATACCATGCCACGCCCAAAACCAAAAGGACGCGTAAGCGAAATCAATTTTCGTGTTCGCTACGCCGAAACAGATGCCATGGGCATCGTACACCACAGCCACTATGTGCCCTGGTTCGAGGTGGGCCGCATTCATTTCCTCGATGACGCGGGTCTGCCCTATCGCACAATTGAAGAAATGGGATACCTGTTTTTGATCACCGATCTGGGTATTCGCTACCTGCGGCCGGCTCGGTTCCACGACCTGGTAACCGTGCGCACCTGGATCGACAAAGTGGGAAGCAGGGGCATGCGTCTGGAGTATGAAATCGTGGACGAAGAACGACTGACACTGGTCACCGGTCACACCAGTTTTATCTGCGCCGATAAACAAGGTTGCCCCACACGTTTCCCCGCTGAAGTTTTCGCTGCGCTCGATGCTTTTGGTCAAAGGGATGACGGTGCTGATAAGTAGATATGTAGACAAGGCAGTCGATGCACCAAATGTTCCTCCCCTTGTTTACTTATCCCTTGTCTACTTATTTACTTTCTCGCTCTCAGCATCTTCTTGGGACCGATCAATTTCGGTAACCTCTGCTTGCGCGTGCTCGACGGCTTCTTCACCGTAGATCTCTGCCCGGGCTGCTAACTCCTCCACAGCGTCATCATCCAGGGGCGGCAAACCTGTGACGTTTTCAATGCCGAAGTATTGCAAGAACTCAAAGGTCGTGCCAAACAGAACGGGTCGCCCGGCCTGTTCCAAGCGCCCCACTTCCTCGATCAAGCCTCGGCGCAGGAGCGTGCGCATAACGCCATCGCTGCTGACACCGCGGATCGATTCAATCTGCGGGCGGGTGGCAGGCTGACGATAGGCGATGATAGCCAACACCTCCAAAGCCGCACGCGAGAGTTTGGTTGATAGATCCAACCCCAAAAAGGCCTCGATAGCGTCTGCCGCCTCTGGCGCTGAAACCACTTGCACAGCCTCGTTGTGGCGCTGGACGCGTATCCCTCGATCTATCAGCTGCATCTGCAACACATCCAGGCACACATCCACACGCTCGGGCAGCACATCGAGGGCAGTCGCCAGCCGCTCGATAGTGGTGGGCTCACTGGCGACAAATAACAAGCTCTCCAGCAACATGACCAGTTCATCATCTCCCATCTGCTCCACGGGCTCTGCAATTGTCTCGTCAGCTATCTCTACGCTGACCGATTCTACGGCCTCTTCAGCTATCGGTGGAGCGAGGGCCGGTTCGGGGGATTCGAATGTCACGGATAAACTACCTCTGTTATGAAAATCAAAAGGTAAAAGTGTCCTTCACTTTGATGATCGCAAACATGGATGCGATCGGTTGCGACAAGCTGCGCAGATCCGATGATGCTTGTTCCAGGTCTTGTATGACTTCAGATCATCTCTGGGTAGGCGCTATGGCGGAGGCGGACGTCGATCTTTCCCACTTTGAGCCCCATACGATCCTCGACCACCTCGCGAGTTACGAGCATGATCTCCTCGGTCTTCATGGGTATGTCGATCTCGGGTGATGTCTCGATATCCAGGATGATGTCCACATGATCTCCCCGGGCTTGTACCTCGGGCGCCACGGTGATGACATCGGCCAACTGGTCGATATGCCAGGCCAACCTGCGGGCGATGCTGTCGGTGGTGACGCGTGCTTCGCCGTCGGCTGTGCGCACACGTGCTACCGATTCTGTTGGGCTTGAGAACTCAGCCATAATCAGTGGCAGTAAAACCAGTAAGGCCGCGACGACGACGGCCACGCGGGCGATGTTATAGTTGGTGGTGTCTATCACCTGCTGGCGGGAGATCGTGGCACTAAGATCGCTCAATTGCATCTGCACCCAACTGATCACATCGTTGGGCGCAAGGGCCAGGGCGACCAATATCAACAGCAATAGGACAAATACGACGATTGAGACAATTCGATTGACAGTGTTCATACATGGCTCCGCGCGTGGAAGCAATATGATCGGGAGTATTCAGCGTCGCCTCGTCTCAGACCATCCAGAATGGCACGCAGATGGACAGGGTAAGACGTTGATCATGACTTCTCGTTGATTGTGGGTCGTTGTAATACACAAGAATCCTAGTGATTATACGAGGTCCTGGGTCGGATACCAAGTATGGCCGGTAGGCTGGTAGGCCGGTAGGCTGGTAGACCAGGAGACCGGTAGACCAGGAGACCGGTAGACCGGTAGACCAGGAGACCGGTAGACCAGGAGACCGGTAGACCAGGAGACCAGGAGACCGGTAGACCGGTAGACCAGGAGACCGGTAGACCGGTAGACCGGTAGACCAGGAGACCGGTAGACCGGTAGACCGGTAGACCAGGAGACCGGTAGACCGGTAGACCAGGAGACCGGTAGACCGGTAGACCAGGAGACCGGTAGACCGGTAGACCAGGACGTGTCACCACAGGCGCAATTGAGGCGCAATCGACCCTGAATACCGGTATTCCCGTTTTCTGGTTTACGTCCTCAGTAAAAATCTGGCAACCTGAGCGTGGTCTCATCGGTGCCACAACAGCAGTAAAAGAATGAGCAGGGTGATGGCGCTGAGAAACCGACCCCACAGCAGTGTCTGCGGCTGGAAGGTAAATTCGAGGGTGTGATCGCCGGCAGGGACCTGGACGGCTTGCAGAAGAAGATCGGCGCGCTGGATGGTGACGGCTTCGCCGTCGAGGGTTGCTTGCCAGCCGGGATACCAGGACTCGGACCAGACCAAGGTGGCGGGCGTGGTAGCTTGCACGGCTACCTGCATGTGCTCGGGGCTGCGCGAGATAAGTGCGGCGCTACCGCTGCCGCCTTGTATCGCTTCGCCTTCCGCCAGCAAAACGGTGGCACTTGGGTCGAAGGAGGATGATTGCATGTGGGCGAGAGTGGTTGCATCTTCAGGGCTGATCTCCGTCTCCGAGACCAGGAAAACAGGTGGGAGGATGGCGTTATTTCTGTATATTTTCACATCGCCGGAATGGATACGTTGCCAGGGGCGGCGCGAGATGACCAGGGTGTCATGGGCGCCGCTGACGGCATCGATGACGGAGAGACCTCGAACGAACAGTCGAGCATCGGCATGAAGGAGGTGCAGGTCGAGTGACGCCAACAGGCCGGGCTCAGGTAATGTGAGTTGAGCGACTACATCCTGGCCGGGTTCGTCATTGCGCCAGCGAACCGCCGGCAACTCATGGTTATGTGCTATCAATGCAGTGCCTTCAGCCCCAACAGCTGTCTCAATCCCGGCCCGGATCGGCAGCAAGACCTCCCGGCCATCTGCGTAGGTGGCGGCCAACTCGGCAACAACCTCACCATCAGCCAATTGCACGCCGCCGCTGAGATGGGTGACGAGACCGACAGCAGTGATGGGGAAACCGGGCAGATCGGAGAACGTCAGATCAGGCGTTTGCGCGCTCAGTGTTTCGCCGAATGATAGATCGTAGTAAACGTTGTCTTGCCAGGCGTCGAAGTTCTTGTCTGCGATCACATAGCAGACGTTGAAGAGGGAGAGCAAGCGCCCGTCGGGGATCTCGCGCATTTGTTCGCGCATACGGCCATCTGCCACAATCCGGTCTGGCGGCAGGAACAATTGCATGCTCTGCACGAATCGGGCCGTGGGCAGGACCCCGCCACCGAAACCGTCGAGTGAATGTAATCGAAACAACAAGCTCAGGTTGGGCGCCAACACTTCTTTGGCCTTGGTGGCGTCTATCAGATTCGAGAGGCCGGGTTCGTCCAGGTAGGGGCCATAAATCTGTCGTAGATCGGACAGATCGCCCGGATCCCAGGTGGTTGTGCTGAGACTCAGGGTACGGCAGTTGGGATCGGCTTCAGCAGCGATGCGGGCGGGTGCGGTACGCCAGGAACGGACTGCTTGTGGTGCAGTGGGATGTTGGATCGGCAGCACCCAACTGGCCCCGTAGAGTTCGAGTGCCAACAATCCCAACAATGCGATTGTCGCCCAATGCCTGGTTACTCCCTTTGTCTGCAATACAATCACAAATGCCAGCAGCGCTGTTGACCATGCAAGCAGGCTCCAACCGTTCGGGCGGGATAACAGTACCACTGCTAGAGCGAGCAGCATCAGGCCGGTCAATCCAAGCCAAACCCAGCGTCGGTGTGGTAACCTCAGCGTCGGACGCCAACCCAACCACAGGTTTTGTGTTCCTAACCCGGCCAGCAGGGCAAATCCCAAGACGGCCGCTTGTAGCCAGCGAGCGGGCACCCGAAATAGATTCCAGCCGGGAACCATGCCGTGCAACAGATAACTGATCGGGTTATACGCCCCCAAGGCCAAGCCGATACCAAGGATGACCAGTGTCAGAGCGAGTGCACGAATGCGCTTAGGGCCCTTGGCGAGTCCGATCAAGGCAAGCAGCAGACCGAGCACGCCCACATAAGCCACCCATTCGGCGAAAGCATCGCTATCCAGAGCCTGGCCCAGATCCCGGGCGTAATGCGGTAACAGTGTAAATCCGAGGCGCCAGGGGGGGAGGCTGAGGGCGGCATGATCCCGGAAAGATAGCCCGCCACTGCGATAGGATTGGGTGCTGAGTTCGAGGGTCGGTACCGTCTGAGCGGCGCTCAAGGTCAACGTCAGGCCAAACATCAGCACCAAAATGGCAGCTATCGGCCATACGTGTTGCCAGATCTGGCGCAAAGACAATCGCCCGTTGTCCTTAGCTAGCTGCCAAAGATCCCACACCAGAGAGAAGAGAACCCAAAAGCTGAAGATCACGGCCTGATTGTAAAAAGTCTGAGAATGGCCGGCCAGGAGTGCCAGCGTCCACACCAGCACGAGGGCGACCAGCAGGCGACGGGTGCGACGGTTCCATCGCAGGGGCTGCTCACGCAACATCTCCCAGAGGAACAGGGCGGCGGGCAACCACGGCACAGTACCCCAACGCACCGGCTGTGCCAGCAGACCGGTGGTCCAACCGTTGAGGGCGAAGATCATGGCAGCGACGAATGCGGCCAGGGGTCCAAGCTGGACGGCCCTTCGCGCAAGGGCATAGGTAAAAGCCCCGGCCAACCAGGCATGAAGTGCAGCAAAGTAGAGGATGCCCTTCTCAGCACCGAAGGGGAGGAAAAGCCAGCGCAGGGGATAAAAGAGCTGTGTTTGGGGATTTGCTTGAAAGGGCGCGCCTGCGTACATGTAGGAATTCCACAATGGCAGGCGTCCGGAACGCATAACCTCGTTGGCGTAATCCCAATAGGGTGTAAAATAATAGAGATAGTCACCACTGGCGGGGACCAGGTTAGTCAACAGGACTTTGTTGTATACCAGCAAGACCGCCAGGGCCAGGACAAGCAATGCCGCCACATCCCACTTGCTCCACTTGAAGGCAATTCTATGTGTGCTAACGGCGGTATCCACGGCCTCGTCCGCATGTTCGCTCATGGCGCCGCCGTTACGATCTCGTATACAACGAACTGTGGTCGAGGGGCGAACTCTCCTTGTACCAGGAGCCGTTGGGACAGACTGAGTTGATGCCCCGCCAACGCCTCTGTGAGCGGCTCTCGCTCATGAAGCTGCCAGCCGGGAAATACGATGAATCGGCGATAGCCATCGACATCTGTGAGCAGATCCTCGATCAGCATATCCGCATTCGACCAGTAGACACGCCCGGCTGGACCTTCCCACAGATACCAGTTCCAGTGCCAGCCCAACCAACGCTGGTACAAGACACCCTTTTCTTCGGGTATTTCAGCCTGAAGATAGGCGGCCACGGTTTCGATACCGCTGTACGCACCATGGTCTCCGCCGACAGGTAATCGAGATAGTGCGGCCATCCCCGCTCCCCACAGCAGTGAAATGCCAACCACCGTCGCCAGCAGCCAGCGCAGATGTGAGTGATCGGCGAATTGTTGCCGTGAATGACTCAGACCTCGGGCAGCTAACAGGGCTATCAGTGGCGCCAGGCCCAACAGATAGCGATCCCAGGCTTGAAAACTAAACAGAACATGTAGCAACAGATAAGCCAGGGTAAAGGATAAAAACAGCAGGTCCCATAGATAAGGCCTTGTTGACTCGGTAGAGGGCGGCTGACCGTGCGCTTGCGCAGAGACTATGCGACGCAGAGCAACGATGCCGGCGATGCCGACTAGCAGGAGAAGGATCAACGTTCCCGCCGGCCAGCCGCCAAGCCAGCGCCCTATGCCCCACCAGTTGGCCAGTTGCTCGGGCAGTTGGTTTATCGACCACCAATGCAATCCACCATAGCTGTTCCACGATTGCTCCCAAAAGCTGGGGATTTCAGCGGGGAGGATACGCCAGCCATCCCACTGCCAGACTTTGTACCAGACGAAGTAGAAACCTAGGGTGGCGAGGAGGAGGCGGAGAGGGGGGGTGAGGGGGTGAGGGGGTGACAAGGTGACCGGGTGTCTGGGTGACTTGCTACTTGCTACCTGCGACTTGCCACCTGCCAGCGCTGAAACTATGCTGCGCCAGAGGCGGGTTAGTGAATTGGGGTAGGTTCCCAGGAATAAGGCCCCGACAATAACAGGGGCGAAAAGGAGGGCGTTTTGTTTGGTGGCAAAGGCCATGCCTATGGATAAGCCCGCGCCCAACCCCAGACCGTAGCTGGCGCAAACCAAGGCTAGCAGGAGCCAGGCAACCAGCATGGGATCGGTATAAAGGGTCGGGGCAAAGGCAATGGCAAAGGGCGAAAGGGCGAAGATCGCCAGAGCCCAGCGCGCCTGCTGTGATCCGTAGATACGTTTTGCCAACACCCACAACAATAGCATAGCCAATAGTGAACAGAGCAGGTTGAGAGAGCGCCCAGTCTCGACTGTGGCGCCAAAGCGGGTGAAGAGATTGGCCAGTGTGTAGATGAAGAAGGGTGGTTTGTCGACAGCCACCCACTCCAGCATGGGATCCTGACCAGAAGCGATCAATCTGGCCAAGTAACCATACAATGCCTCATCTTCGCGCAAGGGATACCGGCCAAAAGACCAGGCGCGCAATACCATTCCCATTGCAGCCCATAGAACAACCCAGACGCTATCAAATTGCAGCCAGTGTAGCCAGTGTAGCCAGGGTCGAGATGGCGCTGTTGGTTGGTTTAAATCCAGCCTGGTCGGGCACACAGCGCCTACCCGTTCCGCTTGCATGTTGTCAATCCACAAAACGATATTTGATCAGCGCCCAAACCGCAGGGAAGCCGTCGCGCCAGGTGATGTTCTTGCCTTCCTCGTATTCTCGACCTGTGTAACTGATGGGCACTTCATAAATACGATAGCCTTGCTTGAGGATCTTGGCCGTGATCTCGGGCTCCAGTTCGAAACGCCTGGCATGCAGGGGTACACCCTCCAACACTTCACGCCGGAAGACTTTGTAGCAAGTCTCCATATCAGTCAGAATCGAGTCATAGAGGAGATTTGTCAGCAGAGTGAGGAACTTGTTCCCCAGCATATTCCGAAACAACATCGCCTTGCGCGGGCCACCCAAGAAGCGTGATCCATACACTACCTTGCTACGATCTTCGACAATGGGTTTGAGCAATGCCGGGTAGTCACGAGGATCGTATTCGGTGTCAGCATCCTGTATCAAAAAAATCTCACCGGTAGCATGTTCCATTGCTGTGCGAATTGCAGCACCTTTACCGCCATTCTGCTTATGGGCGACCGCCCGGAGCAACCCCTGTGACTCCGCCTCCTGCAAGATCTGCCAGCTCTCATCATTAGAGCCATCATCTACCGCAACGATCTCCTGTTCCAACTGCACACTTTCATAAGGTATTTCTGCGGTGATGGACATCACATCCAATTGTAAGTGATGCATTGTTCTCACTTGGCTGATGACCGCGCGCAGGGTCTTGGCCTCGTTGTAGACCGGCATGAGGACGGAATAGCGAATAACTCGTTCGGACATGGCCGTTTGGTCGTTTGGTCGCGTGGTCGTTTGGTCGTTTGGTCGGCGGTCGTTTGGTCGTTTGGTCGGCGGTCGTTTGGTCGTTTGGTCGGCGGTCGTTTGGTCGCGTGGTCGTTTGGTCGCGTGGTCGTTTGGTCGCGTGGTGCGTGGGATTGTTATGTGAAAAGCTTTTGCGTGCAAAAGCGACCAGTTTCGATTTTGGTTTTATCCGTTTTTTCCGTGTTCATCCGTGAGCATTTGTTGTCAGTTCGTGAGCATTTCTTGTCAGTCTGAGGCATAGCCTCGCTAGTCTTTCGTCAGTCATTACTGGCCTTTGTTACGCAATAACGATAGCTTTCCCATTGGGTATCGGCATTGTCATCCGCTTGCACATCTAACACATGGCCGCCGTTCGATACCAAAAGACGCAGTATCTTGTCGCGTTTGATACCGTACATATCCATGGTGGGAAGATCGCCATAGCGGAGTTTTTGGTAAGCGCGCCAGGCTCGGGTGGGGCGGAGGGGTTGGATGAATTTCCGGGCCCGTCGCTTCGGCGCACTCGGAATCTGGAACACGAGGATGCCGTTCGGCTTCAGCACACGCAAGAACTCTAAAATATAGCTTTCGGCATACCTGGGGGGCATATGCTGTAGTGTGATGTTCGAGTATACGAAATCAAACGTGTTGTTTGCAAAAAGGCTGAGATCTTTGGTCGTATTGAGATGATATTGGCAGCGATCTGAATATTGATTGTAGTGTGCTGCCAATTCCAGCATAGAGGAACTAATGTCGACGCCATGGACTTGCTGGAAATGCGCTGCCAGGGCCTGACTAAGCCGCCCGACGCCACAGCCAAAATCAAGGGCTGATTGAGCATCAATCTGGACGTGTAGCCCACGCACGTACGCCAGAACTTCTGCTATCTCCTCAACCCCGGTCTGAAAAAAACTCTCGCGATCCCAACGATTGTCATCCTTATCGGGCCAGGCAAGAATCCCCCAGAGCGGATCTTGTTCGCCATACTTCTCCCAATTGGCTTGCACTTCTTCGAGATTCATAGACGTTTGATCAGACGGCCGTCCACAACCAGCGACGGGCGAGGTGTACTCATGAAGCAAATGTCAACACACCCTAATCGTTCTCACTGATCTGCTGTGCCAGGATAATGGCTTCGGCCACCTCGCGCATGGGCTTGCGATAATTCATCGAGAGCTTCTGGATTCGCCGGAACGCCTCAGCTTCGGTCATGCCTTTGCGGTCCATGAGCAAACCTTTGGCGCGGTCAACAAGCTTACGGGTCTCCAGGGCATCCTGCATATCGTCGGCTTGTTTTTTGACGGCTGTGAACTCTTCGAAACGGGCCAGGGCCATCTCGATGGCAGGCGGCAGATCGGATTCGGTGAACGGTTTAACCAGGTAGCCGACCACACCGGCGGCGCGGGCGCGGGCGACCAGATCGCGTTGCGAATAGGCGCTGAGCAAGAGCACCGGGGCGATCCCCTCCTCGGTGAGTATGCTCGCGGCATCGATGCCATCAAACGAATCGCCTTCAGCCGAATCGTCATCAAAGCGAATATCCATGATCACCAGATCTGGTCTCAGTTTACGTGCCATCTCTACGGCGCCGCGACCTTCGCTCGCTTCTCCTACCACCAGATACTCCTGGTTTGTGAGCATTTCGCGTAGGTCACGTCGGATCAGGGATTCATCATCACAGATGATGATGCGTCTGCGGGCGGACGTTGAATCCTCATTCATCATGTCGGTGCGCCTCCAACAGCGCCTTTTGGGAAATTAACCACAGCGCGCGTACCAGATTTCGCCTGTGGGATGAGTTCAAAGGTTCCTTTCAAATCATCCTGCACCAAGGTGCGAACGATGTCAAGCCCAAGATGGGTTCCTGAGTCCATCGAGAAATCATCGGGCAAGCCCTGGCCGTTGTCTGCAACCTCCAAATAAACACCTTCCATCTGATCGCGCAGATAGACCAGTACTTTGCCTTGTGCCTGTCCTTCGAAACCATGCTCAACTGCATTCAGTAGGAGTTCATTGACCACAAGAGCGCAGGCAGTGGCTTTATTGGTGGGTAACATCACACCATCCGCCTCGGCCACGATGAATCTGATATCTCGACTGGACCCGACCGTGCCGGCATGCACTTGGGCGACAATGCGTTTGACAACATCGCCCAGATTCAGTACCTGATCTTCGCCTTCAGATAAGGACTCGTGGATGACGGACATGCTAAGTACGCGATTGATGGACTCATACAGTAGTTGTCGGGCCTCTTCGGCATGCGCGCGCCGCGCCTGCATGCGCATGATCGAGACCAACATTTGTAGGTTATTCTTGACACGATGATGAACTTCTTTGAGCATCACCGCTTTCACTTTAAGTTCCTGTGCTTTTCTACGGGTCTCCGTCACATCTTTGACCAGCAGCAACGCCCCATAGCGCTCGCCAACACGTTGGCTGGGCGAAAGACGCTGCAAGAGGTTCAGATCTGGTTGGCCAAATAACGGAATAGCACTGCGCAGTAGAATCCGCTCTCGCACTCTCTCTTCAGAAAATACGCAGACGCCCTCATCCCAGGCCTGCTGTACGATACGTAAATCCCCTGCCGCCACTTCAGTCAAGCTGCGCCCTCGTAGATCGTCCACATAACCGAGGCGACGATAGACATTGTTGGCCTGACCACTGAGGTAGTGATACCGCCCCAGATGATCGATAAAAATGATGCCGTCCTGCTCTCTGAAAGGGGGAACCTTTTCCACACTACGGATTTCGCCTGCCGCCACCATATGCAAGAAACGAGTAAGAGATCGTTGGAAGGATCCGTCTCGGCGGCGATGGCGTTCGCGTTCGATGGCATTGGTGTAGATCGCCATAGCGCCGATAGGTTGCTTATGGGCATTGAGCACCGGCCAGACCTGCTGTCCTACTTCCGGGCGCTCTTCGAATACCTCGGGCACGATGCGTTGGCGACGCAGCCCCCTTGTCACCGCCGTCCACATCCAGCGCCGCTCAGAGCTGGGACGGCACTCGCCGGCGGGGGATTCGGTGTAGAGTGATGTCATCGAATGGGGTTGCGCATGTACCGCCGCGCACACCTCGAATGCCTCACCCGGAAACACCAGGAACACATCCGATCGTGAGATATCGGCGGCAAGAGGTAAAGCCGACAGCACCGACTCGAGTAAGGATCGATCTTCCGACGTCAAGATCCCTAGCCCCTGCGCCCAAAATGTCTCGTTGACGTGCAGTCTGTCCATTAGATAGTACTGTGATCGGCATTGATCGAAAGATGAATTATATCTTCTCAATCGGTAGGGGCGCACCCTTGCGGTCGCCCATTGGGCAGGCGCAAGGCCGTGCCCCTACCCAGAATTATTGAGATGACAAGATGAATTATACGAAAAGGGGGCCGATGGTTGGATTTCCATCGGCCCCTTTGGTCGGGGCGGGGCGATTCGAACGCCCGACCTCTTGAACCCCATTCAAGCGCGCTACCGAGCTGCGCTACGCCCCGACGGCGACAATTGGGAGATTGGATGGTACCAGGGCTCGTGTCTGCCCAACTGCACGGGCCAGTATAGCTAAAACCACGGTGGGTGGCAAGTTTTATCTGCGCGAGTGAGCACAAAAAGGTATTGACGATGATT
>JAAENG010000078.1 GCA_024224665.1 Chloroflexota bacterium | reverse complement strand
AGGCAAGCACATGTTGCACTTCGACTGAGGAACGAACTTCCCCAGTATCAGACATTTTCGCAGGTGAAACCCCGTCATTCGGGGATGTCGGCCCCGAAAAAGAGGTGGGCCATTTGAGTAAAGTGTATCTGACCAATACAATTGTGAATGAAAAGACTCCTCGGCTACATCAAAACAGTATTGATGAGCGGATTGTTTACACCCTTCAAATGCTGTACAGCTACATGCTACATTGACAGTTAATTATTAACCATTCACCATTAATTAACTGTCCGTTGCTTTACGCCGGGATCATCCCAATCTTTCTGGTAAGGTCGTATTCGCATTTGACTAAAGAGCGGAGTACATGACGCGCACTATAACTCATCCTGGGCACACTCAAATCCGCTTGCAGTGGAAATCGTTGTTCGTATGTTCATACTGAAATATCAACAGATCCCGGCAAGTAAGTCTCACCCCCTCTATCCGCTCTTGATATTGAGCGAATAAAACTTTAAGATGGTCTTTCGACACGATTAGTTGCAGGCTCTTTCGGAATTTGCGCGGCCCCTACCAGAAAAGCACGTTCCGTTAGCACACGCAACACGCAACACGTGCTTTCTAGTCCCACACGAAACCCTGTTGAACCTAACTGCCTACATAATTCTCAGAAACCTGTAAAACAATGGACGATTTAACAGCTGCTAATCTTAGCAAACAAGCCCGATCCGCCGCTTATGCCGGCGACAAAGAAGACGCGCTTCGTCTTTTCCGGCAAGCGCTCGAAATCCAACCTGATGACAAGGGCACACTCAAGGCGCTCGCTGCCTTGACCGATGATCCTGGCGAAAAAAGAGATGCTATCGAGCACGTACTTGCCATAGATCCTTTCGACGACGAGGCCCGGGCTGCCATCCGACGTTTAGACGGGGGAGGCGATGGCGAACATCAGCATGATGTCAACATCACGACGGACGTGCTGTATTGCGAAAATCACCCAAACCGCGAGACCATGCTGCGTTGTAACAAATGTAACAAACCCATTTGCATGGAATGTGCCGTGCAGACGCCGGTAGGATACCGTTGCAAAACATGCGTGCGCGGCCAGCAAGACAAATTCTACACAGCAACCGTAACCGATAAAACCAAGGGCTTTGTCGGCGCAGGTGTGAGTGGCTTTCTGTTGGGGTTAGGGGCCCTGCTGATGGGCGCATTGTTAGGTGGATTTTTTGGACTCATCATCGCCTTTTTTGTGGGTCCTGCCATCGGGGGGGCGTTGGGTGAACTGACCTGGCGCTTGGCCGGGCGCAAACGTTCTCGCAACTTCAATCTCTATGCCACGGCTATCGCTGCTGTCATTGCCGTGCCAATGGTCCTGCTAACCGGGCTCAACCTGGTGGTGGGACTCCTGGTGGTCGGTCTGGCCGCCAGCGCCTACTACGCCCGCCTACGCTTTGCCTCCTGAGCGGTGACACGGGGGCATGGTGACACGGTGACACGGTGCTGATAAGTCCCCGACCACTCGACCACTCGACTAAACGACCACCCGACCACCCGACCAAACGACCAAACGACCACGCGACCAAACGACCACCCGACCACGCGACCAAACGACCACCCGACCAAACGACCACCCGACCACCCGACCACCCGACCACCCGACCACCCGACCAAACGACTAAAATGCTCCTCGAACTGCGCGTCAGAAATTTCGCCATCATCGACGATCTGCAAGTGACCTTTGATCCAGGATTTAATGTACTCACGGGCGAAACCGGTGCGGGGAAGTCGATTCTGATTGATGCCATCGAGCTGCTGTTAGGAGGCAAAGCAAGCCAGGATATGGTGCGTGCTGACACCCCTTCGGCCAGTGTCGAAGGCCTTTTTGTGTTGGCGGGTGCGGCAGGCCAGGTGTTGCAAGGGAAGTTGGCAAGCCAGGGTTTGGAAGGGGATGATGATAGCTTGATCCTGGCACGTGAGATCCGGCGAGGAGGGCGCAGCGTTGGCCGCATCAATGGCCGCGCAGTTGCCCAGTCATTGTTAGCGGAGATCGGCGCTTATCTGATTGATATCCATGGCCAGGGACAACATCTCTCGCTCTTGCGAGAACGGGAGCATATCGAGCTTCTCGACCGATTTGCCGGATTGCAGGTACAGCGCAAAGAGCTTGCCCAGCAGGTTACCATGCTCAGAGATATCCGCAACGAGTTGGAGGTACTGCACCGTAGTGCCAGAGAGATCGCCCGCCGTGTTGATTTACTGACTTATCAGGTGCAGGAGATCGATGCTGCAGCACTTACACCCGAAGAGGATACTGCCTTGGAAGGGGAACGCCGGCGCCTAGCCAATGCTGAGACCCTGAGCGCCCAGTCTTCTGCCATCTATACTGTTTTGGTCGAAGGCGATAATGAAGTGCCCGCGATCTTGGATGGATTGAGCAAAGCCACAGGCATGTTAGAACGCCTTGTACGAATCGATTCTGATCTCTCTCCCCTGCTCGGCCAGGCAGAAGATGCCTTTGAGCGCGTCAATGAACTGGCGCGGGCTATATCAGACTATGCCGATACGATCGCCTACGATCCGATACGTTTGGCCGAGGTCGAGGAACGGTTGGAACTCATTTTTCAGCTCAAACGCAAATATGGCGATACGATTACCGAAATCCTTCGATTTGGTGAAAAAGCCCGGGCTGAACTCGACCTCCTCTCTCAGAGCGAGACTCGAACCACCGACCTTGAAGCTGATGAGGGCCGGCACTTGCATGCCGTCGGCGAACTGGCCTCAGCCCTCTCGCTCAGGCGGCAAGACGCCAGCGGGCAACTGGCTCAGGCGGTCGAGCTAGAACTAATCGATCTACGCATGCAGGGCACACGCTTCCAGGTCGAGATAAAGCAGAAGCCGGACCCAGAGGGATGTTATGTTTCAGAACAACGCCTGGCCTTCGATGCCAGAGGTATCGATCAAGTCCGATTCCTGATCTCGGCCAATCCTGGTGAACCCTTACGTCCGTTGGCTACTATCGCCAGCGGAGGTGAGACCGCTCGCCTGATGCTGGCCCTGAAAAACGTACTTTCGAAGGCAGACGCCACCCCAACCCTCATATTTGACGAGATCGACCAGGGTATTGGCGGCCGAGTAGGGGCGATCGTGGGGCGCAAGCTCCTTGATCTATCCGACTCACATCAGGTCTTGTGTGTGACGCACTTGCCGCAGATTGCGGCCTATGGGGATCAACATCTGGTTGTGCAAAAGGGTATAGCGCAGGGCCGTACGGTAACGCACGTTCAAGCTGTAGCGGAACAGACACGTGTGCTGGAATTGGCAGCGATGCTTGGGGCGAATAGCGAAGCAGGGCAGATGTCAGCCCAGGAATTGTTAGGAGATGTCGATAGGTATAAAGTTAGCTGAGAATGACCGCTACCACACTTTCTGTAACCCGGGAAACCAGTAAACCGGAAGACCGGGACAAGCGTCGTCTGTAGGAGTCGGCGTGGTAATCCGGTTGCCAACCTTTACGCATCACCTTTCACGTAACCCTTTTTGCTGTTGGTGCTCTGTAAACATATATCAGGACGGATCACAACCGTACGACGCAACACGCAACACGGCCTACCCAACATTTGACCGATTCTTAACAACTTCTTAATCAGTTCTTCATAGCCTTTCTGTTAGTCTAAAACTGGGTGGTGTAGGCCGCCCATAATTATGATGTTGAACCAGTGTATGCTTCGATGAGATCGGCCATGCTCATCCACATGCAACTAACAGGTGTTGACTTGCAGTGATGGGCATTTTCGGTTATGCTGCGCATCTAGCGTCGTATACATCCAATGTTCTCCCTGTATCAGCATCTCTATGACATGATGCATACGCTCTATTTCATTAGAACAGGAGGTGAGACGCTGCCTTAGCTTTTGTATTGATGATCCGGTTCAGTCTGGCAAACTGCACTAAGATCGCATCGATGTAGCTATTTCGTCGCAACCGGATATAGCTACGTAAACAATCTCTATCTTTTGGAGGAGAAATACATATGTTTCGCAACAAGTGGTTAGTCCTCATCGTCGTCGTCGTGCTTGGCGCCTTTGTGCTCTCTGCATGCGCACAGCCGGCGCCGGAGAAAATCGAGATCGTGAAGGAAGTGGAGGTGACCGTCGAGGTCCCGACGGAAGTGATTAAGGAAGTGAAGGTGACCGTTGAGGTCCCGACGGAAGTTATCAAAGAGGT
>JAAENG010000077.1 GCA_024224665.1 Chloroflexota bacterium | reverse complement strand
TCGGCAGTTTGGTAGGCGGGCGGGAAGACGACAGCAGCGTCAGCAGCAGCCTGTCCGGGTTCGGTGTACTGTACCATGGTGATGGCAGGGTCAGGGAACTGATGCCACCACTTATCTTCGAGGCCATCCTCACTGGGGGCCTTGCCGGTACCATACGGGAAGGTGATGTTGCCCAGAGCGCCGTCGTAGGAGATACTTTCTAGAGCGGCAATGATGGCTTCACCATCGCTAGAACCGGCTTCGTTGATAGCCTGAGCCATGAGTTTCAGGGAATCATACGCTTCCATGGCATAAGATTCAGCTTCAGCCTTGCCAGTGGCAGCGGTGTAACTGTCGACGAAAGCCTGGGTGGTTGCGGTGAAAAGCGCTCTTGGTAAACCAATACGCCGATAGAAACAGAGATTACCGTCGGGCACATTGGTCCAGAAAGCATCAGAATCACTGGCGACCTGGTTGCAGATCATGATGATATCTTGAGGGCCGATACCAGCTTCGGCGGCTTGTTGTTCGAAATTGTAGGAGGTTTCGCCCGTGAGCAGAACGAGAATCAACTGCGCTTCTTCGGCCTTGATGCGTTCGACGACCGCAGAGAAATCCTGAGTGCCGATATCGGCTGAGAAGGTAGTGGCATCGATGCCCAATTCGGCCAAGCGCGCCGTCGTGTCTTCGGCTGCGGGGATGCCGTAGTCGGTGTTCTCGGTCATGATCACTACTTTTTCGGCGCCCAAGGATTGGATGAAGCGAGCATCAACAGAAGCCACCTCAGAAGAGAGGGGAGCGATGCGGAAGACCTCAGGATATTGAACGGCTGTAATCTGGTCATTCCAGGTTTCGGCAAAGACCACAGGGATGCCATTGTTGTGAGCGACTTCTTTGGCGGTGATGCCAACGGCGCTGTGATATTCACCCACCACGGCGGCCACGTTGTCCTGGTTGATCAACTTCTCCATGGCGGCGGTGCCCCGTTCGGGCAGTCCTTCGGTGTCTACCAGGACTAGCTCCAGCGGTTGTCCTAAAACCCCACCTGCTGCATTGATCTCTTCTACGGCGATAGCAAACGCCGCCTGCATGGCTTCGCCACCCGTCACTGAACCAGGTGCGCTTAGCGGCGCCAATGCGCCTATCTTCACAGG
>JAAENG010000076.1 GCA_024224665.1 Chloroflexota bacterium | reverse complement strand
GCCAGTTCAATGCTGAACACCTGACTCAGCACTGTCATCGCCTCGGCTCCCTTGATGTGCGTCAACGCCAGCGATTTGCTCTGACGCGCTGTACGATCTGTGCCCACCACTTGAACCTGTTTCACCAATTGTTTGATTTCCTCAATATGATCCGGCTTGGCCACAACAATCAAACGGCGATTGCCGGCATCGGACAGGAAGGCGGCATCCGCAGGGTCACTGGCCAACCCTTCGTGCCGACTCTCATAAATTTGCTTAACCATGGTGCTGACAACATCCACCTCATTGGCGCTGGACAAGAGGAAGGATTCCGTAACCTTCTGGATTGTCTCTACTGGAGCATCCAACTCAGACGCCATGCCCCTTATCTCGATAATTTGCTCCGGCGTGCCCATGACCACGACCTGCTTGCTGTTCGCACCATTCAGGATGGATGCCGGGATGCCGGGTAACCCGGCGACCTTGGCCTCGTAGGCACTACTCAGGACGGGCACCAGTTCCGATGCATTGCCGTGCTCCAACTCGATCACTGCCACTTCCCTACTGGATGATTCCGGTGAGACCAGCAAACCATTCACGATCTGCTCAGCGCGTGTTATAAATTCGGTTGGCGACACAATGATCAACCGCTTCCCACTCGGTTCATTAATAAAAGTTACGTCACCTTTACCCTCGACACCGCGCATCTGCGATGCCCAAACACGACCGGCTAATTGTGCAAGTTTTTCCCCTTCAGCATGCGGCAACTCGATCACTTTTAGGTCCTTGGGTACAAGGGGGTTTCCCACATCCAGTTGCTCGACCAGCATGCCAACTGCCAGAATATCCTCGGGAGTTCCGGCTACAATCAGCAGGTTGCTGATTTCGTCGGCCGCAACATTCAGGCGCGGCCGTGTGATGCCCCGGGAATCGATCG
>JAAENG010000075.1 GCA_024224665.1 Chloroflexota bacterium | reverse complement strand
TATTTGAACGGCCCTTGGAAATGGCACAATCAGGACATCTCAGTACCATCGTGAGTCGACCAAAAAAAGAGGGGTACTCGAGGGGTTGTTTGTGCCTGATATAAGTTTTTAGTATGCTTTTGTAGATCACACCAAAAAGATCTATCGAAAAACTCGCACAAAGGAAAAATGATTATGACAAATCCAGTTCCTACAAGTGGTATCCACCATCTTGGCATTACCGTCAGTGACCTGGAAAGATCGATCGCCTTCTATGCCGACCTGCTTGGGTTCGAACAAGTGGCCGATCTGGGCCGGAGGGTTGTGATGCACAATGGCAGCCTTCTTTTGGCCATTGGCTTGTCGCCGGATGAAGAATACGATGCAAGTGGTGATCGCTTTGATGAGAACCGCGTTGGTCTTGATCACCTCAGTTTTGCTGTAGCCAACCTAGCCGAATTGGAAGCAGCCGCAAATACACTGGATGATCGCGGCATCACGCGTGGCGAAATCAGAGACCTCACCGGCGTATTCGGGATCTATGTGGTGGCATTTCGAGACCCAGACAACATCCAACTGGAGCTTACTGCACCTGCCAGCTGACCAATTAAGTCTTCTGTCATTGCGAGGGACGACTTACGGTCGTTTACCAAAGGTCGTGTGCCGAAGCAATCTCCAACATTCATTTGCACATGTACCTAGAGGATTGCTTCGGGGCTGCGTCCACTCGCAATGACAGACAGGGGAACTTATTCCTGGACGATTTCTTATGTTCAGAAGGGGCCTGTCGGCAATTTAATCGGCACTGTGGACATAAGATTCCTGAAACTTTTGATTGGGTAAGCTATACTGCAGTTGTGTACTCTGTGATTGCGAGTGACGACCTCAGGTCGTTTAACGAAGTGCGCCCACCGACGCACAACGTTCTTAAATGCTTCACAGGCTCTTTCGGAATTTGTGTGACTCCTGATTGAAAGGCGTGGTTCGCCAGCACAACTATCACGCAACACGCAACACAGTTATTCTAGGACCACACGAAATCCTGTTGAACCATACTTCACACCAAATGTCTGACTCAACCTCCCTGACGTTTATCTCCCCCGGCCAGCCTGAACGTGCCGATGCCTCGCGCTTTCCCTGGCTCAACCTGATTCTGCTGCTTGCCACGATGGTTAGCACGATGCTGGTAGGGACGTTCCTGGCAGCAAATGGCCTGTTCGGCAATATCATGCCCCCCATCATGGCGGGTTTCCTGTTTGCTGCGACGCTGCTGCTGGTGCTAGGCGCCCACGAATTGGGTCATTACTTCGTGGCGCAGTTACATGGTGTCGATGCGAGCCTGCCCTATTTTATTCCGGCGCCGCTTGGTTTAGGGACATTGGGCGCCTTTATTCGTATGAAGGCTCCAGTACCGAATCGTCGCGCCTTGTTTGATGTCGGTCTTGCGGGCCCGTTGGCTGGATTAGCCGTCGCTCTCCCCCTCTTTGCCGCAGGTTTGATCCTATCCCCAGTCCGATTCCAGCAATCGTTTTATGGCAACGGCCTGCTTGTGGAGGGGCTAATCTGGCTGACTGAATTCGTGCGGGGCACACCTCCCGGCCACCACCTCATACTACATCCTATAAGTTTCGCTGCCTATGTCGGCCTCTTTATCACGGCCATCAATTTATTGCCTGCGGGTCAGATGGATGGCGGGCATGTAGCCTATGCCCTTTTTGGCAGACGTGCTTATTGGTTGAGCATTATATCGGTAATCGTTCTACTGGTGTTGGGATGGAGCACCGGCTGGTTCTCATGGTATATCTGGGCATTACTGGTTATGTTATTGGGTTTGCGCCATCCACCTACTTTGAACGACGCCATCCCCATTCGGGGAATACGTTGGCTTTTGGGCATAATCGCTTTGCTCACCATGATCATTCTCTTTGCCAGCGACCCATTCCCTATTTTCCGCTAAATAAGCGGCAGTTTGTAGTAAGCGCTTTAGCGCTCTTGTGCACCTATCACGGCCATGAATAGCCTACTACAAACCGTACAGCTACTTGCGCGGCGATGAGCCAGTGTCCCGACTCAGTCCTTTACCCAACGCTCGATAACTGTCAGCAACCCCCAGAGTACGAGAATCAAACCCACGGTCGGGATCAGACACAGTAAGGCGGTGAACAAAGCACCCTGTCCGTAGATCAGATAGATCATGCCCCCGCCCACAATCAGCAACGCTCCGATAACGAGCCATAAGAACGCTCTGTCTTGCCGGCGTCGGATATTACGGTAATTGGTGGGGGGGCGGGGGTCCTCAGGCGCCATGGATCAGGCTACACACTATTCATCTGCACCGCCGTTTTCGTATAACATACGCTCGGCGACGCCGGGGCCCGTCTGGTAATCATCCAATAAGCTGCGTGGGCGCAAAGTATGGGTATAGATGAAGATATCCGGATTAAGAGGTGAGATATCCATATTCTTACCGTGCTGTCTGTGCACAACCAGTTTCGAGCCTTGCTCTCCCCGGTGTCCCTTCGCACGAACACTCGTTCGCCGGGAGCGTCGACGTTCGCCCTTGCGGCGATCTTTTTTGGAAGTGGATGACGCCGACTTCGCAGAGGGCTGATTCTGCGACTGCTGCGCCTTATCACTACTACGTTCTGTTTCCGGATTTCTACGCCGGCCTCGGCGGCGGCGGCGCTTGCGATTGGGTTTCTTTGGTGTATCAGTCATAATAATCCTTCACTCAGGACCGAGAATCAAATAACCTACGGAACTCTATCGTCAATTTAGGACGTAATTCCGCTTATTATTCTGTCCTGAGTCCTTATTATACAATCACGATATCGTCGAGCCCTTCTTCTGGCTCTGGAAACTGTGGATTGAGTTGCTTGAGAGTTTCGACCAAGATGTTGGCGATCACATAATTACGATACCATTTGTGGTTGGCCGGTATGACATACCATGGCGCATGCGCTGTACTGCATAAGCTTATGGCATCGGTAAACGCTGCCTGATAATCATCCCACAACGCTCGATCTTTCAAATCGCCTTTCGAAAATTTCCAGCGTTTATCCGGATCATGCAGACGAGCCTGCAATCGTCGTGCCTGCTCATCTTTGCAGATATGCAAGTAGAATTTGAGGATGGTGGCGCCGCTGTCGACCAAGAGCTTCTCGAATGCGTTGATTTCATCGTAGCGCTTGCGCCAAACGCTTTCGGGGACGAGATCGTGGACTCGCACCACCAGCACATCTTCATAATGTGAACGATTGAAGATACCGATCATGCGGCGGGCGGGCACTGCTTTGTGGATGCGCCAGAGATAATCATGGGCTAGTTCTTCGGCCGTGGGCACTTTGAATGAAGTTACCTCGACGCCTTGAGGATTGGTACCTTGCATGACATGCTCGATGGTGCCATCCTTACCTCCGGTATCGGTCGCCTGCAGAACGATGAGAAGGCTACGCTTATCCCAGGCGTAGAAGCGCTCTTGCAGTTTGATGAGGTCTTCGCGCAGATGCTTGAGTGCACTCTTCGCCTGTTTTTTACTCTCGAAATCTCCCACCTCATTGGCATCAATACCATTGAGATCGACACGTGTGCCTGGTTTGACGCAGTATCGTTCGCAGAAGGGAACGTCGGTGGTAGTCATCGCCAAAACTTCAATCAGGAGAGAGCACTGGGGGCGGTGTTCCCCGACGCACGGCAAAAACACCTAATAAAAGGCCGAAGATCAGATAAGCCACTAAACCCCACCAGTTGCGGCTAAATTGGACGATCAGTTCATTGAACCAGCCGGCAACAATGAAACTGGATACAAACCAAATGGTAAAGCCATAGAAGCTGGAGACCACCAGCGTGTTGCGGCGGTCAAGCCGATCCAGAGAGGCCGCAAAGAGAATCCCCAACAGTATGCTGAGCACGTAGTGAATAAGTAATCCCACCATTATCGCTGCAAGTTGCCAGCTCGAACCAATGGCTGAATCACCCAAAAATGTTGCGGCGATCGTGTTGATCAACGAGGCAGCACCGGGACCAAAAAATGCAGCGCCCACAGTCCAGACAATGATCATGCCGGTGCCAGCTACCAGTCCGGCGCCAATGCCTTGTCGCGGCTGTAGTTTTGTTCCCAGAAAGGGTTGGTTATGAGCCATAAGGGCGTGTTCAGTGGTCATGAAATCGAGGACTCTGAGCTATTGTAGCGACGCAGGGTGCGAAGAGCAAGAAATGATCGGGGACCCGATTTTCAGATAAGCCTAAAGCCAGCTACTGGCTAAGCGCGGCTGTCGAGCGCTCCACCGAAATCAACTTCGCCACCGTTGGCTAAGAGTTCGCGCACGCGCAACTCCGCTTTATCCAACAGATCGTTGCAGCGACGTCCTAAGAGCACACCACGTTCATAGCGTGCGAGGCTGGTTTCCAAATTGCCGTCACCGCTCTCAAGCTCGCTCACGATCTCTTGCAATTCTGTGTGGGCTTGTTCAAATGTCAGTTCGGAAGGTTTTATTGTGTTCATAGATTTTGAGAAGAGTGGGGTTGGATGGCCGCTGTACTTGTAGACCAGGTACCGGTTAAACAGTAGACCGCGATACGCGGCGAAAGCGACTGTGGTTGTATGTCGTGAAGACGTGAAACGTGACGTCGTCTCGCCAGGTCGTATCTCACGTTTTACGTTTCACGTATCAGTCGAAATCTGTATCAAGCACATGAAATCCTGTTGAATCGTATATGTTGTTGTCTATTTCCTCTTTGATTGAGTGCTAAGTTTTAGGATCAACCGTCACAGGAAAACTGCCATCTCTAACGCGCACATCCAACGATTGGCCGCCGTGGACTTGTATGGTGGCATGAATCACCTGGCCATTCTCATCCTGCACAATGGCATAGCCTCGGCTCAGTACGGCGGTGGGGTTAAGGGCATGTAAGCGTTGTTCGTCGCTCTCCAAGGCCAGACGCAGACGTGCGACACGCTCCTGCAAGCTGCGACTCAAGCGTCGATCCAGATCGTCGAGCATAAGGCGCTTTTGGTCAATAGCATAGTGGGGCGAGTGGCGACTAATCGCAGATCCCAAACGTTCGATGTCCAAACGGCGCCGATTCACGCCTTCGAGTGTCAGTTCAGCCAGACGCATTTTGGTGCTTTCGATCCCGGCTTTTATGGTATCACTGTCGGGTGTGACGGCAACCGCAGCCGCTGTGGGTGTCGGCGCTCGCAGGTCAGCCACGAAATCGGCGATGGTAAAATCTGTCTCGTGACCAACGCCACTGACCACGGGCGCCGCTGCCTGGGCAATGAGACGGGCAAGCCCCTCATCGTTGAACGCCCATAAATCCTCGATCGAACCACCACCACGAGCGATCACGATTACATCGATGTCATCTCTGGCGTAGAGCCTGTACAAAGCCGCTTGCAAGGCCGCAGGAGCTTGCACGCCCTGTACAAGACTGGGTACGAGTAACACATCTAAAAGGGGCCAACGTTGTTGCCATGTGCGCAGGATATCACGCAGGGCCGCACCTGTTCTTGATGTCACCAGGCCCACGCGTTTCGGCAGGGCCGGAAGCGGCCGTTTGCGTTTGTTTTCGAACAAGCCCTCTGCTTGCAAACGCGTTTTGATCTCCTCGAAACGGCGATAGAGTTCGCCGATGCCCCCTTCGGCGCGCAGGGCGTCGACCACAACCTGAAGTTGCCCACGTGGTGCGTAAATATCCACCCGACCGTGGGCGATAACACTCTGACCCTCTTGCGGTATCTCGAACAGCTTTCGCACCGCATTGCGCCACATAACACAACTGACCGTGGCGCCGGCATCCTTCATCGAAAAATAGAAATGCCCTGATTTCGCCAGCAGGGGGTTGCTGATCTCACCCGTGATTGTGAGATCAGAGAGGCGTTCATCCTGGCGTAGTAAGGTGCTGAGATGGTCAGTTAATTGGCTGACAGTTAGGATATCTGGCATGTAATAAACTTGGGGCAAGCGTTGTGTTCAAGTGTTGTGTTCGTAGTAGGCGCTTTGGCGCTGTAATTTGCACAACAGCGCTAAAGCGCTTACTACGAACCTGGGGGGTGATAGATCAGACCAGACGTTTCTGCGCTTTTTGCGGGTTGAGGAACACCGGCAGGCATTGAGGTATTACTTCGATCTGACAGGGGGCGACGCCCAGCGGATCACCGTCGAGATGGTAGGGGAATGGCGTCTCGCATTCTACCATCATTTTTCGAAAACGATGGCGCAGGATACGCCGATCTCGGGCCGGGGGATAGACAACGGTCTTGAGGGCGAGATAGGCGAATCGTATGATCTGTTCAGCGTCAAGGATCAGCAGGTCGAGGTAACCATCGTTCAAGTAAGCTCTTGGCGTGAGGCGCAGGTAACGGGCGTATAAGGCGATATTACTGGCAACTGCAAGATAGTAACGTCCTTCGTGTTTCTCTTGACCATCCACTGTGATCTGCATGTATGGCGGCTCATAGGTACGCAACGCTTGCAGTAGCTGGCGGCCGTAGGTTCTCAGCGGCGAACTCCGTTTGTTGAAAGCAAACTCCTTCTCGACCATTTCGCTGACGGTGGCGTCGATTCCACAGCCAGCCCAGCACATAAAAGCATTGCCATTGGCCATGCCGACATCGATGGGCGTGGGCTCTTCATTTAAGATGATCTGTGCCGCACGCATGGTGGCCGGATCTTTGGATGAGGTGGGATAGGGTAAGCCCATATCACGAGCAAAGACATTGCCTGTGCCCAGGGGGATGATGCCCATGCGCACATCTTCTCTGCCAGAGAGGACGATGCCATGTGCAACCTGGCCGATAGAGCCATCTCCGCCGGCGACGATGATGTTGCTGTAACCCTGTTTAGCAGCGATCTCTGCCAGCACGCGAGCGTGTTCTTTATGCTGGGTTTGACGGATATCGAGCCGCCAATTGGCGCTGGCGAAAGTGTCGATTGCCAGCTCGAGGGCGTGCTGCCGGGAAGGATCACCGGCGATGGGGTTACGGATCAGGACGGCGCGCAAGATGTTGTTCAGGGATCGAATGACGGTTGGGGGTTGTGTCTCTGCATTGTAACATAAGAGGCGCGAGGTGTGTCACCATACAATAAACTGGGAAACCTGTAGATCTGTAAACCGGGAAACCGGGCAGATTGCGTCGCGATGTTCGCTTGACGACATAGCCCGGTCTATCGGTCTATCGGTCTACCGGTCTACCGATCCACACGCTACATTTTGGATCTACTGAATATACATCACTCAAACGGATTCGGCTCTCCCGCAAAAATCTGATCCAGGATCTGCATCTCGCGCTGCTTGAGGGTATCCAAAAAATAACCGGCCTTACCCATGTGCTTGAAGGCTTTGTAGCCGCGTTCTAAAAAACTCTGCAACTCGTGCCAGCCACCCCTGAGCGCTGGACGTTTGGCCATGCGTAAGGTCCAACCGATGAATGGGATGCGCACAAGGCGTTCGATGCCGTAGCCCACATCGGCAGTGAGTTCGATCTGGTATTGGCGCTCGGCATAGTTGTCGCAGATACGATAGCCCTCTGCATACTGTTCGGCAGTTAAACTGTCGGTCATCCCCAGTTCCTCGATGAGCACAGTGAGCAACCTAGCGTCTAGTTCTTCGGTCAGACTATTCAGTTCGATGGCCTTGGTCAGCGTGGCGAGCACAGCGGCGGGCAGGAAACGCAGCATGAAATCATGCATGCGCTCGATATCATGATTGCGCTGTGAGAAATCCTTGGCTGCATAAATGTCATCCAAAAAGAAGCGACTAGCCCGACCGTAGCGTTTACTTTTCAAAAAATCGGCATGGGTGGTGGATACTCGTTGAGCCTGCCAGGTCCGAAACATCGCCATCTGCGGTGGGAGCGCCTGACCTTCAACAGGGCGATGGCTCAGTTCCTCCTGGCGCCGCAGTTGAGTGAGTAACTCGGCGGCATCTTTGGGGTTAGGGATATCGGGCATGGCGGTAGGATAACACAGGGTTTCGATCAGATGCCACGCCAGCGCAAGGCGCGTCGCTCATCCAGTCGTTGTAACCCGACCTCTTGTGCCGCTCGCAGGGCCGCTGCATATTCGGCAGACCGCAGCGGCCGGTCGAGTTCAGGATAACGGTGGGCACGGTAGGCCGGCCGGTATTGATCCATCAGGTTGAGATAGGTTTGGGGCGATATCTCGTCATGCAAAAAGCGCAGGATCTCCTCGGTACCTGCCACATTGTCCGGCAGCAGCAAATGCCTGACCAATAAACCTCTCACAGCCAGTCCCTGCGTATCGATCTGCAAATCGCCGACTTGCCGGTGCATCTCACTCACAGCGGCCCGGTTGACTTGCGGGTAGTCCTTGATTTTCGAATAGCGCCGCGCCAATGTCGCATCGGCGTATTTCATGTCGGGCATGTAGATGTCGATCACCCCGTTCAGTAATCGCAGCATTTCCAGCGAGTCGTAACCGCCGCTGTTGTAGACCAGGGGCAGACGCAATCCCCCTTCTGCGGCAGCGTAAACGGCGGCCAAGATCTGCGGCGCCACGTGGCTGGGCGACACGAAATTGATGTTGTGACAGCCCTGATCTTGCAATTCCAGCATGATCGCCGCCAAAGCATCGGCGTCGACTTCATAGCCGGCGGGGGACTGGCTGATATCATGATTCTGGCAATACTGGCATTTGAGATTGCATCCACCGAAAAAGATCGTGCCCGATCCCCGCCATCCCCGCAAAGGGTCCTCCTCCCCCAGGTGGGGTCCGTAGCTGCAAACCCTGGCTCGAACGCCGATCTTGCATACGCCCAGTTTGCCTGCCGTCCGATCCACCGGGCAGTGCCAGGCACAGGCGTCACACTGCCTCAGCAAGTCATGCGCCTGAACAACACGACGTTTCAGCCTGCCCTTTCCTAAAAGATCAACATACATCGGTTCGTAGCTTGCCATTAGTAAAAAATCCTCCCCCCGATTCTAGCAAGCTTTGTTTCACTCTTCAACTCAGCCATGGCGCCGAAATGCCTCACTCCTTCATGTCGATCCTCTTTACTGGCATTCCTGGACCTGAGTCACACCCAAACTCTTGACAAACGAAGGATTCACCCACATGATAGCCTACCGTACACTTCTCAACATGAATTTCATTGCAAGTGATAGCCAATGGCCGTGTGTTCAGGCATGCCCCAAGTCACACGGCAACCCGCGGCAAGAACGGAGATGACTTCATGACCATATTTGCTCTCAGTAATGACGGATAGTGAGGATACTTGATGAACAGAGAGTTGGCAGCAACACAACTCGGAGAAGGCGCCATCGAACTTCTGCGCGTGCTCTGGTGTGATAACAGCAACGTCATTCGCACCAAATCGATCTACCTCCCTTCCTACCTCGACCGCCTCAGTCGGGAAGATCATCCCCACTCTATTCTCGACCATTTGGAGGATAGCGTTTCGATCACGGCTGCCCTGCAAGCGGTCCCCGGCACTCGTGATGAACCCGCCCCACTCACAGGTTTGGCGCCGGTCGAAGATATTCGCTTGCTTCCGGCCTGGGATACGTTCGCCTTATCAGCCAGTTGCGAACAGATCGCCACAGTGTCGGCCAACATGTTCGAAGGGGAATCAGCCTGGGTGCATTGTCCCCGGCACTTCTTGTTGCGGATGCAGCAGCAGTTAGCAGAACACAGTCTTGCCGTCGAAATGGGTGCAGAACTCGAATTCTACCTGCTGCGGCCCGCCCAGCACGCAAGTGAAATGCCCACCCCTGTCGATGACTCCCCCTTTGCTTCCGCCATGGCAGCGCATAAGAGCCACAAAGTGATCGGAGATATCCTGCGCTCGCTGCGGGTAGTGGGGGTTCCTGTCGAACAATATCTGCCCGAATCAGGCCCCGGCCAGCAGGAGATCACCCTGGAACACTGCCCGCCCATCCATCTGGCGGACCGGCTGATCCGGGCGCGCGAAGCCATACGCGCC
The DNA here is from genome assembly GCA_024224665.1 of Chloroflexota bacterium. Lineage (GTDB taxonomy): Bacteria > Chloroflexota > Anaerolineae > J102 > J102 > PIVW01. The sequence continues at coordinate 20,283 of JAAENG010000075.1, read as the reverse complement.
GTGGCCAACGATCATGGTCTTATCGCCTCGTTCTTACCGGCCGTCTTCGAAGAGTCCACCGGCAGCGGCATGCACGTACATGTAAGTCTTTGGCAAAATGGTCGTAACATCATGTCTGAACCGGGACGCACCTGGGGGATATCAGCTACCGCCAAGGCATTTATGGCTGGCATTCTCAAACATCTACCGGCCTTGATGTCTGCCACAACTCCCACCGTCAATTCCTACCGACGCATCCGGCCTCACGTTTGGAGTGGCGCCTATCAGGCCTGGGGCATTGCCAACAAAGAGGCGGCCATCCGTGTGCTCACCCATTCGATCTCAGGTACCGCTACCAATTTCGAGATCAAGACCGTTGATGCCTCGGCCAATCCCTACGTCGCCCTGGGATGCATTATCGCCGCGGGACTGGATGGCTTGCGCAATCAAGATCAACTCCCCGAGCCGGTAGAAATCGATCCCGGCAATTATACGCCGGAAGAGCGAGAACGGCGTGGCATCCAGCCACTACCCACCACCCTACCGGCGTCACTGGATCGTTTCGAGATCGATCAAGCGCTGCGTGCGGCCATGGATCCAGCTTTTGCAGATGTGTTTGCCGCCGTACGCCGATTCGAACTCGAAACGATGAGCGAACTAACCTTCGAAGAAGAGCGCCTGTTTCTATTGGAACGCTATTGATGGCGATAAGAGCTTTGAGAAAGCGACAGGGTAACAGAGCGCTCGCCGACAGGTGACCGTCGCCACGCAACCGGCTACGGCGGAGAACTCCTCTTCCGGCCCAGGCTAGCGTCCAATCGCAGTCAGATTCAATCTACCCTCCCGTACAGGTGGGCACCAGAAATAGGCTCCTGTGACCGGGCGCGAGAAGCGGAACAAGGCATCGACAATACCATCTTCTGTGCCGGACATGCGGATGAGCTGGGCTTCGAAGGCATCGAAATTGTGTCCAAATGCCACGAAGACCAACCCCTCTCCTGTGGCGTCGGCCCAGGGCATCGAGCGTCTGATCACAAAGGCTTCCGGTTCGAACTCCTCCTGAGCGGTACGTTTGACATGCGCTGATTCGGGGGCATCGTCCAATTCTTCGTTATCACTGCGACGCCGGCCAATGATGTCATCCTGCTCGCTAGCAGGCATTTGCTCGAAAACAGGAAACTCGTGCACCCATTGCTGTACGGCTACGCAACTGGAACCATTCATCGCGCTATCATCGTTACGAACAACCGCTGCATTCAGGGCCTCTTCGCCATCCGGATTTTCCGTGCCATCTTCATAGCCTGTAAGATCTCGACCGAGACCGTCCGGGGTTTTATTATACATAAAGCCATCGACAACCTGATCCAGGCGCAGGGATGGCGAGAAGAGCTGATCTAGATCACGGGTGCGATGCACCAAATCGCCCCGCTCGTTACCGCGCAACCAACACCATAATGCGGCCGGCGTGGCAGGAATATCAACGCCAGGACCGATTAGGGTGGGGAAAGGGCGCAATCCCCCAATCGTCTGACCTAAGCCCATGACCAGCGACTGTCCTAACCCTACTACCAGGGTTTTATCGATATCGAGTTCGCTAAGCGCATGGGCAACTTGCGCTTGATCGCACCCCGGCTTCAAAGCGAATGTCAGGTATCTGGCATGTGTTGGTACCGGCAGCATGATGCCCGGTTGTACATTTTCCATTGGAAACTCCATAGTCGAAGAATGAATGGCCAAGTAATTTGGCGCGATAGTACGTTTAACGGATCTCGAAAAATCCGTGTTGCGTGTTGCGTGTCCATACTGAATACGTTGCATATGACCCGCTTGCCAAGTAGGGTCACATGGATTCTGAAAGAACCGTTAGATTCTCTAGGCTATGCATAGCAAACCACAAATGGGATCCTGAGACAATGATCTAGGTCATGTTACCGGGTTAATCAGTGGCACAGGTACGATCTCAGAGCTACCCGCCACCTACTTACCTGCTACCTGCTACCTGCTCACCTGCCACCCACAAAAAGCCTTCTCTTTCTGGGGAGCGCCATCACTTACGGAAACTGCACGAATACGGTACAATAAGTTCTTGGTAGCAGTGACGCTATTGCCCGACATAGCTGAAGTGAGATGCTGTCCTGTGAGGAGAGGAAGGACAGCCATTGTTCACAACCGCATGACGTTACAAAAATATCCGTAAACAATCATCCACACGGAGTTATTTCTATGACCACGAATGGCAAAAATCCGAAAGTCCCTTATCCTGGCATCCCCACCACCACAGATGGCAGTGGCGGCGTAAGCTGGGTGGAAACCAATATCACACAGGGCGCCTGCGCCTACCCTATCACATCTTCGACGGTGATGGGCGCTAACTATGCTCAAGCTGTGGCGAACGGCCAGACCAACCTCTGGGGAGAACGCCTGATCTTTATGGAGCCAGAAAGTGAACACTCTTCAGCATCTGCCGCAGAGGGTTTTGCACTGGCCGGGGGGCGTGTTACCAACTTCACATCAGGGCAGGGTCTGATCCTGATGAAAGAGGTGTTGTACACGATTTCAGGTAAACGCCTGCCCGCGGTCTTCCATATTGGTGCTCGAGCTTTGACGAGCCACAGTCTCAATGTCCATGCTGGGCATGATGACTTGATGGGTGTCGCTGACACAGGCTGGGGAATGCTAATTGCCAAAAACGCTCAGGGTACTGCTGACTTGGCACTAATCGCCCGCCGCGCCGCAGAAGACAGTGAGACTCCCTTTTTCAATGCGCAAGATGGCTTTCTGACCACACACACCGTCGAGAACGTCGTTTTACCTGAGTTGGAATTGATGAAGCAGTTTGTGGGCAACCCGGCCAATAAACTGCGTAACCTGATGGATCCTTCCCAGCCTCTGATGTCGGGTGTGGTTCAGAATCAAGACAGTTACATGAAGGGAAAAATCGCTCAGCGTTTCTTCTACGATAGAGTGAAACCGGCCTTGCAAGCGGCGATGGACGAGTATTATGAACTCAGCGGACGTCGTTATGATCTCATCGAATCCTATCGTATGGACGATGCAGAGTACGCTATTATCTGCATGGGCACTTTGGCCGAAACCGCTGCTGTCACCTGCGATTATTTGCGTGAATACACAGGGCTGAAGGTAGGGGTTGTGCATGTAACATCATACCGCCCTTTCCCCGGCCCCGAACTCGTTTCGGCACTCTCGCATACCAAGGCCTTCGCCGTTCTCGAACGCATGGATAACCCCATGGGGCAGAGCAATCCCCTTACTGCTGAAGTCAAAGCTGCCTTTACCGATGCCCTAATCGGCGCCCCCGGTTACCCTCGTATCCACCGAATCCCCACCATTTACAGCGGTTCGGTCGGACTTGGCAGCCGCGATGTGCGACCTGGTGATCTCATCGCCGCCGTCAGGAATATGGTGGAAGAAGGTGCGCGCTATTTCGTGTTGGGCATTCAGCATGAGCTGGCACTTGAAAACGACTTTGATCCAGATGTTCGCCCTGATGGCGCTTTCTCGATGCGCGGCCACTCGGTTGGTGGATTCGGCTCGGTCACGACTAACAAAGTAATTGCCACCATCGTCGGCGACCTCTTCGACCTCTATGTGCAGGCGTACCCCAAATATGGATCAGAGAAAAAGGGCCTGCCCACGACTTACTTTCTGACCACGGCCGAAGAACCGATTCGTAGCCATGCCGAACTGAAATTCGTCGAATTCGTCCCTCTCAACGATATCAATGCCTTCAATCTGGGCAATCCTCTCTTGGGCTTGCAGGAAGGGGGAACGCTATTCGTGCAGTCCCGTTATGAAGAGGCCCAGGATGTGTGGGACAATATTCCCGAATACGCTCGACGCGTCATCCGCCGCAAGAACATCCGTGTGCTCTATCTCAATGCAGCCTCCATCGCCCGAGATGTTGCCTCCGAGTCCGATCTGCAAGTGCGCATGCAGGGCATCGTGTTATTGGGTGTGTTCCTCAGCGCCACACCTTTCCTCAAAGCTCGCGACATCTCTGAAGATGAATTGATGACGGGGGTTGAGAAAAGCTTGCGCAAGTACTTTGGCAAACGTGGCGAACAGGTAGTTCAGGACAATCTCACGGCCGTGCGTCGTGGCTATGCTGAGGTCATGGAAATCCCACGTGACGTAATCGATATCGAGGAGGAAGTCACTCTCGATACCGCCGGCAAACGGGTTGGCGAGGTCATGCACGAGGGTGTCATTGCCTGCCAGGCTGATACGCCCCTATCCAGCGTAGCCCGGGCGATGTCCGAGAGAGATATCAGAGCCGTCGTTGTCGTAGATGCCGGCGGGTATCTGGAAGGGTTGATTAGCCAGACAGACCTGGTCAAGGCCGAAGCCAGCAACAATAAATTCACGACCCTGCCCGACATCTTACCCGAACATATCATGACCAAAGACGTAATCACGACCACACCCGACGAAGCCCTATCTGAAGCTGTCAACAAACTGATCGAGAACCGTATCCACCGTCTGGTCGTCGTACAACCAGAGAACGGGCACAACAAGCCGATCGGGATTCTGTCGGTGACAGATCTGGTGCGGCTACCTTTGAAAAGCTAACTGGCAAGTGTTCCCGGACTGTGCTGGGAAAATCAGGCCCCGTTGGGGCAGGTCGCAAGTCGCAGGTCGCAAGTCGCAAGTCGCAGGTCGCAGGTCGCAAGTCGCAGGTAGCAGGTCGCAGGTCGCAAGTCGCAAGTCGCAAGTCGCAAGTCGCAAGTCGCAGGTCGCAGGTCGCAGGTCGCAGGTCGCAGGTCGCAAGTCGCAGGTCGCAGGTGCGAATTCGATTGAAGATTGAACTTGCCACTTGCTACCCACCACTTGCCACAAACATCGACATCTTTTTGTCGATCATTTTGAGTAAGCGCCTAACTGCAAATAAACCACCACAACAAATGAGGTAACAATGGCAGCATCCACCCCCATTTTTCTAATAGAAGAAGAACCCATCAAACAAGCTGAGACCATCCATTCGCGTGAATCGGGCGCCGAAGGTTTGGGCTCGCTGATCAAAGAAGCGGGTACCAGCATGGAAACACATGCCGTCGGTATCGATAGTACGATCTTCCAGCTGGATCTCGAAGGGTATGTAGATGATTTCAACGAACGCGTCATCGGCGCTTACAACTCGGCCAACGACAACGAACTGCCGGCCGATCTAGGCGTGGCCCGTTCCTTGATTCCGGCGGCGACCGGCGCTTTTCGAGATTTCTCTTACATCGCCCCGGAGATCCCGGAGTTTTATCATAACAACTGTGTCGGCTGTATGACCTGTGTGACCGAGTGCCCCGACACAGCCATCCTTGGCCGCGTCGTCGAGCGGCCAAAATTGGAACAGGCGGTTTCTGAAATGCCGGAAAGCAGCCAGGGCTGGCTCTCACAGCAGTGGGCGGAGACCAATAAATTCTTCAAGGTTCCCAACAAAAAGAACCCAGACAGTGGCGGCCTGTTTGGTATCTTCGTCGACCCCACCAAGTGCAAGGGCTGCGCCGAGTGTGTGCAGGTTTGCGCCGACTTGGGCTACAACGCCTTGGAAATGATCGAGAAAGAGGACGACACCATTCCTCGTTACAAGGAGGGCTTTGATTTCTTCCGTAGCTTGCCTGCAACACCCGATCGTTTTATCAATGAGCGTGTGCTCGTCGACATGATGCTCAAAGATGAAAGTCTGGGCTTTGTGGGCGGCGCCGGTTCCTGCGCTGGTTGCGGCGAAGCCACTGCCTTGCGCATGTGGATGGCAGCCACTGCATTCCAGTACGGGACCGAGAACATAGGTATCGTCAATGCCACCGGCTGCTCCACTGTTTATGGCAGCACCTATCCCTACAATCCCTGGTCTGTCTCCTGGACCAACTCTCTCTTCGAGAATGCAGCCACCGATGCCATGGGCGTACGCGCTCGTTGGGATCAGCTTGGCTGGCAGGACAAACGCCTGTGGGTGATTGGCGGCGACGGCGCCATGATCGACATCGGTTTTGGCCCCTTGAGCCGTATGCTTACGAGCGGTATGAACATCAAAGTGATCGTGCTAGATACCCAGGTTTACTCCAACACGGGTGGCCAGTCCTCGACCGCTACCTTTACCGGCCAGGGTGCCAAGATGAGCCCCTTTGGGAAAGTTGAGATGGGGAAAAGCGAGCGCCGTAAGGAGATCGCCCAACTTGCCATGATGCACCCTGATGTCTACGTAGCTCAGACCACCACCGCCCACATGAATCACTTCTATCGGGCCGTGATGGAAGCCAACGCTCACCCTGGCCCCGCCCTCCTCAGTGTGTACACCACCTGTCAGCCGGAACATGGTGTGGGTGACCACGAATCGCAGCAGCGCGCCAAAGCTGCGGTAGACAGCCGGGCCTTTCCGCTTCTGGTGTACAACCCGCGCAAAGGTGATACCTTCCGCGAGCGCTTGAGCCTGAAAGGCAACCCTGCCATGAAGGAAGATTGGTACGTCAATCCCAAAACCAAAGAAGCCTTCACCTTTGTCGACTTCGCCCGAGGCGAGGGGCGCTTTGCTAAGAACTTCGGCCAGGATGGCAACCCCACAGATAGGCTGTTGGACGCCCAGGCCGATCGCTTGGCCAACTGGCATCAATTACAGGATTTGGCAGGGTTAAGATAAGCGAACAAGCAGATCATCATCGGTTCTAGATTTTGACAGCCTCAGCATTGACATGGTATTCTATAGTTGTAGGATACCGGAAGTTCACGTTGGACCCAGATACGACGATGGCTCACGGCATCACTTGTGAGCCGTTTTCTTTTGACCGATCCGATGGAACACCAGAGTGTCTAACGCCAATTTTCTTTTTGCCAGTAAGGAGGCAAACACAATGTCTGAACGTACCGTTGGCACGGTCAAATGGTTCAACAGCGGTAAAGGCTACGGCTTCATCGCTCACGAGGGCGGCGACGACGTCTTCGTCCACTACTCCGCTATCCAGGGTAACGGTTTCCGCAACCTGGAAGAGGGTCAACAAGTCGAATTCACAATCGAGAAAGGCCCTAAAGGTCTGCAGGCCAGCGACGTCGTAGTTAGCTACTAGTCGTTACTGAATCACCTAGACAAAAGACCCCGTTGCGCTTGCAGCGGGGTTTTTTCTTTACCTATCCAACAGCTAGCAGGCTGTCGGAAAAGTCCAAGGAACCGGTTCCAAAATTCTGAATAGCCTAAGTTCGGGCCTCAAAATCGCCCGAAGTGCGGGTGTTTTGGAAGCTGAAGCGACTTTTTCGACAAACTCCTAGTCAAACAATCCCTTGACGCTCAAATAGCGTTGGCCTGTGTCGACAAACATACATATGATGACAGCGTCCTGATGCTCGGCCCGCTTTGCTATCTCTAGCGCTGCTATGGCGACCGCACCCGATGAAATCCCCGCTAACAGGCCTTCTTTTCTCGCGATCTGGCGACAGCCGTCAAAAGCGTCCTCTTCATCCACAAGCACGATCTCGTCAATCACTTCCCTATCGAGGGTTTCGGGTACAAAACTAGGAGCCGAACCCATCAGACGGTGGGGTTGAAAAATACCATGGGAGATAAAGATTCATGAACTCCCATACCGCATACATTTCATATGCGGCGGCGAACCTCCCCAGGTAGGGGCACGGCCTTGCGCCTGCCCGACGAGCGACCGCAAGGGTGCGCCCCTACTTGTTGAGAAGACACGTTCATTGTACAAATCGGTCATTTGAGATATCCCGTCAAGACTCTGACATAGGTGAGATCATCTCAAGTTTCGCACCAAAAGCATGTTGAACGATCAGATCATGAATTTTCCAGATAGGTTTCCAGGCGCCCGTTTCCATATTCGATAGGATACACACATTGATATCCCAATCAGGGAAGTAGCGAACCGTACCACTGGCGCCGGCGTTAATCCCTTCTTTCTGGTAGCAGACCACCCTGTCATCTCTATCTACATAGAACCATAGACCAAAGCCGTAATGCATCGACCAATCCCCTTTATCTCGGTAGAACAGCTGTGGTGTGAGAAAGGCTCTCGTCAGCTCAGGAGAGAGGAGTTCGCCGGCGTGTACGGTGCGCAGAAATCGATCCAGGTCTCGGGCGGTGACATGCGCCCCACCATCTGGTGATCCAACCGGTGGATAGCTGTAGATATTTTTCTTCCAACCCGCTAACTGGCCCTGATCATCGTAAATCGGGTCATAGCCGGTGGCGACATTGGGCTCTGCCCTGTCCATACGGTAAAAATCAGAGTCGTTCATACCCGCTCTCGCAAAAATATGCTCGCGCACATAATCGCGGTAGGTCATGCCCGTTATTTTTTCGACTATCAAACCCAACAGCACGAAACTGCAATTACAATAGCGCACTCCCTCGCCCGGTGCGAAATTGGCGGGTTTATGAACAAACTGGGGTAGAAAATCGACAGTCTCAGTTACCGAGTAGTTCGGTTTCGCTCTCCAGATGTCCTCATAATTTTCACCCGCTTCCTCCTCTGCATCATCGCCAATGCCTGAGCTATGGGTGAGGAGATGGTAAACCGTTACCGCTGCGGAGATTGTAGTGTCTGCGATGCCCAGAAAATCGATAACGCCGGTGTCGAATGAAAGCGCCCCTTGCTCGATCATCTGCATGGTAGCGATAGATGTAAATAACTTTGTAATCGAAGCCGTATCAAATCTCATCGCCGGCGTATTCGGAATGAGCCAGGCGCGATCGGCATAACCGTAAGCCGCCTCAAAAAGCCGTTCGGGTCCCTGGGTGATGAGGACCACACCTGAAAAAAGATCCTCCTTTTCACGTTCCTCAAAGTAGTGGGTCAGTTCCTTTATCGTGTTCACATCAGTCCTTTGTGGCAGTGGTGCGCCTGTGATCGATTCGGCGCAATCTCAGCGGTGGTAGGGAAGCTATACTTGGGGTTGAACGAAAAGTGCATGTATATTCTACAAACTACAGTACAATCAAAATTCGCCAGTGTCCAGTGTGGCAGCGTCGTTTGATGGTTTTGTTTTTTTCGTTCAGCCCCTTGACAAATTCTTGAAGCATGCCACATCTTCCCTTCGCACTTTTTCTATGGCTCGACAGAAATTCAGGTGGTAGAGATCATGAAACGACTTCTTTCCAGATTACTGAGTATTGCGACACTGTTGGCAGCACTTCTTTTGGTTATGCTATGGCTGCGGGATAGGCTGGCGCGGCGCAGTCGAGCAGAAAATCCTGCGATCTATGAACGCGTCGAAGGTGTTCGACAACACGTCGTCGATGAGATGGTCAAGGCATTTGGCTTTCCTCTCCATGGTTGGCAGCATGCAGTGCTCTCACCCTTTTTGTGGCTACCGAGCCGGTATTTCTCTACACTGGCGGTAGGGTTTGATAGAGCGGTCGAGCAACAGGGGTTCGACATTGCCTGTCGCCAGTTGCTTAGGCGGTTTGTCGAAAATGTGCGCGTGCGCGGCGATACGCAGATCCCTGAGAATGGCCCATTGCTGATCATTTCTAATCATCCAGGTGCGTATGATGCCCCACTGATCGCGGCTAGCCTACCCCGAAGCGATCTCAAGATCATTACCAGCACCGTTCCCTTTGTTCAAGATCTGCCCTTTGCCGGTAGACATGCCATCGAGATAACTCGGGATCCATACGATGCCATGCGGGGGTTGCGGGTCAGCATAAAACATCTACAACAGGGCGGCGCCTTACTGATCCTGGCAACCGGCGTGGTGGATCCAGATCCCGATGTGCTGCCGGGCGCCCATGAAGCACTGGATGACTGGTCTGCCAGCATGGCCATACTGTTGAAGAAAGTGCCTGAAACCAAAGTAGTGGTGACGATTGTCAGTGGTGTGCTCTCCCCAAGGTGGTTGTCCAGCCCGCTCACCCGTATTCAGAAGGAAGTTTGGCGACAAAGAAAGCTGGCTGAGATCTTCCAGGTGGTCCAACAGTTACTTTTGCCCGGGAGCCTGATGCTGCAACCACGCCTTTCCTTCGCCCCACCCCGTTCTGCCTCCGATCTGGCTGATGACCCCAACGCTGTCCACCAGGCCATTATCGATCAGGCACATGGGTTGTTAACCGAACACATGGATAACGCCCGCTGTTACGCGCAGCTACGATTCCTGAATTTGTATTAGGCGCTTACGCAAAAAGATCGACAACTTTTTGTCGATGTGTGTGGCAAGTGGCAAGTGGCAAGTTCACCTTGTCTGCAACCGAACTCGCACCTGCGACCTGCTACTTGCTACCTGCCCCAGCGAGGCCTGATTTTCTCAGCGTAGTCTGGGAACAATTGCTAGATCTTTAAGGATCTAATCTTGTTAATCTTGTTAATCTTGTTAATCCTGTCTATTCTTTGATTGGTTCTGGCTCGTCCAGGTTAGGATACACCCAAGTGATTTTCAGGTTACCTCGCAGTGTAACCTGCATCGACGGTGACCATCGAGCCGGTCATGTAGCTGGCTGCATCCGATGCCAGAAATAACACGACTTGGGCGATTTCCTCCGGCTCGGCCAGACGTTTCATGGGGATCGTGGCATCGGCCATATGTTGCAGATCCTCGGGAGACGGCGGTTTGTCTCGCCCGGACGCCAGCATGGGAGTGTTGACCTCACCCGGACAGACTGCGTTGATGCGAATACCGTCCAGCGCCTGGTCTAGCGCCATGGCGCGAGTGATCTGGTGAACGGCCCCTTTGGAGGCGCAATAAGCCAACACCCCCGCGGCTCCCACCTCACCCCAGATCGAACCAAAGTTGACGATAGCACCTTTTCCCTGCGCTTTCATGGCTGGGATAGCCGCCCGACTCAGATAAAAAACGCCATTGACATTGACGTTCATGACATACTGCCACTGTTCATCACTTGTACCAAGGGCATCGTCACGCAGGATGACGCCTGCTGCATTCACCAATATGTCCAATCGTCCAAATCTCTCGACCACGCTCTCGACAGCCTGATTACAAAACGCCGAACTGCTAACATCGCCCGCCAACACCACACCTCCGATTTCAGATGCGATCTGCTGTGCACCTTGTTCGTTACGGTCAACAATAGCGACTTTTGCGCCCTCTGCAGCAAAAGCCCGCGCCGTTGCCGCCCCCATACCCGAGGCGCCGCCGGTGATAAGAACAACATGTCCTGCAAATGTCATGGGTGGGAGCAACTAGCCTGAGGTGACAAGGTGAGGGGGTGATCGCTTCGTCACCAGGTGATCTATACTTGGACGACATACGCAATACGCAATACGCAATACGTGTTTTTCAAGGACTACACGAGTGCCTGTTTCGCCTTATTTCTCGTCGAGATAAACCGGTTTGTATGGCGCACGAGTGCCAGCAGAGCCAGTGTCGCCGACAGAACGCGGCGCTGCTGCTGAACGTCACCGGGTCGACCAAATGCTGTGCCTCGTGGCAGACGGGTGATAGCAGCGCGTGGTACGTTGACCAACCGGATCCGGCCACCATTCCAGGCGACAATGACAGTGGCAATCCCCGCCATCTCCATAGATCGGGCAATCAATCCGACGGATTGGTGGCAAATAGGTCAGACCGGCGCCAGCAGTGCGGCCTGGATATTCTCTTGCCGGGCTACATTCAAAACGGCAGGCGCCAGTTCATCAACCACACGGGCGGCATCCGGTTGGTAGCCCATAAAACTGACCATCGATGGCGCCAGATCTCCGATAACCCCCTCTTCGCCCAGGCGCTCAAGATGGCGCAGGGGTAGCGCGACCTGAGCGTCCTGCTCGACCATAGTGTGGTCAAAGTGGTCGTGAGCATATGCCAGGGCCGAGAACGGTGTACTGGTCGGGAAGGATCTCAGGGAGTAATCGCCGGTGGGGTTTGCCGCATCGCAAGGGGGCTGTTCATGTTTCAAGTAGGCGCCCGCCGAAGAGATGAACATAAGGCGGCTTTTCGCTAGCTCCACGCCCGCCGCCCCGGGAGCTGATCTGTTTCTGGGGTGTTCGTACAGATCCCAGTTGATGGCGCCGGTCTCATCCAGGTGAGCCAACCAGCCTTTTTCATAATTCCTTGTCCAGTCTTGTTTGTTTTCCAATATCTCCATGGTTTATTCCTCGTCTATAGCTGGCGCGGGCTCGGCCAACCTCTCAGTCTCCGTGAGGTTGGCGATATGTCGCATCTTCGAGAATATAAGGAGCTGCATCCAATTGTAGGAATTCGATAAGTTTGGGCGTTTCAGCCAACTGCTGCCAGCCGCCCCACAAAACCAGGGGTTGGCCGGGCTGTGTTGCAGCATCCTCGATGACCAACCCTTGCGCACCCGCGGCGCCCGCCACGGTAAACACCCAGTATGTATCCGCAACCGCTAACCAGCTGTCCAGATCGCCTTCTTTCACCCAAATCGGCAATCCGATCCCCGCTGGAAAACTTCTGTCCAAAACAATCAAGGGTTCTACTTCAATGCTCTCACTACGACTATTTTCCGAAATTGGGCGTGCGATCACGCCCACCAGGGACCCACTTGGGAGCAGATCGGTTTGAGAGAGCCCGTTCTCGTCTAGGGGTATATTATAGGTAATTCCGTTTGTCCCTGCGTATTCGTGCATGATTTGCAGATGGAGTGTGCCATTCTCTGATTGGTCGAAATCGGCCGGCCCTTGCAAGTAATATACATAGCGTTCAGGGAGCGGAATGCGGACAAGGCTGTCTCCTGAGGCGCCTAGTGCACCGAAACGTTCTACCAAATCGGGTGTAGGACTTCCTTCTGCCGGAGTTTGTAGTGCAATAGCTGAGACTTGGATAGGCTCCCCAAAGTATACGGGTTCGGGGGTTGGTACAGAGGTTGGCGAGGGCGTTGGCAGCGGGCTGACAAATAGTGGTTGTGTCGATGGTGTAGGGATAAAAGCCACCGAACTGGGCTGTGTCGCTACTACAATTGCTGTGGAAAATTGTGGTGGCTCGACCATCCATCTGTCTCGAAATACAAACCCTGTTATGATGATGGCCACCAGCGCAAAAACAATAAAAGGCCACAGTGGCCGACGCACACGGGCAGTAGAGCCTAACATCTCGACCACGGCTATTGTTACGTTGTCAGGAGCGCCTCGTTCTAGCGCTTGCTCGATCAAAATATCTGCGGCTTCATCCGAAGGATAGGCGCTCAGAAACTGCGCCAGTTCGTCGGTTGCCAGAAGATTGCTGAGTCCATCAGTACAGAGCAAAATGCGATCCCCGGGCATGGTGGTCAGGTGAAAGAAGTCGGGGCGAGGTTCTCGATCTGGGCCGAGAGAGCGAGTGATGACATTGCGGTATGGATGCCGCGCCGCCTCTGCGGCATCGAGTACACCCGCCGCCATCTGTTCTTCGACCCACGAGTGATCCTGTGTCACCTGTCTGATCACCTCCCGCCGGAAGAGATATGCCCGACTGTCTCCCACATTGGCGATGGTCAAATCTGATTCGCGCAATAATGCCGCAACAAGTGTCGTACCCATTCCTGCATAGTCTGGGTTGGCGTCCGCCTGCTCGCAAAGCACGTCGTTGGCGGCAGATATCGCGGTAGCTAATCCCTGTTGAACCGTTTGCCACTCTGTGCCATAAAATACCCTAAAGAGCTGTTCGATTACCACTGCGCTGGCCACTTCCCCTGCAGCGTGCCCCCCCATGCCATCGGCAACAGCGAACAAGTGCCCACGTACTCGAAGTTCTTCGTCAGTCAGACTGAGGACATCCCGCCAGTCAAGAACCGTGCTGACTGCATCTTCGTTATGGTCGCGAACACTCCCTTTGTGGGTGCGAATTTGGACTGAATAGAGTGCAGGCATATGGATGAAGTGAGGTATGATTGCAGCGGTTCCAAATTCGGCGATAGTACAACGAGCGAAATTCGGCGCTGAAACTGAAAAGTGCCCACCAGCGTTCGAACACCAATCACTGAGACGATCTTGTACAATGAGGCCGTGCAATCGACTTATACGGCAGGTGCGTTACCGAAATCAGTTCACATGCAGTATAACATAAGGCTACGATATTATTGTCTTGTCTGGGTAGGCTTGTCTCAACTATAATCACACTAGACTTCCCTATTTACTCCAAACTATGCTATGACCGTTACTCTCACAGACGTTTTGGCAGCACGCCAGAGTATCGCCCCGTATCTCAGGGCGACACCTCTCTATAGGTATCCCAGCCTCGATGCTATGCTGGGCACTCAGCTTTGGGTCAAACATGAGAACCATCAGCCTGTCGGTGCCTTCAAAGTGCGTGGCGGTATAAACTTGATATCGTCGTTGCCTGAAAAGCAGCGGTTGGCTGGTGTGATTGGCGCCAGCACGGGCAATCACGGCCAATCCATTGCTTATGCCGCAAACTTGTTTGGTGTTCGAGCGATTATCGCAGTACCAGAGGGTGCCAATCCCGCCAAAGTCGCATCCATGCGCAACTTGGGCGCAGAGGTCGTTTTCGAGGGAAAAGACTTTGACGAGGCACGCGAATGGGTAGAGCTCTCGGCAGAGAAAGGGGGGTATCGTTATATTCATTCTGGAAACGAGCCACATCTTATTGCTGGCGTCGGTACTTACACTCTGGAAATACTACAAGATATACCAAATGTAGACACTATTATTGTGCCAATAGGGGGTGGCAGTGGCGCAGCCGGTACCTGCATCGTTGCCAAAAGTATGAATCCAAAGATCGAAATCATTGGCGTGCAGGCAGAACAGGCGCCGGCTGCCTATCGATCGTGGAAAGAAAACAGACTTGTAGAGGACGAAATGAATACCTTTGCCGAAGGATTGGCCACTCGTACTGCCTTTTCGCTGCCACAAACCATTCTACGCCAATACCTGGATGACTTTGTCTTGATCAGTGAAGATGAAATACGCCGAGCCATCGTTATCTTTCTGGCCCATACTCGTAATCTAGCGGAAGGTGCAGGGGCTGCCCCCCTGGCCGCCGCCCTGAAACTGCGACACCGGCTGGCCGGTAAACGTGTCGTAATCATCCTCAGCGGTGGCAACCTCAGCATCGATCGCCTACGAGAGATACTGGCTGCTGAAGGAACCCCTGCCTTTCGCCTACAATAAACCCCTACCACCCATCTGCCATCACTTTAGCGAGCTACTTATGCCAACACAAATACTAATCATCGAAGACGATCCCTCCATCGGCAAACTACTTAGGCGGGCGCTCCTCCACGAGGGCTACGACACGAAGCTGGTCGCCGATGGCTATGAAGGATTGCGAGCCTTTACCGAACAAGAGCCCGAACTCATTATTCTGGATGTTATGTTGCCAGGCATCGACGGCATAGAGGTCTGTAAACGCATTCGTGAAGAAAGCGCCCTACCCATTCTCATGCTAACCGCTCGTGATATGGTTGAAGATCGAGTCATTGGCCTGGATAGTGGCGCCGATGACTATGTGACCAAACCCTTTGATATCGACGAATTACTGGCACGTGTACGAGCGCAATTGCGCCGGGTCGAAAGCCAACCGCAAACTAGAATAATGCGATTCGCAGACCTCGAAATCGACACGGCCGCCCGCTCGGTGCATCGCGGCAGTCGGGAGGTAGAACTTACAGCTCGGGAATTTGATCTGCTTGAACTCTTCATGCGCCACCCCAACCAGGTTCTCACTCGCGCCCAGATCTACGACGAGATATGGAGCTACGATTTTGGTGGTAGCTCAAATATCATCGAGGTTTATATTCGCTATCTTCGTACAAAACTTGAAGCCAATGGCGAGCCACGCCTCATTCACACCAAACGTGGGGCCGGCTATATCTTGCGCGAATCGTAATTCAAACCTTACTTTTAGCGCCAGTCCCTCCTCTTTATGTCTCTTCGTCTTCGCCTCACACTTCTTTATAGTGGCCTGCTCGCCGGCCTGCTTTTTTTGATCGTCGTCATCACACTTACCAGTGTTCAGGATAATGTTCGAGATTCCATCGATACTGATTTGAAGGTGCGCGGTGATCAAGTCGCCGGCATTTTAGAGGAATCTGTTCCAACCAGGAATGTCGTAAGCTCACTTCTGCAGGTACTGACCGAAGACTTCGAGGCCGAAGTTTATATCCAAATACGTGACACCACCAGGCGCATCACCAGCCGCACGGATAACCTGACAAATAAAACCATCCGGCTACCCGAACAGTTTTACAAACAAGCCATGTCAGGCCGGGCAGGCTATTATGATCTGGATGAGGATCAGGTGCGAGTCTACTACACGCCTATCAAATTCGGCGGTGAAGTCGTCTATGTGATGCAGGTGGCGCGCCATCTCGAATCTGAGCAGGCAATACTCAATCAACTCGCCACCAGCCTCTTCTGGATTATCGTCGTCGCCCTGGTGATAGGGGCCACTATCGGTTATTGGTTGGCGGGCATTACCTTGCGGCCGATTCAAGAGGCAACCGTAACGGCATTGGCGATTACGCGCACGGGACGGCTCGACAGGCGCGTGCCGGTATCCAGTACCCGCAACGACGAGATCGGTGAACTGGTCAACACCTTTAACGAGATGCTTGACCGCCTGCAAGAACTTTTCGACAAACAGCGTCGCTTTAGCGGCGATATCTCGCACGAACTGCGCACACCCCTGACGACGATTTTGGGCAACACCAGTCTGCTCAAACGAATCAACGCACTACCGCCGGACGAAGAGGCGGAAATGTTGGATGAGATCGAGCAGGAAGCACAACATATGAGACGACTGGTATCAGATCTGTTATTACTGGCACAAGCCGATGCAGATATGGTTCTCAGTCGAGAACGTGTGGAGCTAGATACCATTTTGTTGGAGGTATACAGACAGGCCAAGCGTCGTTCGGGTAACAGTATCGATTTACGATTGTTGCACGAAGACCAGGCCATTGTCATGGGTGACGCCGACCGTCTGCGACAGATGTTGGTCAACTTGATCAATAATGCAATCCAATACACGCCCAAAGGGGGCAGCGTCGATCTAAGTTTATCATCTGCTGGTATTTCCACCGAGATCATCATCAGTGACACGGGACAGGGGATTCCACCTGAAGATCTACCGCACATCTTCGACCGTTTTTATCGCGCCGATAAGGCGCGTTCGCGGGCGGTTGGTGGTACCGGCCTGGGGCTTTCGATTGTCAAATGGGTTGTCGATGCCCACGGCGGTGATATTTCCGTCGAGTCTACTGAAGGGGAAGGGACAACATTCCGGGTGCAATTACCCCTGGCAGCCGCCTATGGGGATGAGCCGATCCGTAGGCCTCGTTTGCGTGCCGTGCAAATATGACCCTTACGCCGGAGTTGATAGTGTGGCTGCAGTCAGATGAGGCGGCGATCTGGCTCGAACCACTCACAGCACGTCCTCCGAGCGACTTAGAGCTGTTACAAACCCTGACGCATTTGCGAAAGGCACTACCTGCCGACCACGCCAGTGCTCTTGTGCAAACAGCCCAGCTACGACGGCAGGCCAAGGGGAAATTTATCGATGCTGAACGTATGTTTTTTGCCAAAGAACCGCTGCAACAGGCCAGTGCCTCAGTTGTAGCATGTCACACAGCGCGCAGGTATGCTCATAGCAGGCATGTAGCCGATCTAGGCTGTGGCTTGGGTGGCGACAGCCTTGCTCTGGCCGCCGCCGGACATCGGGTGCTCTCTGTCGATCAATCAGCACTTAATTTGAGCCTGGTTGCTGCAAACGCCAGGGCTATGAATCTGACATCTTGTGTCCAGCCACTTCGGGCTGATGTGCGGTTACCTGCCTGGCGTTGTCACGCCGCCTGGGCCGACCCGGGCCGGCGCACCGGCCACAGGCGTATCTTCGATCCCGAACAGTTGCAACCAGCGCTAAGCAGCCTGCTGGCACAACGGCGTCGTTACGAGGGCGGTTTGGGGGTCAAACTGATGCCAGGTTTAGCTCACGAGGTGATTCCCCCCGATGCCGAAGCGGAGTGGATCAGCGTGCAGGGTGATCTCAAGCAGTGCGTCTTGTGGTTCGGCGATTTGGCCCGTGACAGGAAACGTCGGGCCACTCTCCTCCCTTCGGGCGAAGAACTTGAGGCCGGAGGCGCGCTGGCCGATGTCCGCCCGCCGGGCCACTACCTTTATGAACCAGATCCCGCGGTTATACGCGCGGGTGCGGTTGGCGATCTGGCCCTCGCTCTCGGCCTCTGGCAGATAGACCCGACCATCGCCTATCTCTCGGCAGATGATCGGGTTCCCAGCCGATTTGCTCGTCATTGGCGCATTCTGGAACACCATCCATTTGACTTAAAACATCTCAATCGTCGCCTGCGCGTCTTACAGGGCCAGGTGCTCGCCGTCAAAAAACGAGGCTCCCCCATCGATCCTGAAGCATTCCGACGCAGGCTCTATCATCACGATAAAGGCCAGCCGCTCGTCATCGTGATCACGAGGGCGCTTGCCAAACCCTGGATGCTGATCTGTTCAACAGGATTGATCGGTAGGACGGTAGGACGGTAGACCTGTAAACCGGTAGATCTGTAGACCGGGACAAACGTCGCCTGCCGGAGTCGGCCTAGTTTTCCGGTGTACTGGTTTTCCGATTTGCCAGTGTTTAGTAGGAACCACGCAAATTCCGAAAGAGCTAGCCGATCTTCTGACAGCGTTCACGTCTTTTGCTACTGGACACTTTTCTCTTTTGTCACCCTGAGCGGGTCAAACACACAACATTCACGGTCTCGAAATGCCAGCGAAGGGTCTAGTGGTCATGAAACGAGAGATTCTTCGCTGGAATTAGCTTGTTGTTGAGCATTTTTCCGCTGCACACGATGCATTTTCGATGTGTATTAGCTTCGTAAATCCGTTCAGACCTGTCCTGAGTGAAATCGAAGGAATGACATTTCAAGAAGTGTCCGGAAAAGAATTACGCCTAAACCACAGTCATTTTGAGACCGCGAGTTTCCGCTTTAGACATTAGGCGCTATCGTCCATCCTCTTCTTTGAAAATAAAAACTATGACCGACTCACCCCGCCCAACCCAAGCACTGCTTGAACTCAGCACCCAGGTAGGCAGCGTCCTCAGCAGACGATCTCTGACTATCGCCCCGGCCGAATCTTGTAGCGGCGGATTGCTAAGCAGCTATCTGACCGATGTAAACGGTAGCTCTGCTTACATGCTTGGAGGCATTGTATCCTACAGTAATCATGCCAAAACGCACCTGCTTGGCGTGCAGGAAAGTACGTTGGCTACGTTCGGTGCTGTCAGCCCTGAAACTGCAGCCGAGATGGCGCAAGGTGTACGCAAGCTTGTGGGCGCTGATATCGGCATTTCGACTACCGGCATTGCCGGACCCACAGGCGGCACCCCTGACAAACCGGTTGGACTCGTGTATCTGCATGTATCGGCACAAGGTATAGAAGAAGGCGAACGCTCTATTTGGCCCTATGATCGTATGGGTAATAAGCTGGCCACCGTCGGGGCGGCGCTAAGCATGGTACTGCGTCTGCTATCCCCCCGGCAAATGCCTGATTCGGCGCGGACACAGGTCGAGTTTTTGGATCACCCGGTTATCGTCGAAGCCAGCTGGAGCCAGCGCAACTGGCGACCCCAGGCCGTCTGGTTTGAGGGAAAGCGCTGGGAGATCATCGGTTGGGGCAGGCAGACGCTGCGAGAGGATGGGATGACAGAGGTTCTGGTCGAGGCATCAGAGGGTATACGTTTTGAATTGCTGGTGGACGTACAAGGTGGCCAATGGCTGCTGCGTCGGATATGGCGAGCCCGGACGGCTGTTTAATTGTTCAATTCTAAGTGGTGTTTCGCCCACACTATGGCAAAATCACTGCTTGAGTTTAACCTCAGTAATAGGACAACTTCGCGCCTACCAGGTTCTGCAAAGGACTTAGGACAGAGTAGCTTGCTGATTTTGTATTGGGCAAATACACCTTGCACAAATCCCTCCCTTTTTTTCGCAGGTGAAATCCCCAAATGACGGGGTTTCACCTGCGAAAATGTCTGCTACTAGGGTCGTTCACTCCTCGGTCAATGTGCAACATGCGCTTGACTAATGCAGTAGCTTGCTGATTGCTTCCTGAAATAACGGGAAAGCTCCGTAAGTCATAGAATTCTCAGTCCTAAATCACCATTCATCTCACCTTACTGGAGGACATGAGCATGATAAACCGACAGATAACCCACCTGCTGCTTGTTCTATTAAGCGCGGTGTTGCTGGCCGCATGTAACATTGCGGCGCCTTTCGCGCCCGAAGCAACGCAACCGCCACCTGCTTGCCCTCCCCTTGAGTCGGGTGAGATAGAGTTCAACTATGAGACAGTTCGGATGGGCGATGGAGGGGGGTGGCAAAAGGACCAAGAGCCACAGATTCTCCTTTTTAATAGTGCCCAAGAACTA
>JAAENG010000074.1 GCA_024224665.1 Chloroflexota bacterium | reverse complement strand
CCGCGAGGGCTACTTCGGTATCGCCTCACCACGTTATGATGCTGGAGATTGGACGCTAGTGGACGATCAGGCAGTGCCAGGATGGGACAACCAGCAGGCGCTGACGATCTACGAACAGATTCTTACAGCTGCCGGTGGCAATGTAGACGCCACATTCGCAGCGAATGATGGCTTGGCCAATTCGGTTATCGCCGCTCGCAAGAGCCAGGGATTGCCTGCCCATCCGGTCAGTGGTCAAGACGCCACAGTCGGTGGGATCCAGAACATCCTCGCCGGCGACCAGAGCATGACAGTTTACAAGCCGATCAAACTGGAAGCTGAAGCCGCCGCCGCTGCCGGTATCGCACTATTGTGCGGTCAGGATGTAGGCAGTCTGACCGGCGATTCCATCAACAACGGCCAGAATGATCTGCCGTTCATGAAACTCACCCCATTGGCTGTTACCTCGGACAACATTGCCGAAACAGTCATAGCAGATGGCTTCCGTACCTGGGAAGAAGTCTGCGTAGGTGACTTCGAACAGTATTGTCCGTCGGATCGCTAGGAAACACTCAGCCGATACAACATGTGGGGGCGTCAACCGGCGTCCCCACTACTTTACCCGTAGCGGGTGTTCAAACACGAGGGAGAACCCATGGCAGAAGCACCCATATTGCAATTAACAGGTGTGTCGAAGCATTTTGGCGCCGTTCAGGCTCTGCGTGAGGTCGATTTTCACGCGGAGCCGGGAACGGTGATGGCGTTGGTAGGGGACAATGGCGCCGGTAAATCGACGTTAATCAAAGGCATTGCAGGCATTTATCCATTTGACGAGGGGGAGATCGCTTTCGAGGGGAAGAAAGTTAATATTCACGGTCCTAAAGATGCTGCGGATCTGGGTATCGAGATCGTCTATCAAGATCTGGCTTTGGCAGACAACTTGGACGTAGTCGCCAACATGTTTCTGGGCCGAGAGTATATCCAAAGTCCTTGGCGGCTGGATGAACCTGCAATGGAAAAGGCGGCCATTGAGACGCTTGATTCGCTCTCGGTGACGACCGTCCGCTCAGTTCGTCAGAAGGTGGCGGAACTATCAGGTGGGCAGCGGCAGGCCATTGCCGTAGCAAAGGCGGTCATGTGGAATTCCAAATTGGTGATTTTAGATGAGCCTACCGCCGCTCTCGGCGTTGCCCAAACACGGCAGGTGTTAGATCTCGTACGGCGTCTGGCCGATAAAGGTTTGGCGGTTATCATCATCTCTCACAATATGCACGATATCTTCGAAGTGTCGGATAAAATCACCGTTTTACGACTTGGTCAGAATGTGGCAGAGTTAGTCGCCGCAGAAACCACTCAGCAGGAGGTGGTTCATGCCATCACTGCAGGTAAAGTCGTCACAGTACCGGGGATGCAATAATCATGAGCGCTACAGATAAGAATGTCGAAACGGTAGACATCGGTACCTTGGCTGACAGCAACAAGACGCCCACTGTATCCCAGTTCATCAAGGATAACACCGTAAAGATGCGCTCAGGCGAATTGGGTGCACTACCGATGATCATAGGTGTAATTATTCTCGCCATCATTTTTCAATCTCTAAACGAGCACTTCCTAACACCTCGGAATTTCGTCAACCTGGTTGTGCAAATGGGTGGTCTGACCACACTGGCGATAGGCGTAGTCTTCGTGTTGTTACTCGGTGAGATCGATCTGTCTATCGGCTATGTCGGTGCCGTTGCAGCCGTGTTCATGACGCTCTTCTTGCGGCCACCCAACGGTTGGCCATGGATAGCAGCTATTATCGTCGCTTTCATC
Organism: Chloroflexota bacterium; assembly: GCA_024224665.1. GTDB lineage: Bacteria > Chloroflexota > Anaerolineae > J102 > J102 > PIVW01. The sequence continues at coordinate 715 of JAAENG010000074.1, read as the reverse complement.
ATCGCGGCGATGATAGGTATCATCCAGGGGTCAATTATCACTCGATTTCAACTCCCCTCCTTTGTTGTGACGCTGGCGGGGTTATTAGTATGGAATGGTGTTGTGTTGATATTGATCGGTGGCGCTGGGACAGTGATCATTCAAGAAAAGGTCGTCATCGGCATCGCTAACTTTTTCATCCCCGATACGTGGGCCTGGGTCGTTGCAGCCGTTGGGCTTTTTGCCTATGTCGCGTACAAGGTTTTTGGTATGCGATCGCGAAAGGACAAAGGGGTTTCGACCACACCCGCTCTGATAACGGCATTGCAGATTATCGTTTTGGTTATTTTTTCCGCGGCGGTCGTATATGTGGCGACCCAGGATCGGGGCCTGCCCATGCTGGGGCTAATCATGTTGGTCTTGCTGATCGGCTTTACCTTCCTGGCGGAACGTACAACGTTCGGCCGCTATGTTTATGCTATCGGTGGGAGTGCAGAAGCTGCTAGACGCGCCGGTATCAATGTCAATCGCATCCGGGTTATGGTGTTTATGCTTTCCAGCATCATGGCAGCGGCAGGGGGTATCGTGTTTGCCTCCCGCCTACGTTCGGTGGATACGGCGGCAGGTGGTGGTAATATTATGCTCAACGCCATTGCTGCAGCCGTGATCGGAGGTACCAGCCTCTTTGGGGGGAGCGGTCGGGTAATGAGCGCCTTTTGGGGGGCATTGGTGATTG
>JAAENG010000073.1 GCA_024224665.1 Chloroflexota bacterium | reverse complement strand
AGTCTAGTTTTCATCATAGCCGATGCCTTTGCAATCAAACTAGTTATGCCAAGTGAGCCAATATTTGACCCAGACACCATCAAAGAACTGATGCGCTCACTATTCATGGTTGTTGTCTGGGTTCCGTATATGCTTGTCTCTAAAAGAGTTAAGGCTACCTTTGTTAATGAATAATGCCTAACAAGGCAAATTCACTCGGACGGCAAAAAGCGCCGCTCCTCGTTCCTCGTCGCTCTGCTTTTTGGCTCCGGTGATTTGCGACGTTAGACCCATCTGTTCACCATCGAGAGGAGGAACAACCATGAAACCCCTGGTCACGAAGAATGCGCCTTTGATTGCATTGGCTCTTATGACAGTTTTGATAGCATTCCCGCTTCAGAATGTTACACGGGCGAGCAAGTTGTTCGATTCACCCATACCGACAGCAACGCCGATACCGAGCGCGACGCCGGTGAGCACGCCCACGCCGGTTGAGACAGAACCGCCAATTGAGGTGTATGTGCTCACGGATGCGATGTTTGAGGAAGAGCTAAGCGCCGTAGAGCGAGAAGCTCGATTGCAGCAGGGATTGCCGGTACCGGCCACTCTGAAACTCGATAACGATGCTCAGTTATCGCCTGTAATCACCCCCTCTTTACATGCTCAATCACCAAGTTCTGTAAATGACTGGGATGACTATTTCTACGATACGAGTTTCGAGGAGAACATTTTTGTGGATGGGGGCGCTTGTTATTGGGAAAATTATGTTGAGGGTCAGCAGATCTGGTGGGAGCGCGACACGTTTAGGTCAAGGAGTGGAAGCTATGCCATGTGGCCGGCAGCCGGACCTTCTCCGGACCCGAATCATACCTACCCGAACGACCTGACTGCCCAACTCATCTGCGTACTCAGCGACATGGCCGGATACGAAAATGTACTCGCAGACTTTTGGATGTGGCTGGATCTGGCCGATACTGAAGCCGATACTAGCGAAGGTGATGAGATCGGCGTCTACTTCTCTAGTGATGGCACTAATTATCGGGGTATCTCCTGGCCCGGCCCCCGATCTCAAAATTGGACTCAGTACCGAGTGTATTACCCACGGCTGGATAACGCCAACGACAATACAGTGTACATCATGTGGCAATTTACAAGCGATGAAGCCGGAACTGCGGAAGGCGTTTGGTTGGATGATTTGAAGATTCGACGTTATGATCGGCCCTCTAAGAGCTGCAAATGGGACGATCCCAGCATGTCGGTGCCCGGCGTTCCCGGCGGTCAGGCGGTCAGCAAGGGTTTGATGCTGCCTTTGTATAATGACGACGATCCTTACGGACGTATTCAACGGCTTACTGATGCCGGCGTCCATTGGACGCGGTTGGAATTCATTGCCTCAGCCAACAATTACGGTGAAACGCAGACAGAACCTATCGGAGATGCGCATTGGTTGCACATCGACTTACAGAAGTACGATGCCGTTATCGATGATTTGTGTGAGAACGGTATCGCTGTTCTCGGTCTGTTGAGTGGACGCATGTTGGCCCGCCAGGATTGGGTAGGCGGTATCCCCCCGCAAAGTTATATCGACGAATTCTCCGATGTGTCTGCCTTCCTGGCCGAATACTACGCCGACCGCATTCGCTATTGGGAAGTGTGGAACGAACCGGATCACTCTACGAGTCGTTTGCTGCCAGACTCCTACGCCGATTTGCTCAACGCAACTTCTGGGGCGATCCTGGGTAAAGAACCCTGGGACAAGATTGTATTTGGCGGGCTGGGTAGTGCAGATTTGACAGCAAGAAATCTATATCTCGATCAACTACTCAAGCAGAATTCGATTTCGTACAACGTTTTTGCCCTGCATCCTTACCCTTCGGTTGATTACACCTATGCGGATGGCAGCCTAAAACTGGATCCCCAAGATCTCTACCATGCGGAATCGCCGACCATCATTCACAAATTCCTGGACACGCTCAATACGTATGGCGATTGGGGTACGCCGATCTGGGCCACGGAGATGGGCTGGAACGCAGCCAAGTATGGGAATATCGCCCCAACCTGTAACGCCATCAGCAACCAACTTGTTACATCTGGCCAGCAGTCCGCTTATCTGACACGAGGATTCGACATCTTGTTCACGGAGACCGGATGGAATGCGTACACGCCCTCTATCACCAAGCTGTTCTGGTACCAGTATCGTGACACCGGCGCTTGTGTCCAGTGTAACCCTGTGAGTGCGGCGTCAACGACGAGCAATTCTGCCTGGTCGCCATCCGGAAACGCCAATCTCGTTGGCGCCGCCTGT
>JAAENG010000072.1 GCA_024224665.1 Chloroflexota bacterium | reverse complement strand
GTGAGCAGGGATTGGTGCGTATTACCAAGGATTTGGAGACTTCCCTCGAAGGGCGACATGTCATTTTTGTGGAAGATATGATCGATACGGGGTTGACACGAGGCTATTTGCTGAAAATGCTCCAAGCCCGAAATCCCGCCAGCTTGCATGTTGCCGTCCTTTTCGACAAACACAGCCGGCGATTACTAGACATAAAACCAAGATATCTCGGCTTTCACCTTCCCGATCTCTTTGTGGTTGGCTACGGGCTAGATCACCGTGAGCAGTATCGTAATCTCCCTTTTGTGGGTGTTCTCAAACCCGAGGCACTACAATAATTGCGATTTTTCTCGCTGCTGGAATATCGATTATGCGTATCTATTCAGCATAGGCCGCGGGCAGCGCACTGTGCACCCCGCAGACCGCAATATCAACCACGGTACGGGCTAGATCGACTATACCTCATGTTGCACCCTAAGGCGAACGGTTAAAATCATGCATTTCATTACATTCGAAGGCATAGAGGGGAGCGGCAAAACAACGCAAGTCAATCTGATCCTTGGTTGGCTACGTAATCAGACAGATAAAGTACTGCTCACCAGGGAACCGGGGGGAACGGCCATAGGTGACCACATCCGCGAGATATTACTTCATCCTGATAATACGGATATGACCCCAGAGGCTGAAATCCTGCTTTTCTCCGCCGCCCGTGCCCAAATTGTGCGCCAAGTACTGCTTCCTCATCTGGAACAAGGCTGGATAGTCATCTGTGACCGTTTTTACGATAGCACGCTAGCCTATCAGGGTTATGGGCATGGTTTGTCGCTCGATGCTTTGCATCAGATCACAGACTTTGCCACGGGTGGGCTTACGCCTGACCTTACAATCTTCCTCGACATCGGTGTAGAAGCGGGTTTGCGACGTAAAGCACAGACGCCCGCGGAGTGGAACCGCATGGAAGCGCAGTCCCTTACATTTCATCACCAGGTGTATAGTGGCTACCAGGCACTGGCTGCCCAAGCGCCCGACCGCTGGTTCAAGATCGACGCCGAACTTCCACAAGATGTGATACAGACACGGATTCGCCGCAGGATTGCAAAGCAGGTGGGGGTTGAGATAGTGTTAGAGGTGTAGTTATCAGTGCTGGAGCCAGGCCGAGGGGTTGACATAAAGGAAAAGCGTCTAGTAAAGGAAGCTCAGTTAATGATCGTCAAATTGGTCGACTCGGCAACCTCAATCCAGATAGCGTCCCCCGGTCTGAAATGGGTGAGGGTATTGTTTGATGCATTAGGAACGAAATATCTCCATTGTTGCGTATCATTCTCCCAAACCTGTACCCGCTCATATCTACCGTCAATGGTCGCCAACGCACTCTCGACCGCCTGATTCGATAACGACGGGAATCCGATCTGGTTCCAGCCACGATTCAGATGAATCGTCGTCATTGCAGGGATCAGCCCTGTAACATCAAGGGTATCACCCTCTGCCATATGGACCCAAACGCCGATTAATTCGGGGATAGCACGTAAATCGTTGTCAGCGGCATCTGGTCTGAAGTAGCGCCACTGCGCATGCAATCCCTTGTTCTCATACCAACGTACTTCGCTAAGGTTGCCAGAAAGGCTATCGAGCACGGTGGGCAATGCTGGATTGGTAGGGATAACCGGCAAAGAGAGGGCGTTCCAACCCGGTCTTAGTGCCATCTGGAAGGTTTGTAGACCGCTATCGCCGCTCGGAGTGGGGGACGCGGGTCGTGTTGGCGTAGGTGTTGGAGAGGAGAGTTCGGTTCCTGTTGACAGTGTGATCAACAGCCGGGGGCGGACCTCTACGCTATCATTATCGGCACTGGCGATATTCAGCGCCAGATCAGGTTGTCCATCCAATCGCAGTAGCCAGCCGAAGTTATCAGCACCATTAAGCCACGACTGTATATCGTCGGTTACATCAAGCGATAGGGTAGGACCGCTGGTGAGCACGACGGCAGCACTAGCCGGCATCGCATAATCAAAGTCAGCAGCACTTGCTCCCGCCAGTGCCCAGGCTTTTGATCTCGTAGCAACATGCCAATTCGTGACTTCTGAATCCCAGTTACGGACCAGGCGATTGATTATGAGTGCTGGTGTTGATTCAGGTACGCTGCGATAAATAACAGTAAGTTGCAGTTCCGCTTTTAGGATGGTGGTTCGATAAAGAATGGATGAGAGATCGAATTTCAGCAAGGCGCGATTTCGGTTGTTAGGGGCTTCTTCCAGTGCTAACAATGGTGCCTGCACATAGTTCACCTGGGGATCAAAGCTGGACAGGAAGGTGTCTACATTGCCGGAGTAATCGTTTACGCCCTGTTGCAGTGTGAGGGTGAAGCGATCGGGCGTGGCAGTGGATGTGGGTGTGGCAGTCACGGTTGGGGTTGACGTTGCCGTCCCTGTGGCGGTCGGCGTAGCTGTGGCGGTGGGCGTCGGCGTAGCTGTGGGTGTTTCGGTGCCGGTCGGCGTAATGGTCGGGGTTGGTGTGATCGTTGGCGTGGGTGTAATCGTGGGTGTTGCAGTTGGTGTTGACGTGGGGGTAGCGGTTGGCGTGATGGTTGGGGTCGGTGTATCGGTTGGTGTTGGCGTACGGCTTGGTGTAACCGTGGGGGTCAGTGTGGGAAAATTACCGTTTGAGGGTAGAGCGTATAAGATTTCCAGCTTGGGCCGGTCGTCCGGATTGTCGGTGTAGTCGGCCGCAGCTACAAGGAATCGGGCAAAGGGGCCTGTTGATTCGATCAGCCAACCATGATTGTCGGCATCTCCGCTTGCAAAGGCAGCGACATCCTCTGTGACATCGAAGTCAATCCAGCCTATTTCTGTCAGCGAACGACTATCGCTGGGGGACCCTGCATGATCTGTAGAACCTTGCGCGCCTGCGATTTCCCAGGCTGTACCAATCGCGGATTGTGTCCATGTAGTCTCATTGACTTCCCAGGATTTGAGCATTCTGTAGATGGCAACATCGAGGTCCTGACCCCCATCTAAAACGGCCCTATATATAAGGAAGGCCTGATTGACGATCGCTTCGGGGGGAAGTGTGCTGAGATGAAATCGTACAAGGCCAATCTTGGATGGATCGGCTCCGGCCGCGCGCCATTCAAGTGTAGGATCGGCGCCATGATTTTGATCGGGAAGCCACAGATCGAGGAATGTGTCTTGAACACCGGTATAACCGTTTGTCCCAGCCTGTAATTCCAGGCGATACGCTTGTAGGGCTAGTTCACCCAGATCGGCAAAGACGCCCCCGGTACTCGCCCCTTCCCAAACCAACCAATTTTCCGGCACGGCATCACCGCTATCATCATCGGCGACACCGATGTTAAAACCGACGATCCGTTCATGTTCCAGATCGCCGCCCAACATGTTGGCGGGAACGGCGACTTCGATCTCATAACCTTCGGGGGTTTGCACAATGTATGCCAGCGCATTATACCCGCCCTGAACTTCACCATTGGCCGAAATGCGCAAATCCCAATCATTCGTGCCCAGATTTCGACCATCCTGATTACCATCGAAGGCGAGATGAATGGCATCGCCCGCCCGCACGGCGTCATCCCGAACTCTGATACCTACGAAAACATACTGCGGCTGCCAACGACTACGAACTTCGACGCTGAGGTCATTTTCGTTAGGCGTCGTCTCCCCCTGGCTTGTGTCGGCTGTTGCCGGGGTTAGCGGCATGGTCCCCTCCGCTGTCCAATCAACCAGATCGCCATCGAGGGTCAAGTCATTGGCAGGGTATGAGATCAGTGTTCGGCTGTCGCCGCCAAAGGGAAACAGGGTGATGGTTGTAAAAAGCTCGGGTTCATCAAGCAAGGTTGGGGCAGCCCACACCAAGGTAGTTTCTTCGCCGGCGCCATCATCGTCGACAAGGGCAAGGTTTATCCCCACCGTTCTGCCTGATAACAGATCACCGCCCAGCGCTGCGGCAGGGATCTCCAACTCGACACGATAGCCCGTTCCCATCGACCGCGTAGCTGTCTGTATAGCGATCCCATCATCGCTAACTCTACCATCCGCGTAGAAGCTGAAGCTGTGATCATCTGACCCGCCGCCGCTGTCGTTATTTAGACCATCGACTGCCAATTCGATGCGATCTTCACCGCTAACTACATCATCGCTAACCTCGATGCCCACAAAGAGTCGATCTTCCCACCAGCGCACTCGCGCCTGGGCGCTGAGATCGGCTGTTTGTGGTACGGCGCCCAGTAGTGTGTCGGCGGTCTCGGCATTGATCGTCACAACCCCATTCTGCGACCAATCCTCTAGCTCGCCATCGGTGTAGGTGTATTGCTGGGCATCAGCGCGCACGTTCTTGGTAGAGACCGCTTTGTAGAGCAGGACAACGTTGTCTTCGCCAACCGCATAGGCGAGATCTTCGCTATGAACGGAGAGACCGTGAAGATGGCCATCGCTGGGAACATTGAGCTGTGTCCAGCTATTGCCACCATCAGAGGTTGCAGCAAGTAAACCCTGCTCGCCAACGGCCCAACCCTTGGTTTCATCGAGCATTTCCACAGCCAGAAACATCCTGGTATCGTCACTGAAGGTGAAGTCCGTCCAATTGTAGCCGCCATCGTTGCTGTGCAAGATGCCTGCTGACACACAAGGGTCGGCATGCACCCAGGGAGCGGGCCGCGCACAACCTCCATACCAGATATTGTCCAATTGGCCGTCACTGTTGGCATCGTAAGCGTCGATAGCATGGAAGAACCAGCCGGCATATTGGCCGGGGAGCGCCGGGCGGTGCCCCCATGAGACGCCCCCATTGGCGGTGATACGCGGCCCGGGGTTGGTCTTGAGGATGGCGATTGCCCCCGCATTTTCATCGATCATATCCAGATCGATACCCGTTGTTCTGATCACAGGCGTTGATTCGGTCCATGTACCGTTGTTAGTGGTATAGAAATAGTGGTGTGTACCGCTAATAACGCCTTTGCTGTTTGAAGTACGGTTGACATCATAAAGAAAACCGCCATAACCGGGCGTCCATTCCCGTTTCCAGCTAGCGCCTCCGTCAGTCGTGTGAAGGAGTAGACCGGAGCGTCCCACGGCATGGCAATCATCGGCGTTTGCAGGTGCACAGTCCAGCGCCATAAGCCATGCTCCCACCGTATCAGCGGTAGCGACCGTCGCAGGATCGGTGCGAAATGCTTGATAGAGCTCACGCCAGGTTTCACCGCCATCGCTTGTTTTCAGGCCCGAAACATGGTCCCCGACAATGTATGCGACCTTTTCAGAAGCCGCCACTACATCGAAATAGCGAGGATAATGCCCGCCGATCAGGTGTCTCCAGACATTGTCGCCCTCAGTGTGCCAAACAAACCAGCTTTGGAGATTCACCGGGCCGCCCCAGCTACCATCGTTTGCAGTGACAACGCTACCGCCTGCCCAGGCATGATCGGTGCTTCCAACCGCCAGCGCGTATAGATTTCGCCCATCTCGTTCACTGCCGTCGATAGAAGGGACCTGCGCCCATGTGAGGCCGCCATCACCGGTTCGGGCAAGCCGCCCATCTTCCCCTGCCACCCACCCGATCTGGTTTTGCCCACGAACGAATTCGATTTTATTGAGGTCGACGCCACTGCCAATACTTCGCGTATTCCACGTAGCGCCCTGATCGTTGCTATAGCGCAGGGTGTCAGCCTGGCCGACAACCCACGCCTCTGCACCAAAGAGATGGACATCATGTAAATCCGTATTGCTGTTGACGACTCCGGGATGACTGGTCCAAGAAGATCCCGCATCAGTGGTTGACATAAGCGCGCCATCGTTGCCTACGATAATACCCTTCTGCCCCCCCGGATACATCTTGATCCCGCGCAGTTGCTGAGAGACACCACTGTTTTGGGCCTGCCAACTGGCGCCGCCATTATTCGTATGGGCGATAAATCCACCCTCGCCAACTATCCAGCCGGACAAGCTGTCGATGAAATGTACGCCGAACAAGTCAGCAGTCAGTCCCACATTGAGTGAGCGCCAACTAACGCCATCATCTTCAGAGACGAGGATCGTGCCTTGCTGGCCAACTGCCCAAACATTCAGCCCTGTTCGAGATAAGTCAAAAAGGTCGGGTTCGGGAACAGGGGACTGGTAATGCCAGGTCTGGCCGCCATTCGTACTGCTAAGAATCATACCTTGTGAGCCGACGCCTAACAGATGTTGGCTGTCTTTTGCTGTCAGGGCGTAAAGCGCGCCATCCCCTTTCCAAACTCGCTGCCAGGAAGCATCAGTACCAGCACTTGGGGTGAGTTGTGGTTCGGGAGATGCTGTAGCCAGGCTTGTCGCCAGCAACAAAATCGCTATTATGGTCAGGAGGGCAACCCGCAGAAATCGCACTGCCGGTCTGGATTGGGATTTGGGCAGGTGGTTGGACATGTTCATGTGATTTTGGGTGGAGAGGCAATCATGAATCGGCAAGCCAGAAAAAGGAAGTCTGATGCCAACATAGCAGCCCCTATCTGGCCCGTCAAGGGGTATCAGCCTTTCATGATGAAACTGTCATCGACCGGGGTTTGCACACCTGTCGTAGATGACAGAAATGTAATCATCTGTAGCTCCACTAGTTGCCAACTGCCAAAGAGTTTCTGTCGCTAACAGCAATAATTTTGTAACCCGGTAGACCGGTAGGCCGGTAGACCTGTAGACCGAGATAAACGTCGCCTGCCGGTGTCGGCCCGGTTTTCCGGCTTACTAGTGTACTGGTTTACCCTCTACAGAGACCAAAAATCGGGCAGGCTCAATCTGGGCAGTTTAACGCACACAACGCACATTTTGCGGAGTAACCCTGTATAGGTTATTCGTCGAAGAATGTGAAACGTTATGCCCTCTCATCGCGCCATTATTCACATTTCACGAATCACCTGAATCAGTGTCGACCAATCGAAATGCAGTTGAACCTCGATTCTTAAGTCACCCATCCCCTACCCTAGCAGTCCTCTCAACACGGCCAGATTCTCGACATCTTCGTGCAGGTCTTTGCTCTTCGGCGTTTCCAAGATCATCGGGATCTCTCTAAAACGAGGATCATTGACCAAGTGCCGGAAGCCATCTAATCCCACAAAACCCTCTCCGATGTGTGTGTGGCGATCTTTACGGCTGCTCAAATCGTGTTTGCTATCATTGAGGTGAAAGCACTTCAAGTGTTCGAGGCCGACATGCTCATCGAATTCGGATATCACAGAGCCAAATCCTTCGGCGCTACGAAAATCATAACCGGCTGCCAAAACATGGCAGGTGTCGAAGCAGATGCCTATGCGTTCAGATTCGGCGCAGAGATGGCGAATAGCGCCTAGCTGTTCGAAACGGTAGCCAAGGTGGTGGCCGGCGCCGGCGGTGGTCTCTAGCAGAGTGAGTGTCGAGAAATCAGAAGTGCGGGCATGGCACTCGTCTAAAGCCGTGGCGATGCGTTCGAGCCCGAAGTCTTCGCCTTGGCCCATATGTGATCCGGGATGCAGAACCACGCCGAGCAACCCCAGCGCTTCTGCCCGTTCGAGTTCATCGACAAAGGTGTCGATAGATTTCTGCCAAAGGTCGGGTTTAGGTGAACCGAGATTGATCAAATATGACGCATGCGATGGGATGGGCCTGATATCGAATTCGGCTTGGGCGCTACGCCAGCGCTCGATTTCGGCAGGTTCCAGGGGTTTGCCTACCCAGCGATTGTTGTTGCGAGTGAAGATCTGCATGGTGTCACAGCCGATGCTGTTGGCCCGGACAAATGCCTTACTGACACCGCCGGCTGCGCTGACATGAGCGCCAAAACGTTGAGACATGGAAGGTCAACCTGTGGGATAAATTGTGGTTCAACAGGATTTCGTGGGGTACTAGAAGAACACGTGTTGCGTATTACGTGTTACATGATGTCTGTTGCTAACAAACCACACCTTTCTAATAGGAGCGACGCTAATTCCGAAAGAGCCTAAATTGTAAGGTTCGTCGTATTGCATGTTACGTTCGCTTATGGCGAGGAGCGCTCTTTCGGTGTGGGAAATGGGTGGCGTACTCAAGGCAACTCATGGTTGTTGCCATGAAGACGAATCCAGATTTGCAAACATGGGTCGAACCCAAAATCGGTCACGTTTACGTTGCTATACGAAGGCTATTGTGGCTGGACTCCGATACGCATCTCATAGACCAGCCGGCCTCCTAGATGACCTGCAATCAGCAGTATGGCAGATGCCGCTATCAGGAGCAAGGCCCACTGCCAGCGCCGGCGCGGCCAGCTTTCATCCTTCTGCCATCGATATTGCCAGTACAGCGCCAGACCGTACAGCACCCAGGACAGCAATATGGCCGTTGTGTGTTGATCGGCCACCTGGTCTGCAGAAGTGCCCATTTCAATGCCAGATTTATCGACTAACCCCGTGATCATGGCAGGAACCGAGAGTATCCAACCGATCAGGAGGCTGACAAATCCCCAGCCTTTCAGCCAGGTATAGGGCCTCACTTCATAAATGAGGGAAGCAATCGCCCCTAAAAAAAGAAGCGCTAGAGGGAAGTGAACGAGGCTGGGATGCAGTGGCAGTGAAAAAAGAGACACGGGATAAGGTTTGATATTGGTGTGTGGATAATTGGCTAGGGCGATGGAATGATCAGGCTAAAAAGTCAGTCAGGCAGATGCCAGCGCAACAATGCGAGTTCATTGATGACGCTAAAACCAAGACTTTCGTATAGTGCTAGTGCTAGCGTATTGGTTTGGAAAAGGCAGAGGAAGGGTGTTTTTCCCACATTGTGAATGAAATCCACTAAATTGCCTACCACCTGCCTGGCATAACCGCGACGGCGAAACTGTGGATGGGTGATAATAGAGCCGATTTCGCACATGCCCGGTATTTGGGATTGGATGCCTCCCATGGCAACCAGACGCTGTCCGCAGAACGCGCCGAAGTAGGGATTGCGGGCGAAAGTGTCTGGTCCGAATGCCAAGACTTCATCGGTGGCGGCCAGTGCCAGCATGTGGGATAAATCATCATTGGTGAGTTGGCGAGTGTCTGTGTGGGGGATTTTAACGGAGTCACCGGCAAGGAGCATCTGCCACTCCATGCGTTCTTGTTCGATGATGACCGCCTGGTGCATCGATGTACGGATGGGGCCGGGAACCAGGGAATACGCCGATTGGCCGGGGGCTAGCAGTGTCTTAGCCAGTTGCCGGATTGTGCAAGGGTCTTCACCTTGTACGGCGATAGCAGTAAAAGGCAGGCCCTGATAGTGTGTAAGGCAGTGCTTGTCGCCGTCGTATGCAAACCGGCAGTATGTTGCCCCAATCGTAACGTTGTTGACCCAAGTGTAATTGGCCAAAGCGCTGAGAGGATCGGTTGCCAACCAGTTCTGAGCCAGAGCGACCATGCTGTGGGGTGGGGTTGTATGAATTGTCAAGATAAGGTCAAATACCCAGACATAAGTTTAGTGATGTCGAACTCTCAGGAAGTAACCCTAAGATCTCACGATGTTTGGAAACTCCTTCGATTGAGGAGGGCCGCATATTTACGCACCCTAAGCAATAATCTAAAGTAAGTTTACTCCAACTTCTTGAGTAATGGTGTTGAGCTTCATTAAGTTTAAATTAGGTTTGTTATCCCATATTTAGGTATACAGTGATTATATTTGCAAGATTTAGGTTTATCTAGTAATTATTTTCGATTTAGATTCGGTAAAGTATTATTTTGATAGAAAAAAGAGATTCTGCGAAACCCAAATTAATCTTATTTAAATCCTAAACCGGAGAATAAATAACAAATATACAAATAGATAAGAATATTCTTCATGGTGATGACAGTGCGAATCATTGAGAATAATCGTAAAAGCCACGACCGGATTTGCGGCCGAGCAACCCAGCTATCACCATTTGCCGTAACAGAGGCGGGGCTTTGAAGCGCGGGTCACCATATTCATTGTAAAGGACATCGGCCACAGCCAGTGTGGTGTCGAGTCCCACAAAATCGGCAAGTGTGAGAGGACCCATGGGGTGGGCTAAGCCAAGCTTGATGCCGGCGTCGATATCTTCTCTACTGGCAAGCCCGGCGTCAAAAACAGCGATAGCATCGATGATGAAGGGGATCAGCAGACGGTTGATGATGAAGCCGGGACTGTCTTTGGCCACAACCGTGGTTTTGCCCATGCGGTCGCTCACAGAGATGGCAGTGGACATGGTTTCATCGCTAGTGAGGATGCCACGCACTAATTCGAGTAATGGCATAACCGGCACCGGGTTGAAAAAGTGCATCCCCAAAACCCTGTCAGGGCGATTGGTTACAGCGGCAATGGCGGCAATGCTGATGGATGAAGTGTTTGTCGCCAGAATCGCATCCTCGCGAACGACAGCATCCAATGTGCTGAAAACGCGCTCTTTCAGTTCGATCTGTTCTGTCACCGCTTCGATTATCAGATCGGCTGCTGCGAGATCTGCCAGATCCACAGTGCCATCGATGTTGGTAAGAACTGTATCGGCATCGATCTGGCTTAGTTTGCCTTTTATGACAGCACGTCCCAACGAATGCTCGATGCGCTCCATGCCCGCATGCAACAGATCGTCGTTCATTTCGCCAACAATGACATCGAATCCGGATTTGGCTGCGACTTCGGCAATGCCCGAGCCCATCAGGCCACAGCCTACTACACCAATTGTTTGTACATACATGGCAATATTCTTAGGGAAAAGGGTGGTGACGAAGTGATCATCTTGCCACCTTGTCACCACCTCACCTTATCAGATGAGAGACCAAGATAGACAATTCATTGCCGATCGCTTTGCGAATGTGTCTACTGAAACTGTGTCGAACCTGAGGACTGACTTAACAAGGCTGTAAATCGCAGCGCCATTTCTGCCTGAGGATCATGTAATGTCTGCCAGATGTCATGACATGGATTGTCTGGCTCGGCCAACCGTGTTTGATACCAGACCAATGAGTTATCGATTCCTGTTGCAATGAATTGCAGGCGGGCTGTAGTAGTGCGGCGTAGTTTCCCCTGATAGACCAACTCATCATTGATCCCGATGCGAGCGGGCGCGACATCTGCCTGGCGTAACGTGTGGGCTAATAGTTCCACAGCCTGTTGCTCTTGTTCGAGCATATCGCCCATCAGGGCGGCTATATCCGCCTTGGGGCGTAGCCTGAGGAAATACTCGAGTATGATCACCCAGGTCGAGCGATACCGTAGGTTTGAGATCAGGTCATTGGTCGAGCGGTCAGGCATGGTCGAATTCCGCTAAGCCGGTGTAGAGGCTATCGTGTGGCGCCAGGTCGGTGGTCAGATGATGGCTGAGCAGCCGGAAATGTTCGTGTTGGAAGGCGGCCCGTTGCTGCTCAGCCGACATGGTGCTGAATCTGCCGTTTGGGTTGTGCTGGGATCGATGGCAAGCCCATCCCTTGATGCGATAGTCAACCGATTCAGTACAATCGATCGTGCAATCGATGTATTCCGGCGGATCGGCATGAAAAGGTAGGGCCTGTCCATTAAGATTAACGCGATAGTCACGAAATCCGGGGATCAGATCGAAAAACGTCTCTGGCATCGCTCGGACATAGAATTTGGGAACAGCCCATGCGGGACCTATCTCGGAGAGATAAGTCGGGTTTGCCGCTGCTTCGTAAGCTGCCGCTGCCCTCTCATGCACGGCGATATGGTCGGGATGGGGATAAGTGCCATGTTCCGGGTGTGACAGGAGGACATGCGGGCGCAATTCACGGATAATGGCCGTCAGTTGGGCGCTCGCTTGTTGCACAGGAATCGTATCGACGCCACCATCTGGCCAATCGAGCCAAAGTACATGTTGGACACCTAGAGCCTGACAAGCGCATTCAAGCTCACCGGTACGAACGTGTGCCAGAGTTTCGCGGGTTGCACAATCTTCACAAAAGATAGTGGCCGCTTCCCCTCGTGTGGCACAAACGACGGCAACATCCGCGCCATTTCTAGCGTACTTGGCCAGTGTGCCTCCGGCTGCGAGTTCATCGTCAGGATGAGCGAGAACTGCTAATATACGTAGTGATTTGTTCATGCCCGTGATTATACACTGCAAGGCACATAACGGAACATTCATGTCGCCGCCTCTCAAAAAGAGAGATGAATGCCGCACCACTTGATCATTCTGTGTGGTATCTGCCAGACACGGTTGGCTTGATTGTGGTACATGGTGTAGTGGCAGATCACAACAAACATGAAGCAACAGAAATAAACCGAGGTAACAGTCATGAATTCAATCATCCAAGAGTACTACCCCCTCTTTGAAATGTACCAGGCTTTGCGCAACCAATTGATGGATAGCCTGCGGGAGGGGGATCTAATGAGTTCTCCCGGTGGTGCTAACCCCACACTGGGAGTGCTGTGCCGGGAAATCGGTGAGGTTCAGGTCAGCTATATTCAGTCCTTTCAGACCTTTACGCAGGATTTTTCCTATCGCGCCACAGATGAAGGTCTGGAAACGAGCGTATCGCAGCTAAAAGCATGGTTCGAAACCCTGGATGCGGAATTGAGGACGACACTTGAAGGGTTGTCTGAGGAGGCTATCCAGCAGCGTGTCATCGACCGCGGCGGTGGTTTTGAGGTCTCTCCTCGTCTTCAACTGGAAATCTATAAAGAGGCTTTGCTGATATTTTCTGGTAAAGTGAGTGTCTATCTCAACGCCATCGGAAAAATACCCCCTAAACAGTGGCAAGATTGGATTGCCTGAAAGGGAGATCACATATGACACAGAATGCACACTTAGAGACAGCCACCCTCGGCGGCGGTTGTTTCTGGTGCCTGGAAGCGATTTATGATGAATTGAAGGGTGTTGACAAAGTCGAGTCAGGCTATGGGGGTGGCCCCGATCCTGATCCCAGCTACCAGCAGGTTTGCTCCGGCGCCACCGGCCATGCCGAGGTCGTGCAGGTGACGTTCAACCCCACCCAACTCTCGTTTCGAGACCTGCTTTTGGTGTTCTTTAGCAGCCATGATCCCACTACGTTGAATCGGCAGGGTGCGGATGTGGGCA
Organism: Chloroflexota bacterium; assembly: GCA_024224665.1. Taxonomy (GTDB): domain Bacteria; phylum Chloroflexota; class Anaerolineae; order J102; family J102; genus PIVW01. Next base: position 12,022 of record JAAENG010000072.1, on the reverse strand, counting down.
CACAGTATCGTTCTGCCATCTTCTATCACAATCAGGCGCAAAAGGAAGTGGCCGAGCAAGTGATCGCCGAGATCTCTGAGGCAGGCATCTGGCCCGGTGCTATCGTCACAGAGCTGACACCTTTCGAGGCATTTTACATTGCCGAAGACTATCACCAAGATTATTACCGTTCCAACAGCCAACAACCCTATTGCCAGGTGGTCATTGCTCCCAAGCTCGCCAAGTTTCGCAAGGACTTCGCTGCCAAACGTAAATAGAGCAGGTATCTACAGGAACTTATGGCCGCATATGTCGACTACGCCAAATACTACGACTATGATCATGCTATCGACACCGACTTGGCTTTCTATATCAACTACGCCCGCCAATACGGTTCGCCGGTATTAGAATTGGCGTGTGGGACCGGGCGGCTGCTAGTGCCCGTCGCAAAGGCTGGGTTTGAGATCTATGGTATCGATCTTTCAGAAAATATGTTGTCGCTTTGCCGCCGCAAAGTAGAAAAACGGGATATTGGTAATCATGTTCATCTTTTTTGTGCTGACATGGCGACATTTGATCTGCCTCGCAAGGATTTTGCCCTGGCTTACATTCCGGTCCGTTCCTTCATGCATTTGTTTACGCAGGAGGATCAACTGGCCTGTCTTCGTAGGACGTACGATCATCTCAGGCCAGGAGGTGTGTTTATCGTAGATGTCTATGCGCCCAGTTACTCGCATCTAGCGAAGGAACAAGAGGAGGGATTTCATCTTCGTCGTGAAGTTGCCATGCCTAATGGACATCGCTTGATACGTCGAGACCGATTTCTTCGTAACGACCCAGTATTGCAGATTCAACACTACGAGATTTGCTTCGAAGAATACGATGAGGCCGGAAACCTGATCAATAAGCGGACACTACCGCTGGATACACGCTACACCTTTTGCTACGAGATGCAGCTATTGTTGGAAAGCGTAGGTTTCGAGATCGTTGATATCTTTCGAGATTACGACAAGAACCCATTTGACGGCACGGAGGAGATCATTGCGGTGGCGCGGCGACCGGGTTAATGGTGAACTGAGAATGACACAGGGGTAGTCAAAGGAACAACAAAAATATCGGGTCGAAAGCGGCAGGGATAGACATGACAATTACAGACAAAACTCGTGTGATAGATTACAATTGGTTGTAGGTGTGTGATTTTTAGGAGTCACACAGTTGCACCAGGTAGAAGGTGTCAAAACGAACAGACTGGATTGGAAAGATAGTCATTGTCTGGCATGCCTTCTCCTGATAGTATTTTGATAGTAGCATGCTACTCTGGGGTATCTAGCAACGGCAGTTAAGTTTCATGCCAAATCCTACTCTATTTCGCTTCTTTTCAACTGCGAAGTCCAAACTTAATCGAGTCTACTCTCTGAAAGCAATGGCTTCTCTTTGTAACTATTGGCCACCTGACGAGTAGTCAATATGCCCATCTGGTGGATGTGACCGCAACGACATTGTGCTTAACTATAACTTGGATGACTGTTGCAAAACGTTTCGGTGTTGAAGTGTCCGAGGTTCGATGTCTACCGCCCCTCCTCTTTTAGCGACCAAATTACATGCTCCACCCATTGTTTCACCGCTGGTATCGCGTTTGCGGTTGATAAGGGATATGGAGCATGGGTCGCGAGTTGGGCAACAGTTGACACTGGTGTCTGCACCGGCGGGTTTTGGCAAGACAACCCTCGTCTGTGACTGGATAATCCGTCACCAACCTGATAGCCATGTGGTCTGGTTATCTTTGGACGAAGGTGACAACGATCCGGTGCGCTTTCTGGCTTATCTTATTTCCGCTTTACGTTCCTTTGACGAGGGTATTGGAGCCGGGCTTCTGACTGCATTGCAATCCCGCCGGCCACCATCCAACGACACATTGTTGACGACGCTCATCAATCAGATAGAAGCTGTTTATGATCGTTGTCTGCTGGTCTTGGACGATTATCATCTGATTACAAACCAATTCATTCACGAAAGCCTCTTATTCTTGCTCGACCATCAACCCCAAAACCTACATTTGTTGATCTCAACCAGGGTGGATCCACCGTTGGCGCTTGCGCGTCTACGGAGTCGCGGGCTCCTCAACGAACTACGGCTCGAAAAATTGCGCTTTACCTATGAGGAGAGCGCCGAATTCCTGAGACATGCTGTAAGCGTCGAGCTTGAAGTGGATCATATCAAAGCCTTGGTATCACGTACCGAAGGTTGGGCGGCCGGGCTGCAAATGGCAGCCCTCTCTATGCGCGAACGGCCAGATATCGGGGGTTTCATTCAAACATTTACTGGCAGCAATCGCTACATACTCGACTACTTGCTCGAAGAGGTACTTTGTCGTCAATCTGAATACATACAGCAGTTTTTGTTGGAGACCTCGATTCTGGATAGGCTGTGCGGTCCTCTTTGCGATGCTGTCGTTAGCAACAACCATGAAAACAAAATAGCGAATAATCACCTGCTTCTGAATATGAATCGTGGCGCTCAGGAAGTCCTGGAATGCCTGGACGCCTCCAACCTGTTTGTCGTACGCCTTGATGGTGAACGGCATTGGTACCGCTACCATCATCTGTTTTCGGAGCTTTTGTATAAGCGTTTGCAGCAGTCTCAACCTGATCTCGAACCGGTTCTGCGTCGCCGCGCCGGCGATTGGTATGAAAGGCAAGGGTTGAGGGAGCAAGCCATTGATCACTACCTGCGGGCCGGGGAACACGAACGTGGGGCAGATCTCATCCTGGAACTCGCCGAAGAGATTTTGATGCGCAGTGAAGGAAGCACATATTTGCGTTGGGTCGACATGCTACCAGAAGGTGTGTTACAAGCGCGGCCATTGTTATGCGTTTATCATGCTGCGGCTCTGTTGATGGATGGACAACCACTACAAAATATAATGGCCTGTCTCGACACCGCGGAGCATGGTGTCAGACCAATGACCGGCGAAGTGGCAGCTGTGCGCTCCTTAATCGCCGCGTTCAAGGGCAATGCTGGCGACAGTTTTGAATTGGCGCACCTGGCCCTCGATCATTTACCCGAGCGCGGTTTCTTTTTGCGAAGTATCATCACATGGATGACGCTTTTGTAGATGTCAATCTTGTGCGCTATTGGATTGCACAAGGTGATCTTGATTTGGCAGTGCAGTGGTTTGATAAACGAGGGCATTTGCACACAGAGAACACAGATGAGCAGAGGTAATTTGCACAGTTGAGTTGGCTGTCACTCATGCGGGAATTTGAGCGCATTGCAATGGCCCGCCTCTTCATCGCTCAAGGGCATTACGACTCAGCTTTGGAACTCTTGGGATCGCTTGCGCAGAGTTCGCAGCAGCAGGGGCGCAACGGGAATCTCATTGAGATACTAGTGCTCGAAGCGCTGGCCTATCAAGGAAAAGGAAATATCACAAACGCTCTCCGTTCCCTGCAGCGAGGATTACAACTTGCTGAATCCGAGGGGTATGTGAGGGTATTTGTTGATGAGGGCGCGCCCATGTCAGATATGCTGGCCGAAATCGGGGCAAGAGGCGAGGGAGGAGCATATGTCAACAGGTTGCTATCAGCGATGGGGGCACATGCGTCGCGTACGGCTCTCGACAGCGGACAAGATGTTCATCTTTTAGCCGAGTCACTGAGTGAACGTGAGATGGAAGTGTTGGACCTTATTGCCCAAGGACTCTCAAATCGAGATATTGCCAATGCCCTTTACGTTGCGTTGAGTACGGTAAAAACCCACATCAATCACATTTACCGAAAACTGGATGTAACAAGCCGCACGCAAGCGATGGTACGAGCACAGAATCTACATCTCCTATAATCAAACAACAGGCATTAACAGAGTCCGATCCTGCCGATGAGGATCGGACTTTTTATTATGGATGGCGATGTCGATTACTGATCGTATCGCCAGGTGTCTTGCTACATGTGAATTGGGCAAAATGTATCAAGTCCACCCCCACGTTGCACCTTTAGATGGATGACATTCCACCCTCTTTTTCATTACCCTGTGAGAGTGATCTGCAATAGCTGTGGGCGAGATACTGCAAATCACACCGAAATTTCTTTGAATACCCATCTCGCAAATCGCAGACATCAATTATGATGTATTCTGCTCCAAAAAAAGGAGGGCAACATGTTGCGCAGTATTATCAGATTGGTAGTGGTCGCCGGATTGGTCGGGATACTCATTTTGATGTTACCCGCCATCGTCAGTGTGGCAGGTCCCCAGGGGTCGGGTCCAGATGATGTGTTCGCTCCCGAGGGCGCTTGGGAGGTATTGCAGTCAGGCGAAGAGGTCTGGTATGCCTTCAATTACGATGGTGATTCGGGCCAGATCATGATCCATCTTGACGTAGAACCCAACGATGGCGCCGAATTCACCGTGCACACGCCCGATCAGGGTAAGCTTTGGCGTGAACAAGGCAAACTGGAGCAAATCGGTAGTGGCGGTCATGATAAGCATGCCGGCTCTGATCTGAGCTGGACAGGCAACTTTGATTCAGATGGCGCCTATTATGTTGTGGTAAAAGGGGCTGAACATCGACAAGCTCCATTCTACTATTCGCTGAAGGTGGATGGGGCAGGCGTATCGATGCCGTTGGCCACGGCAGAACCCGTTGTTGCTACCGCCTCCATTGTTGCCGCGCCAGAACCTGTTGCCGTCGCCGAGACTATGGCGGGCTATGGGCCAGATGACGCTATGGCACCCAACGGAGAATGGCTGGAACTGGCTGAGGGTGAGGCTCACTGGTACGCCATGAATTATGACGGCAAAGAAGGACAGATCCAGGTAAACTTGTCCGCCGAACCTGCTGAAGGTATCAAATCTTCCGTACGGACGCCGGAAGAGGTGAAGTATTGGCAAGATACAGGCGAGATGAAAGCCTGCGGATGTGGCGCCGCCAATAGCTACGAAGAGGGTGATCTATTCTGGTCGGGCGCATTCCCCAATGACGGAGTCTACTACCTTGTCGTGGAAAGCGATGGCGATGGGTCGGCCTTCTATGCACTCGATATCGATGGAGCAGGTGTCTGGTTCTAGCGGGCCAGTCTGACCATCTGACCAGACAATTTCCCCATAACGGGTGGTATGGGACAACATAGCAGAGACCCATACCACTCTTTTTTTGCCACCGAACCTTGGTCTGGGCAATATGAATTCGCCCCAAAGAATGACGTACGACCGAAATCAGGGGTCGAATCTCTGGAGGTAGCTATTGGTTGGGTCCTTGTGCTGTCAAATCAATGTGAAGGGACATTTTACCGAAGCCTGGTCTTCCTGGTTTGGTGATCTAGAGATTGTGAACCAACCAGACGGCGAGGCAAAGTTGGCCGGGATCTTAGCCGATCAAGCGGTTTTTTATGGCATTCTCGACCAAATGCGCAATGTGGGGATCGAGGTGATATCGGTAAGTTGTGTCAAGATAGAAGAGGAAGAGCCTTTGGAATGTCGGGAGGAAAACAGTGATTGACCTACCGCTCATGTGTAACATAACACGTTATGCTCGAACAACTACCATGAGCGTAATGTCGTCGTACTGAGGGGCTTCGCCTACGAAATCCCGGATGCTGGCGATAATCCCTACCTCTATCTCTTTGGCCGAGCCTCGCTGTTTTACCCGACCAGCGGCTAGCAGACGCCCTTCTGCAAATAGTTCGTCATGCAGATTTTGGGCTTCGGTAACGCCATCACTGTAAATCAGTAGCCGGTCACCGCTATGCATGCTGGCGCGTTTCTGCTCCCAGGCCATGTCCTCGAATACACCCAACGGAATGCCGGTGCGCTTGAGGATGGCCGGTTCAGAATCAGGCTGGGGAGAGAGTAGATAGGCCGGGTTATGGCCGGCGCTACAGTAAATGAGTTCTCCACTTTCGAGATCCAGGACAGCATAAAAGACCGTGACGAATTGGTCTGACTGAGTGTCGCTCAAGATGCGCTGATTGGAATGCCAGAGAACCAGAGCCGGGTCATTCTGAAATTGCTGGGCAAATGTGCGGATAATCGTGCGACTCATGGCCATATACAGGGCAGCGCCGGTGCCTTTGTCGGCAACATCGGCGACCAGAACACCGAGCCTGTTATCATCCAGTGGGATGAAATCGTAAAAATCGCCCGAGGTCTCGCGAGCCGGAATAAGAGTGGCCGAGATATCCCACCCCTCACGTTTAGGTACTTCATGTGGTAAGAAGCTAGCCTGAATGCGGCCGGCAAACGCCAATTCTTGTCGCACTCTCTCATGGGCCAATGTTGCCTCATGGACCTGCGCTCGATAGAGGGCTGCACCAATCTGAGATGCTAGCGCCTGAACGCTGGGCAGAGCATCGATTACCCGGCCCAATTGTTTGCTGCGTAACAAGTAAATACCGCCGATGCATTCACCTGCCGACTCCTCCTGGCCAGGCGCCATCAAATAGATTTTGACGGCTATTGCATCGCCAAAAGCAATCGCCGCACCAGGGAGCACCACATCGGATAGCAACCGATACGAACCCTTCGACCACTGTAGCTCATCCCATACGACATCATTTTCAGGCTTTTGGGACTGAGGATAGACGAATTCGAAAACAGGCGTGCGCCATGAAGCCTTCGAATCAAGGCTATCCTCTTCCTCCTTGTTCCCTAGCTTTATCTCCAGAATATCTGCGGAGAACATACGTGGCGCATGCTCTTTCAACAGTGTCTCCAGGGGAGCGGCCGCGGGGGGCATCTGAATGATCGCCTCGCTCAGTTCCTCCAAGCGGGTAAGCTCGCGCGAACGTTGTTCACTCCGTTCGCGGGCCTGGCTGAGATAGTGCGCCAAAGCGTTCACCAAGACAATGCCGATGAGCATACAGGTGAAAAATGTCAACTGGTTTTGCCCATAAATGATTGCGACTAGAATGGCAAAGGGGGCGATGACTATGATGATGGCGACGATGTTGGCAAAAAAACTCTTCAGGCTAGCAAAAGTAGCATCTGATCCTGTCAAGCGATTTGCATAGACAATGGTCGGTAGTAGCAACAGCGTGGGAAGGATGGCGCCAATTAGAATGGCTGCCAAGGCTGGTAGAACGGTATCTATATTGAACTCGGTTAGCGGATAACTGCCCCCCAAGGCTCCGTAGACAGCCAGCGCAATGAGGTAAACGAGGACTGTTGTCGTAACATCTTGTGAAAGTAAAGATAGGGGATGCCAGACTGCATTTTGGTTTAGGCGCATCCGCTGCCACGATAGCCATGCCGTACTGATCAGGGCAACCACCACCGGGGACCACAAGGCTGTCGGGCCGAAGATGAACATGCCCGTCCAAACCACAAGGGGCGCTAACGAGCTGGAAAGAACGGTTGTGCTTCCCCCCGATAGCTTCACCGCTATATTAAAAGGTTGGCGTTCGATCAGTAGCAGGGTAACGGTAAGCACACCAAAAGTAGCCGAAAAGGTTGTTATCAGGTCCCAGCGGGTGGCGACGAGCAACCAGATCAATCCTACCAGCGCCAGCGGTGCAGTATAAAGGGTGGGGAGCATCTCCATATAAGCCTGGAGTTGCTCCCCACCCTCTATTGTATCCAGTTCTGGCCTGAGTCTGCGGACAATGCGATAGAGTTTGGTGTCTTCCAAAGTCTCAGCCTGCCAATACCTTAAATAGCGTTACCCCGCCCGCCCAGCCGTTCAACGTGGTGCGGATCATAGCAATCGCCGAATTTGGTCTGAGGTAGCGAACTCTTTCGATCCATCAGTTCAGCATAGTCGTCATCCTCGACAATGGCAACGATTCGGGCAAGGCTGGCTTCACCATCCACAAAACGCCAGGGGAAACACCCCACTGTCACCCGCCTATTCACCAACAGGTCGATATCTCCACCTACACATTCTGCGTGGATGATGCCTTTCGGGAACATCCAAAGGTGCATCATTTGATACATATCGGGCGTAAAATATTCGCTGAGGCTCTTACTGTACTTGCGCAGGAAGTGTGCGTTTGCCTGCTCGGCCTGGGCGGGCATCCAGTCACGGATTTTGGTGTTCATAGGATGGTCGAGACTGCCGCAATCAACGCCAATCCACTTAATCTTCTTGTCAATACACCACTCGGCGAAGCGAGCATCGGGCCCTGGGTGCATGACCATGTAACGCACTTCGTTGGCGTACGGTTGGTCCCAGCCGAAGTGATGATACCCAGTATGGATGATGAGGATGTCGTTTTCGCGGACTTCTACCCGTTCTTCGATCATTTCCGGCGTATAGATATCGTAGTCGCCACAGATATCGCTGAGGTCTACGATGGCCGCTTCCCCGGCCAGAAAGTCGAAATCCAAGGATGCAATATCCTTGCCAGGGGTATAGAAATGGATCTCGCCGTCGAGATGTGTGCCCACATGATTGCTATGCGTAACCAATTGTCCATTTGCGCCATTCGGGGCCAGGCGTTTGAAGTATTTTACCTGCAGGGGTTCATAGGTCGGCCAGGGAGGCGTGCCGATGCCGAATGGGATAGTTAGATCGATAAATTTCATTGCGCTATCTCCTTTGAGGCGTGATTGTTTTTAATTTGATCCCATTCTATCACCTGTCTGCCCGTACCGCGACATTCATGCTGCTCGGCGCAAATGCGGCATGAATATGGCGCTGCGAGTGCTATCGCATTTCCTGCGTCCTACCCTTGGCATCTATGCGGAAACGCCGCACATATTCGGATGGTATTTCGAAGGCAAAACGGGAGGGGCTACGCATAAAACCATCGCGGCGGTCTCGGGTCGAGAACAGGTAGACCGATTCTTGAGCCCGGGTGATACCGACGTAAAGTACCCGTCGTTCTTCCGCCAACTGCTCCGGATCCTTCAAGGTGCGCCACAGGGGCAGATTCTCCTGCTCGACGCCGATGATGATCACTACCGGGAATTCGAGACCTTTGGCATTGTGTAACGTCATCAGGGTGATATGTTGGTTGTCGTCTCGTTCGTGCGAATGGGTATCGAGGCTGTTGAGCAACGCCTGGTAATCCAAAAATGCTTGTAGCGAGATGTCTGCACTATATGTTTCAAAGGCTTCGACCTGTTGCACGAATGCCTGTTGCAAATCCATCCAGGCCAGATCGTCATCTAGTACGGGAGCCTCATGTTGTTCCAACTGGAGTGAAGCATGTAGAGCTATCGCTTGTAGATCAGTTGGCAGCTTTTCAAACAGGTGATCGAGGTAGGTATTCCCCCGACCTGCTGCCAACATGCGGGCGGCGCCGTTCAGCAACACCAGGTTTTCATCGACCAGATCGATTTGCTCTGCCAGTGTTGCCAACCCCACCAACGGGAGATACTCTGCCAGCGCTTCTTGCTCCTTTTCTTCGATGATTCGTTCGCTGAGATGAAAGAAGAGTTGAACCGTTTGCTTCAAATCATCCTCGGCTCTATGCGTAACGTCGTCACCTATCGACAGGGATCGAATGAGAGATTCGAGTGTGTAACGAGGTTGGTCGGGGAGCAACCGCTTGGCAAGTCGCAATGTGTCTATAAAAAATGGATGGAAGCCTTTGCCTTTCTGCAGTTGGCCGCATGCCCGGTCTATATAGCGATTGTCGAAACGGGCGATGTTGTGTCCTACAACCGTTTCCCCATCGCTGTAGTCTAGAAATTCGGGCAGTACTTGTGTTAGAGTCGGTGCATCTTGAACATCGTTGTAATGAATGCCATGGATGTTTGTAGCAGCGCGAGGTATGTAACCTCGAGCCGGACGCACCAACTGTTGGAACGCCTCTTGTTCTCTCTGTTGATCTTCATAGGTTGCGGCAGCGATCTCTACGATCTCATCTCGGCGAATATTGGTTCCCGTGGTTTCTATGTCGTAGACAACAAACCTGCCATCCGCAAGGGCCTCGTAGCCGATCAAGAGCAGTTGGGCGCATCGCCAGGCATAAGTGGTCAGAGCATAGGGTCGAGATTCAGACGCTATGGCAGCAAGGGCGATCTGTCTCTGAGGAAGAGCCTCCGGGAGATCGGCCTGGATATCGCCCAGTGTTATGAGGACAGCTTGTTCCGCCAGCTCTGACTTGATCAGAGAGGCCGGGGTCTGAGTTTCAGCCTGAATATCCAGGTAATCATCGAATGTGTGCCGGAGAACAGCGGCCGCGGCATAGCCATCGAGCGTGGGGGGATGCACGATGATGATTGGAGCGCCGCTATCAAATGCTTCTGCCAATGCATCTGCTTCGACAATACAATCGGTGAACGCCATAAAACCCACCAGCAGGTCACGTTCCTTGCCCCGCCACGGGGAACGGAAAGCTTGAAGCTGTTCGAACAAAGTCTTGATAGCGCTGCTTGCCTTTTCATCGGTGGGCGCCATCTGATGCTCAAGCAGATGTAAGAACCGGCGAAGATGGGCCCGCGTCAACGGTGTGATCTCAGGATACTCATCTGATCGACGCGCCAGATCGACGATAGTACAATCGTTACGTATAGCCAGGCGGCGCAACTGGATCATAGACAGTTCGTCGATTTGCCTGCGGGGGAAGTTCACTGCCGACGAAAAGTTCTCTTCGGAGATAAACCGGGCCAACTGTAGATATTTCACAATATCTCGTGCGATCGGTTGGTCAAAAAAGCTCTCTTTTCGAAGCCGATGTAACTTGAACCCAGCCTGTAATAGCGCTTGTTCAAGGGGGATGGCAAGCCGGTGTGTGCGGTAGAGGATGCCGATATCCCCAGGCGCGTGGCCCCGCTCTTCGATTAATCTGTGCAGCAGCGTTATCAGCCAACGCTGTTCTTGTTTGATAGTATGGAAGATATAGTGGAAGATCGGTGTTTGGCCGTTAAGATTGCTCTTCATAAAGCGCTGCCGTTCCAGACTGCGCTTGCGGGCGATAAGGCGTTGTGCGCCGTAGAGGATGTTTGGAGGACAGCGATAACTGAGTTCCAATTTGACTACATGTGGTTGATAGCGTTGCACGAATGAGTTTATCAGTTCGGGTCTGGCCCCACGCCAGCCGTAGATCGCTTGGTCGTCATCCGCCACGACCGTGATGCTGGAATTTGGTGGAGCCAGCAACTTGAGCAGTGCGTATTGTGCGGTATTGATATCTTGATATTCGTCCACCAAGATATGCAGCAGTGTATTGTGGTAGTGTTTTCTTGCATCATCATTTTGCCGCAGTACACCAACGGCATAACGAATCAGGTCATCGAAGTCGAGCGCATTGCGCTGTGTCAGCCACTTTCCATAAGAACGGGCCACCTCGATCAGCGCCGGATCAACATTCTGCAAGGACTCAGAAGGATCTGCCAACGCATTTTTGCGTTCACTGATATAGCTGACGATCTCACTGACCGGGTGTAGCTCCTTGCTTAGATCAGCCTGCCGAAGCATGCGGTTGAGCGCGTGGCGCTGTTCATCTTCATCGATGATCGCAAACTCGGGATCGATCCCTACCACTTCACCAAAACGTCGTAGTATGCGCACAGCAGTGGCGTGGAACGTATAGATCCAAACGCCACTGGCGCGATCGCCCAACGTAGCAAAGAGCCGCTCCCGCATTTCTTCTGCCGCCCGATTGGTAAATGTGACAGCCAGAATACTTTCTGGCTGTGCTTGTTGATCGTGGATGAACCAGGCAGCACGATTGGTCAGGATTCGTGTCTTTCCACTGCCAGGACCCGCCAGCACAAGCAAAGGGGCAGGTCGATAGGTTACAGCTTGGCGTTGGCGGTCATTCAGCGTTTCTAACCAGGGGTAATCACTCATAAGGTTTAACAATATCGCGTCAATATCGAACTTTACTTCTCACAAGGGTCATCTCATTGTAGCATAGAGTTGGCCGGCGCTGTATGATCAGGCGTACAAAAGAATCGGTGAGCGTCACGGACTGGGGACAAAAAAACAGGGAAAAAGGGGGGATTCGCCGCCAACCAACGGGTAAAGGGGCTCAAAATCGGGGTTGAGCTTGCCCATAATCACCAGACGATTATGGGCAATTCGTAGATTTTACGGGATTTCGCGGTGTGCCAGCTAATTGTATACAATATGTAGGGGGTAACTTCGCGAACCTACTAG
>JAAENG010000071.1 GCA_024224665.1 Chloroflexota bacterium | reverse complement strand
TAGACCTGAAGACGAAGCAACGGTTAAGGTTATACCCGCAGAGTGTTTCAATGCCCCGCAGGGCATGGGTGGTGTTTAGACTTAGATACATGTCAAATGCAGCAATTGAATGATGCAAGTTTCAATGCCCCGCAGGGCATGGGTGGTGTTTAGACCAAGACACTCTGGGGACGCATGTGGATGGGTATATGGTTTCAATGCCCCGCAGGGCATGGGTGGTGTTTAGACCCTACTTTTTCCTGACTTTCTCGTCAGAAGTATGTCAGTTTTCCCTGATTTCGACCTCCATGGCTCGTATTCGTCAGCCCGCCGTCAGCCTGACAGCGATGGGCACAGGATCGAGCGAAGCAGCAACCATCCAAAACAGCCTCTCGCTCGATCTTGGCTCTATTGCACCGGCATGGGCCGACCGGGAGCTGACAGTACCCTGATTTTCTGGTCTCGAACATCGATGTACCCTTGTACTTGTGCTACATGCTGACAAGCATGTCGGGCGTAGGTCAACTATTGATAACCTTCTTGTCAGCCAGGATGTCATAGTGCGTTCCAGCATGCGCCAGATCGATAAAACTGATCGAGCGAGAAGGGGGGTGAGGCTCGTTCGATTCTCGCTCGATCTACACTCGAAGCTCAGACGATGTAGGCGTCTTGCTCCTGGATGACCTCTTTTCCGGCCGATGTCGTTTCGATTCGGCCCTGACAGGCGTGGCACAAATGATAGTAACGTACGTTGTCGACACGGGGCTTGATGATGCGACCTACGACCACTTTCATTTGTCGCAGATCCTTGTCATCGAGCAAGCACTCGAATACGCTATATTGTACAGCAGTGCCGTAATCTTGTAAACGTTTATGTAGCTTGGTACGGCGGCGATCTGTGGGGATATCGTAAGTGACGAGCACAAAGTGTTTTGTCATGGGAGCTAACGGGTCAAGAAGGGTTTGTAGACTTCGATCTTGCCTTCAAGCAGTTTTCGTAATTGGCGCGCCTGCACCTCGAAGATCTTTTGATAGCTAAGGGGCCGGGCGGCCAGGGGATGTTTTACGCAAGTATGGATCCTGGCAGCATAAGCTGCAAAAAAGGTGCGCATGCCGTCGGGCTTCAGGTAGACACCCGTTTTCGGTCCGGGCTGAAAGTCATCCAACTTGATACGGTTGCGATTGACCAGGCCCATTACGACTGAATCGACGATGAGATGCCGAAACTCTTCCATCAGATCAAGTGCCAGGGCAGGGCGGCCATAGGTTTCGACATGATAAAAGCCCTCGTATGGGTCCAGCCCCACGATCTCGCAGGCGGTCATGAGGTTATCGGCAAGCAAGGTGTACCCCAGACTGAGCATGGCATTGACAGGGTCTTTGGGTGGGCGACGGCTACGACGCCGGAATGTCCAGGGGGGCTCGAGCGCCTGCCGCCAAATGGCGAAATATGAGCGGGTACCCAAGCCCTCGTTGCCCAACAGCTCATCTATTTCTGTAGCATGGTTGGCCCGCCGCAGCGCCTGATCGATCCTTTGCAGGGGAGATGCATCGATGTGAGGATTTCTACGCAGAATGCGCCGGGCCAGATTGCGGGCATTGCGCAGCTTACCCTGCACGATTCTGCCGCTAATTGCCAGGTAAAGATCGGGTTCGCCCGCCCGCCGATATTGCAGACGGCGTAGATACAGGTTCTTATCTGTAGCAGGCGCCAACCTGCCACGTAGTTTGCCCCAGCGGTTGAGCAACGATACACCAACCCCGGCGTCGAGTAATGTGTTCATGGCAGGGGTGGTAAGGCCAACCGGCCCCACCAAAACCACGTGATCGATACGCACCAGAGGTACAGCGGTCAATAGCTCATCTGCTTTTCTGATTTCCAGGCGGCGATAGGTTTTTTCGATCCGAGCGCCCGGCTCGGCGATGTAAAGTGTGGGCATTGTAGTCCTCCTCACTCATATCCTTCGGGCATGTAGCTCCAAAGCCAGGGAACGATTGTCCCAGAGACTTGCACCTGCTTTCCCTCCCAGGGAAAAGCATAGCTGTCTCGCTCGAAGTGCACACCAAGGTAATCGAACCCTCGGCTAAAAGTCGTGATCTGGGTTTTTGTCGGTTCCAGTTGCAGTTTTAGCCCCAGTAAGATCTCACTGACGACTTGTCGGGCATGTTCAGCCTGCCGGCGTGTTGCGCACAGCACCAAGAAATCGTCGGCGTAACGGACATAAGCCCAGCGGTTTCCGCGTAGAGCCCTGTCCAACTGGTGCAGATAGACGTTGCAGAGCAGAGGGGAGATCGGCATGCCCAGAGCAATGCCGCGGTCTGGCCGGCGATAGCGGCGCCCATTTTCCAACCAGCGGCGAAGAATGCCCAATACCCGGTAATCGCTCACATCCTCCATCAGTAGACGCACAAGTGTGCTGTGGTCGATGCTGTCAAAGCAGTTGTCGACATCGCTATCAAGCACCCACAGCAATTTGCGGCCATCGCGGTACCCGAGGATAGTGGCCACAGCCTGCCGCAGCCCTCGCCCGGGGCGATAGCCATAGCTGCAATCGAGAAAAACTTGTTCGTACACCGGCTCCAACACATTGAGAGCGGCCCTTTGTAACACCCTGTCGCCTACATTAGGAATTTGCAGAAGGCGTTGGCCACCCTCCTTTTTGGGGATCGCCACCCGCCTCAATTCTCCCGGCCGGTATCGCTGTTCCAAGACCAGTTGCCGCAGGCGCCGTAAGTTTGTCTCCCAATGCCCGGCGAAGCGCCTGACGCTGATTTTATCAAGGCCAGGCGCCCCGCGGTTATCGGCAACACGTTCCCAGGCTTCGCAGAGATTATCCCATTCCAACATGGCGTCGATCATGCTAGTTTCTCCTTGAGGAGTGTATGAAGTTGTTAAGGTGCAGAGTAGGTGCGGCTAGCGCACAGAGGGGTTTGCAGGGCTGCTGCTGGTCGCACTCATGACCACACGCCGCGCCTGTCCAAACCCGCGCGCTGTCTCTTTACCGATGCCTGCATAAAAAGCGAACTCGGCCAGCACGTGCAGCATCCTAAACAGGTTCTGGTTGTTTTGCAGTATAGCATAGTTGCAGGTACCCCAAAACGCGGGAAGCTGTTTACGCCGGACACCGTCGGGGCTCAGTTGTCGGGCTTGCAAGCGATAGCTACTGAGCGCCACGTGAGCGTCGGCAAGATCGATAAACTGTTGCGGCAATTGCCGCATGGAGAAGGCGTTCCAACGATTGAGGAGACTTTCGAACACGAGCCTGGGTAGCGGTACGGGCATGAACGAACCCCGCGACTTGAATACAGTAGGCGAGGCGAAGTGCATGGCAATGAATGCCGGTTGATCGATCTGATTTTTTTGCCAGATCGATTCGAAAGAAGCTGAATTCGCCCAGAGATCTCGCAGCGGGTCGATAGTATATGCCTGAATCGGCAGGGTCGCGTTGCCCAGACGTACATGATCGGGCAGACCCGGCAGCGCCTGCTCGACAAGCAGGGTTGATAGCTCAGACACCAGGCTTGTTAGGCGAACATAACAGCGTTGCCCTGGCTTGAGAGCCAGCCCCTCTGCCGGCCGGTTTAGGTCTGCGCACACATCCGAAACGGTGAAAGGCCGGATCTGGTTGGGCTGGTGCAGCGCCTCGGACAGGCGAGGGTCATAGGCGCGGACTCGCTCCAGGAACCAGGCATGTGTGGCCCGGCCCTGGGGGGGCAGGATGATCGGCTCGGTTGCCCTTAAGGTGATCACGGTTGAGAGCAGCATGTCGTTGGCGCTCGAATCAAGGTTCTGCGTTGGCGGTTGAGGAGGGTGGTGCGTATTTATTGCCTAATTTGTTGTAGAACCAGTCGAACACGGGAACATTCTCCCTACGGTGTCGATAGATCTCGTTTTGCACGTTGCGTGTCCGCCGAGTGATTGCATCGATGTCGGCATCTTGTTGGCAGGCATCGTGCCACAGCTGTGCCACCACTTCCTCTAGATGCTCCAGTCGCTCAGCCGCCTTCTTATGCTCAGAAGAATGGTTGTAGATGGCGATGATCAGTGGAATACTTAACAGTACCGGGCCCACGAAGAATTTCTGCATGGGCCAATCTGCCAAAATACCGATGGCAATCAGCAGCGCCACGAATGCGGCGATGCCGATGAAGAGCCACCTGGCCCATTCGCGACGTTGTCCTGAATCCCAGCGGATATTCTCTTTCTGGCAGACGATGCGAGCTTGATGCAGTGGCAAGGTGGAGATTTGAGGGCTCTCGAACCAGTCTTTCAGGGCCTGCCATTGTTGCTCGCTATCCTTACGATTATCGAAACGGGCAATAGCCAGTTCGATTGTTTTGGGGTCCGGCTTCCTTGTCAGCGCATCGTTCCACGCCAACTCGAGTACGTTGCAATCAAATAACTCTTGAATGCCCGCGGCATCGGCGCGTTGTTGGGGTGTGTGAGGAAAGAGAATCATTTCGCCCACTGTGACGAGTACGACAAACCAGATGATGAGGGCTTCATACGAGTCGAAGATCGCCAGCGCCCCCGTTGGCCGCAAGTGCCATGATGAGAGAGACCGCAAACCAGAGGGTGGTTCTCCTTTTGTCCTCTTTGTAGAGTTGCCTCATAGCAGCCAGGTACTGCAGGGCTTGTTGCTCATTTTGTCGTTGCGCAATTCCATTCATACTCTCCTCCTATCCTTTCTTGATTGAGCGTTTGGCGATGATATCCCAGCCTCGAGCCTGTTCCTGGTAGTAGCGGAAATGGATTGGTTTCTTCAGTTCGAACAGGGCTACTGCAATGGATCGGGCCTCCCTCGGGCTAACCGTCATCGAATCCCTGATGGTGATGCCTTTCGGCGCATTGGCTCTCAGTTCAGCATACTGGATAGGTTGTGCAAAGTAGCCTGGGGCAAAGGGAGGATAGGTGAATACAAGATTCGAATTGTCTTGCCAAGCCAGGATCTGAGAGAGATGATGAAGTGCCGTCCAGTCGATTAAGTCACGGAATCCGATACTTGCCAGATCCCCCCAACCGAGGTCTTTAGCTAGTGGCCATGTTTGCAACCGAGCGGGTAATCTTGATGCCTGACTATCGTTGCGTAATTGCATTGTCACAATCTCGAATTCGACTGAACCATACCCATAGGCTTTTCCATAACCTAACTTATGCCGGATAGTAGGGCCTGGCATGAGCATATGCGCCAGGAAAACGACAAAACGATTGGGAACCCTATCCAGATAGATTCGAAACGTGTCTGTTGTCTGCTCTTTGGCCATGCACTCTAACCATACGCGATGGAAGTGTCGTTTGCCACTGTAACGCCACTCTCCCCGCTTTCCGTCATAGTACCGGGTGCATTTCTGCGGATCCTGGTGGAAATAGAATTTACGTCCCCAGAACTTTCCGCCGACGAATTCAGCCACATCACGGCCTCGCGTTGTGCGCTTCCAGATCTTCGCTGGCTGTAAATACCACCAATTGGAGGCACTTGGTTTGGCCCCACCCATAAATGCCTTATCATCGATATCAGGCAACCAGTACTCGTTATCCACTACAGAATTCTTGCGCACAAGGGCATCCTCTACGAACACCTTGCCTTTTATGGCTAGAGCTTCGCTCTTTTCCTCTGAAGCGTCTGGTTCGACAACTGTACCAAAAAGATAAGATGCCAGGTCAATCGTCTGCCCCTCCTGCTTCTTGGCTTGGAATGCAGGATCTATTGCGTTTTCAAATGTACTGAATTCGACGTGCCGATTGTTGTATGCCTTTGGATAAAGGAGATTGGCCTGTGAAACCCAACCAGAAGTGAGCGCCTCGATGAATGCGCGTAACATTCCCCGTAGGGTGGATGCTGGGATGTAATAGGAGCCATCCTGGCGGTACATGTGGCTATGGCTCTCTCCGCGCCCGCGTGTCTGGGCGCCGACGATGTGAACGGGTGTCAGAGCTTTCATTTTGACTTCCAGATAACCACTGAGCTTGTCGCCCATAGTGTCGAAAGTGGCCAGCGCACGCAGAAAAGGTTCATTGCTAAAGGGGACGAAGTCAAATGGATTTGGATTATGCATGACCATCATCTCCTGTATATTCGTCTAGATATGCCTCGAATTGTTCCAGGTCTCCAGGGGGCAGGCTGTGGTGAAGCCAGATGCCGGCCAGGGCGTCGTCCATCTCTGAAGAGCCTGCATCTGTCAGAAAGTGCTCGAAACCGGCCAGGGCAGGAGCATTTTGCCGCCGCCATAGATTATAACTTTGTTTGCTAACCGAAACCCGCCCGCGGCCGATGCTCGAGAGAGCTCCGAAACGAAGCATGCCGTCATTCATCTCTCTGACCCACAACCCTAACATGGCGATGTCACTCTCCTGTGGATTCAGGATCTGCAAATGGACATGAAATACCTCGCCGCGGCTAAACTCCAGAAAATGATGCAAGCCACCCTCTTTAGAAGCGTGCGTCAGCCGATCCAACGGGTTTCGTACATGCATGTTGCGTCTGACATTGTCGGGGCCGGCATTAGCCTGCATGATGGGGCCACCGGCATCGACAGTCCGGGCATCGACCCGATCAAACCGTTTGACATCGACGCTCAATCTACCGGCGTTAGAGTAGCTCCAATCTCTTGAACGGGTGTCCGTTGCCAGGCCGAATAACGAGGCTATCAGTTCATAGCCATAGTGGCGTTCCTGGAATGCTTGAGAGAGCGCGTCGATATAGGTATTGACTTTGTCTTGGTCATCGTTTGGTGGAGGGCTGAGAGCATCACGGAACTGGGGGTGTACCAGATGCCGGATCGTCCACGAGCGCAGGGCGCCCCGCACACTGCTGGCAGGAACCAGATGATAAGCCACCACTTGATTCCCTTCGATCTCATAGCCATAGTACAGACCCGCCACTTCGAAATCGCTGCCCTGTTTGGATCGCCACTGCAGCTTCAGCCCACGGCCACGTGTTTTTGGCGGTTGAGTGTTCTCTGAATAGCTGAGCTTGATGCCGTTACGAAGGGCCAGGGGCGTTTCACATTTCAGCGCCCATTGCACTCGCATGGCGCTATGCACGCCACCGGCGTAAATGTTATTGTCATACATGGTATCTACTCCTTCAACCCGGCGCTGAGTTCTGATTTTGCTGCGACAATGAGCTCCTTCTGCCTGGCCTGATCCAGTTTGGGAAGAGCGTAGTACCCGGCAGCTGCTGCTTGCTCAGACCCTGTTTCAAGACCGATGCTTTGGATCTCCGACCGAACCCATTCTTCAAGACCGCTCTTCTCAATAAGGTAGATATCCCCGGCAGTGAACCGAACTCGACCATAACCACGGCCGCTACGTGCACCGACGTGTATGGGATAGATGGCAGAGTTGAATCCTTGCAGTGCCAGCAAGATGAGGCCCAGTTCGAGATCGGAGATGTTTTGCCCGATGATATTGAGCGCAAACTCGACACCTGGTGGAACAATTTCGGTTTTGAAGAGCAGTTTATCAACTGCCGTACCCTTATTCGGGTCAATAACAACCGACGTGTCTACATAGGTCAGACGTTTGCCGTTCCAATGCAGTAATTGATCTGCCGGTTTGAGAACCTCAGTAAGACATTCAGCATCCCAAACTTCTACCTTCCCGGCATTAAAGGGTGTGCCAAACAACAATTCCAGGTAACTGAATTCCTCTCGAACTCTGTTGATCTGCAATTGCTGGGACATGGCTAACCAGGTTTTATCTTCATAATCTTGCGCTGCTGCCCACTGATTGCCAAAACCTTGTAAAATACTCAGCAACCAATGGCGCATCACGCCTCGCAGGGTACTGCCTGGGATCAGTGGCTTTTGCACATGATCTGTCATGATCCTCGATACTTCGGGAGCTTTAATCTTATTCTTCTCGAATTCTTTAAGCTCATCGGTGGTATAGACATCGAGCGTGTTCGCTTCTCCCGTTCCGACGTGGAGGGGGGACAATG
The DNA here is from genome assembly GCA_024224665.1 of Chloroflexota bacterium. Classification (GTDB taxonomy): domain Bacteria; phylum Chloroflexota; class Anaerolineae; order J102; family J102; genus PIVW01. The sequence goes on along the minus strand of JAAENG010000071.1, from coordinate 3,824 downwards.
TTTTCAACGTTCCGGTAATACGATAGCGGTTGGTGAATGGATCACCTTTCAGTTGCCTGACCATAAGTTTCCTCCAATGGTATTATTACTCAGAATGTGAAGATGCAAGTTGCTTGTTCCAATGCCATGCTAGGTTGACTGTGATCTCACCATAGCCATTTTCTGGAACAAATGGGCAAGTTTGCCAAAGATCTGTACCATATTGGTTATAGACTTGGTCGGCCCAACTCGGAAGGGGGATGCCGTGCGCAAGCCAGGACGATAGGCATTTTCTGGCAGCCTTCTCATCCACAACCTTTAGCTTGAAAACACTACCGGCACGTGTTACATAATAAGGCCGGTAGTTTTGCGGTCGCGTTTTTCGCTCTACTGAACCCAAATATCTGTGATAAAGATACCCTCCTTCAAATCCTTGATGCGCATAAAAGTCTATTAGTTCAAAACAAGCTCCTGATACTTCAGCGCCGGAGAGTACGTGCCAGAAAGCGGCGTATAGATCATGGAGATCACCCGCCGGAGCCAGTTGGCTTACAGCCGCCGGATCCAACATGATCGCATCTGTTTGCAAAGTGATGATCGCTAAGCCATCCTTCACAAGCCCTAAACTAGGTTCCAGGGGCTGAGCAAAACCATTCCGGACTTCTACCTGGGCCGAACGGTCTAGCTTACCCAACCGTAGATGTAGTAATTGCATTGCTTTGGCGAACTCCTCTCGAGCTTTGACGCGCGCCTCGCTGTCTTCGATCGCCGAAAAATCGACATCACAAACCCACTCGATAGCTCTGCCTTGGTCGTCGTGTGGATGAAGAAATGCGTACGTGAACAGTTGTCCGCTCAATGTGCGGCGGCTGGTTTCCTCGATGGCAGAGCGAGTGACAAAGGACGTCTGTGGCGATGCTCCACCAAAAAAATCTCGGCCTTTCTTCCAATCGATGAAATAAGCCGGGGCATCGCCGCTATCACTGAGTGGATAAACGTCATCAGAAAGAGCACTATCTCGCAATTCATCGCCAACCTCGACTGTTGAGATAGGGATACGAAGGGGTCTGGGATCACCTGTATAGGTGGGAAAAGCGTGCGTCACCCTGATTTTAGAAAAATGCTTCACCAGAGTCTCGTAGCCTTCGAAATCAACTGCACTGGCGGCCTCGATCGGGTTTGAAGGGGGACGAACGCCATATGATTCATTGAGGGCGGTCGCTAAAGCGCCTTTTAGCAGGCCACCAGAAAGCAGGCGCCGCGAGCTTACAAAGTTGGTACGTCGTTTCTTTATACCACCTACCAGGATCGGTTCATTAGGAGAGATGCGTAGATGCAAACCCTCTCCACCATCGACTGCACTGGCGGCGCCCCTCCTTTCGGGTAGCGGTTCAGCAATGCTGACCGTAGACAATCGTCCGAACCCGACCCCTTTCTCGGCGCCCAGGTTGGGCAGCCATCTCAGCCCCACTGCCAGAACCTTAACCAGTTCTCTCGCTTCTGCTTCACTTTCAGCAAAGAAGCTGATTTTGCCCATAAATTCTGTTTTGCTGCCACTTGTAAAGTGATCTTCTACCTCCCGAAGTAGATGTTCAGCAGCAGTTTGTGATTCTCGGTTTATGGTTACGCGTGTGCGTGTCGATGGGTTTGCTGGTGGGTGCGAAGGTTTGCTCTCACATATCAGATCAGAGAAACGCAGCATACCGAGTTCGGGTGTGTATTGATTCTCCTCGCTTGGTTTGCCAAACCAATGCACCAGATCTGGGCCGCTGTTCTCACCGAAGTAGGGTTCCAATTCCATGAAAGCCATGCGCAACTTGCCTTTAACATGACTGGCCGGGATCGTCAGCTCACCCTTATAATTACGGTGAAATGATTTGTCCACGCCATAGCTTTCTGTTGCGGTGGCTGCAGTCAGAAAGGGGCCGAGTATCGTCAGTATTAGTTTGGTAGCGTATAGTTGCATCATGAGCTTCTCTCCGGTATGAAGTCCAACAGGTCAGCGATCATGTACCATCGGGCCGGTGTCGTGGCTGTAAGCCTTTGTATAGCATCAGCTACATCAGGCATATTGCCCGGTACTGAAGAAGCGACAACCTGGCCGGCAAGATCCTCAATAGTGTTCGAATCCTGGTCCTTCAGGGCTCTGGCCACATCCTGCACTTTACCTCTGGAGGCATTTACCCGAATCGTATTGATGTCTTGCCATAGCGAAGCGAGTTCGCTGGCGTAGAGGAGTAGATCGGCACTCGAAACGTTTCTGTAGTAGGTTTCGAAAAAGCTGGAAAGGGATCCGCTTAACATGTCAAATGACTTAAGGACAAGGTAATGCACGCCATTGCCGACTTCGTGATTGGAAAGCCGTTCTACGAGTGTTTTTCGTGCGTCATCATTCAAACTGGCGAATTCCTCTCTGGTGCTTACGATCTTCTCGGCGCCTTCTAGCAGATCGGACTTGGCTCGATCTAGCAGGTCCTCGGCCAAGCTGCGAATCTGAAGTATTGGCGCATTGTGGTGGCAAAATACGATGGTAGCGCGATGGCTTAGGGGAACACCTTCGACTTGAAGGGTATTGGCTTTTTCGAAGAACAGATCTATAACTTCCCAACCTTTCCAGGCAGGCACTACCATGGTCAACTCATCACCTCCCCAGAGCAACACTTCTATACGCAGGGCCTCGTTTCCATCTGCATCTTCCGTCTGGAAGTCTATATCGTTTTGTGCATGTTGCAGGAGCGTTTCCAAAAAAGGATTGCGGCACGCTTGTTGAATCTGTTGGTCGAAGTTAGAGCGGGTTTCGGGTGTAGTGCAGATGTCATGGCGGATGCGTCCAAAGCTATTACCATCGATGTGGATAAAGGCGATCTTGCCATTAAGCACACCTTGTTTCGGATCGTGAGCGAGTTGACTCAGGTCCTTGGTAGACAAACTATCACTATAGCCCTTGGTTCTTAGTAATTTGTCGAACAAGTTGTGCTTGATCCGTTTACCTCGTTCGCGACGGTAGTGGGTAGCCTCACTGATTTTCGCCCCTTCAATGTTAGGATCGACCACATAGTTCTTTACCCCAGGCCGCCAACCATCAAGATAACATTCCTGTGCTGTCGGCCCAAATGGGGGGATCGACACGGTCGATGTACGCCATTGCCGGCGCCGTATCTGTGCCTGCAGATTCTGCAATACCCGTGAGAAGTTGTCGGGAATATCTGGTTCGATGGCAGCAAGAAAGGTCGCATGGCCGCCGGTCTGGGTATGGAGATGCTCGAGCGCTGCCTGCTCAAGTTTTTCACGCTCGCTTACATTCTCCGCTGAGCTTTCGAAGGAGAACAGTCCCTGGCTTGCAGCTATAGTAACGAGCTGCAAGCGATCACTGAATGCCTGCTCCATACTTTCTACGGCATCCAATAACATGAAACTGCCCCCGCGAATCGTGCTGATATCTTGTGAGTCAAGGACAACATGAGCCAGATTCACGGCTTCAACCTGCATAAAGTATTTCTGCATATCTAGTTACCCTCCTGTGGAAATGGTTAAGGGCCTGACATCTATGTAGATTTTCCCAGATTGGAAGAAGAATCGAGATCTTTGCAGCATTCCTCCTTCGTTAGTTTTCATCGATAGTGTCCAGATAATAAATCAAGTGATTCGTCACTTAGCGGTCTGACAAATCAACCCAAAAGGCAATACCCGTGAATGAATCTGCTGCGGAGACTGTTTTGCGAACAATTGTTCTGAAAATATTTTCAGAAATCGGTTTTTGTCGCTGAAAAACGAAAACTGTGCGACCATCATAAGGATTCAAAGCTTGATCGAGGATAAATGTTGGCGAAAAATCGTTCATGTGG
>JAAENG010000070.1 GCA_024224665.1 Chloroflexota bacterium | reverse complement strand
GTAGGACTACACTTAAACTGGGTCAGCGAAAATAACTCTGTTTGAAAGCAATCAGCTCATAGAAACCCTTTAGTTGAGGCCCATAATTAGCCTGAAACCCAGGTGTTTTCTGAGCGACATGCTGAAAATCGTCGTAAAAAGTTAACTCCCAGTTCAAGTGCGGTGCTACCCGAACTGATACTCCGCAATTGTATGTCAATTCTTTACGAAAACCAATCCTGATCATGCGTCTTCATCGTACAGTTTCACACTTCGGGAATTGCTGTTACCAAACTGACATTTGCAGCAACTGACTTGTGGAAACAGTATCGAGATGGGGTACAAAGCGTATTCCCATGCGTCGCTGTAGTGGCCGACCGTTTTCATGTTCTACAGAATCTACACAAAGTTATCCATGAAGCACGACGCAATGCACAGAAAGCGGCAAAAACAGAGGATGAAAAGAAGCAATTGAAAGGGTTACGCTACTAGTTATTGAAAAACAGGCAGAATCTAACTGAGAAAGATAAGAAGCGTTTGCAAAAACTGGCGGAAAGTCATCCTGATTTATACCGTTTGTGGGAATTGCGCCAGGAGTTACACGATTGGTACGAAGTACGCACGATTCCTGAATTTGCTCGCGTCACACTTGCTCAATGGATACGCGCTGCACGCCAATTGGGTATGGATGCGCTTGATAAGTTTTGCAAGACGTTAGAAGCATGGCAAAAAGAAATAGACAATTTCTTTGAACATCGCATTACGAGCGGGTTTGTTGAGGGGATGAATAGAAAAATTCAAGTTTTGAAACGGATCGCTTTTGGTATTCCTAACTATGCCCATTTTCGACTACGAATTATTGGTTTTTGCGGCTAAACCCCACAAAAACTCAGAGAACCGGAATGTCTTGTCCCTACTCGGAATATTTGCCTTGCCACTTACCTGAGATCGCCGCCGCCAAACACTGCTCTAAATCGCCAAAACGCATATCGACGCCACTGTGCATGGGCGCATAGCATGCCATTTTACCGGCATTGGTGGCCATACGCTTGATCCCCAGGCTGCGGACGGGCGCCACGACCGCGCAGGTGTCGGCCACAACTTCTCCCCCAGCCGCTTCGATGATCTCTACCCAACCCTCGTCGTCCGCTCGTTTGCGCGTAATCTGCGAGGTGGTGATCCACAATCGTGTGGCAAGCCGTTCACCACGCAGGCGCTCCGCCACCTGCTGTAATTCGGCCAACGAGGCATGTGGACATCCCACGGTGACCAGGTCGATTTCGGTTGTCTCTGGGTTGGCATCCATGATTTCGTAGGCCGGGCTCAGGCTATCGATAACCAGGTGTTCTGCCTTAGGAAGAATAAGCGACTCGCCCCGATCAATCGCTTCAGGTGTGAAATCGCCGACATGATAGAGCGCCACGGCGCCATAGGCAGCAACACCTGCCCCCAATGTCTTCAAGCGATCTCCGGCAACCCCACCACGGGTGATATCCTCGGGTTTTGGTGGGAGCCAGGTACCCAGGTCGGGAAAATAAGGCACGCCATTTCCCACAGCTTTACCCACGATATAGCCCAACGCGCCAAAATCGGCAGTGCTCTCGAGCGGACATCTGACCTCGACCACGTGTGTCGCCCGGCGATTTTCTTCGAGATGATAGCCATAGCGGGCTGTGCGTCCTACAATTGCCGCTGCCAGAGCGCTGGGTCCGCCCTCCCGGTTTGTAGAGGCCCCTACCACTGAATTGGCCCATACCACAGCACTGGATTCTGCCCAGGCCAGAGGATCGCCCCTTTGTGGGGCGATGTCTGGAAAAAGGTAGGGCGTGCAAGACATGGTGGGACGAACGCCCATACGCACAAAGGCAGAGATGGCTGAGAGTTGAGGTTTGGCAAAGTCAGGGCTAAATCCCATAACTTGCCAACGCTCCAGTTCCATTCCTGCCGGATTAAGTGTCGTCGGCACGCGCACCTTTGCACCATCCCCCGCCCATTCGTTCAAGAATTCGACGCCAGCGTCGCCCAGGTTCTTGTAGCTGACGCCGGCGATCTGCACATGTTTAACCGGAACAAGATCGGTGGCGCCATAGATCCTGCCTAAGGCGACGACGATCTCCATGGCACGTTGCACGCCGGGGCCTTCGACACCAACTAAAAGAGATTTTTCTTCTACGGTAAGGGTCAGATGAGACATAAAGATAAGAAATCGAGATTGGGGAGATCACTGCGAATTACGGTGGAACGATTGTATCATGAGGGCAATGGCTCAGGAAATCGATAGCCTGAATGCCCTGTCATCTTTGACCTCTGCCCACCCCCTGACTACAATGCCTGCGTGTCTGCACGCAAACAGATGTTAATCCGAAATCAGATAACACCGAGACATCATCGGCTGATCGCTATTATGGTGTTAGCCGGGTTTTTGCTTCTGACTCTGGCTTGCGGTAGCTTCGCGCCTCGTCCCGGCGCCTTACCCACATCGGCGCCAACGGCGACGGCGCTAACGGCGACGCCATTGCCAACCGCGTTTACACCAACGCCTCGTGTTAGCTCTCAAGCTGCCGACGTTACCCCGACCGCCGGGACATCACTCGATCCCGGTGTGCTTGTTCCTGCAACACCAGAGTCGACGCCAACACCTACGCCGGCGGGAAACCTTGCCGTTGGCCGAGCCGCTCGTATTGTTGCCCGATCGGGCATCAATATCCGCCAAGAACCTTCACGGACAGCCGGACGCGCTGGATTCTTTGCCTCTGGCGCCCTGGTCGAGGTCGCCGATGGTCCCGTCTATGCCGATGACTTGACTTGGTGGCAGGTGGATGATCAGCACGGGAAAAAGGGGTGGGTGGCCGGCGGAGATGGTACCGACTTGTGGCTAAGCGGCGATATCGGCAAACCCCGCCCTGTGAACCGCCCCGTTCGTTTGGGTGATACTGTTACCGTATCGGTGTCACCCGGCAAAGTTCTGACCGTCCGCTTTGAGCCAGGAAAAAAGGGATTTGTCGCCCGCCGCCTGCAAGCGGCGACGCGCTTGTCTATTGTCGATGGCCCCGTTACCCTGAATGGATTGCGCTGGTGGAAGGTGTTGCGAGAGGATGGCCTCAGTGGCTGGGCTGCCGAAGGGGACACCGAGAGGCGCTGGTTATCGCCGATGGAGTGAGCGATCGCCGGAGGGTAGGGCTCGTGGAGTATGAGTGTGTAGGTTGCCCATGCGCGTGCGTCCGACAAAAGGAGACCCGCCTCTCCTCTGGCTCAAAAAACGCACTGCAAACCAAGAGAGCGTCATCGTGGGGATCAGTTGCGTGCCCGGGATAACGGCTTCGGCGACGGTCACCGTTCGCAGCGGTTTTAAGCCCAAATACCCCAACAGGACCCAGGTCACGGGCGCAGCGAAGATATCAAAGAAGAAATCCAGTAGATCCAGCAAAATAACCACAGGCAACGGTGTGACGCGCATCGCTTCGATAAAGCTTGCCCCTTCAGGCAGTCGTAATCGCCGTACACTCCACCAAGCAACGACCCCCATGAAGATCACCGTCACAAAAGCGATGGCGGCGAACAAGAGCATGTATTGGAGAACTTCGTTCCAGTGAATAACTGTCATAAATGTGTGTGTGGTTGCCAGGGTCGAAGTAAGGTGATGCGCTGCCTAGATTGGGCTGATCATCTCCTTTACGCAGGCATGTGGTTCTAGGTTTCTCGATACACGGCCACCTGCCCACCGTCAATGCTAACATGATCACCACTTTGGATACGGGTGATGTCGATCTCATCAACCATGGGGATATTGGCGATGATCGCACCCACAGCTGTAATCGCCTCGGAACTGGCGTTGATCATGCCCAAAGGTGCGGCGCCGGCACGCGAGAGGCGCAATATCGTATAAGAGCCGACGGTAGAGCCCTTGCCATGTGGAAAAACAAGGATCTTGTTGGCGATGGATTGGCCTTGTAAGGGATGCTTGGGCTCAAGGATGATACCGGTTTCCGGTTCGACTCCTCCAAGAAAGCCAATGGGCATGGGGCTGACCAGGGCATCGCCTTCGACAGTGCCGGCGCGAATGATCCGGCCATTGAGCGTAAATTTCATAGTTTTCGTAATACCATCAGATCTGTTCCCAAACCATCTCGATAGCTCGTAGAAGCGCCACATCCTGATCGGGCAATACAGTACGAGGATCGAAAACAAGGGTATCTTCTTCTATGCGGGCTACGACCGGCGTTTCGAGCATACGCAGATGTTTCGATAATTGCTCCTCCTGGTCAGAGAGGACTGCCAATAACGTGGTGGGCAGGGTCTGGCCTGGAAGTGAGCCGCCCCCCACAGCGCTGGATCCGGGACGTACCTCGACCGCTACACCGGCTTGAGTGAGGTGCTCGGCCCACTGTTGCACCCGGCGCGCCAAGGCATCAAGCGGAGCGCTTATCATTTGCCAGACCGGTATATCCTGCGTGGCCGTGCCTCGCAGATAGGCCAATAACGTTGCTTGCAGGGCTGCCAAGGTGGTTTTGTCTACGCGCAAGGCTCGGGTAAGGGGTTGGCGTTTGAGATCGTCGATGAGCGCCTTGTTGCCAACGATGACCCCCGCCTGTGGCCCTCCCAGGAGTTTGTCACCACTGAATGTGGTTGCGTCTGTCCCCGCTTCGACACTATCCTGCACCGTGGGTTCATATTCCAATCCAAAGGGCCGTGTGTCCAGCAAGGTGCCACTGCCCAGGTCATTGAGGACAGCAACCGAGTCTGCATGTGTACCGGCCAGCTCTACCAAGGCGCTGAGCGGTGTTGATTCGGTAAAACCAATGATCTTGAAGTTGGAACGATGGATTTTCAGAAAAGCTGCGGTCTCTTCACTTAATGCCGATTCATAATCGGAAACACGGGTACGGTTGGTTGTGCCTACCTCGACCAGTTCTGCACCACTCTGCCGTAAGATATCGGGAATGCGAAATCCACCACCGATCTCGACCAACTCGCCTCTAGAAACAATGACTTCTTTTCCGGCTGCCACACTACGCAGCAAGAGGGTGAACGCGGCCGCGTTATTGTTGACGACCAAGGCCGCTTCTGCGCCCGTCAATTCGCAGAGCAGGCGTTCGGCATGTGTGTATCGGCCCCCCCTCTTCCCTGAAGATAAGTTGTACTCAAGATTGCTGTAACCGCTGGCCACAGCGATCATGGCGTCGAGTGCTGCTGCTGAGAGTGGCGCCCTTCCCAAATTGGTGTGGACGATCACCCCGCTGCCATTGATGACCGGATAGAGTGATGGAGATAGTGTGTCGTGCAATTGTTGCAGAAGAGCGGCTACCAGCATGTTCTCGTCGGGCGCTGGCTTACCGCTGCTGATGGTATCGCGCGTATCTTCCAGCAGTATACGTGCTGCATTGCGCACACTGGTATGGCCGAAGTAGTGGGTAGCTTCGACTAACTCAGCATGCGAGATCAGCCGATCGATGCTGGGAAGTTGCCGGTAGGGGTTGTTCATGCCGATACAGGATCCATATAAAATCTGGTCTCATGATACCCTGCAACTACAAAAAAAGCCGCCGGCTGCAAGGCCATACGGCAATTCCTGTCGAGCATTATTACAGAGTTGAGTGGGCGAAAAGGGACTCGAACCCCTGGCCTCTTCCTTGTCTTACCGCACCGACTTTGATCGGCCACGATTCGTGTTGCGGTCTGGACTATATCTTGGTCATCTCAGACCCGCTGCTTGTAGTCTCTGAGGCGTCCCGAAAGTCTAGACTTTAAGGTTCCCTGCTGATTACCCATTGTAGTATCCAGATCACTTTTTGAGCCTTCACGCTCACCATCTCTGGTCACGTTGTGGCGAATCTGGTTTTAGGGCTTTCCAGCATATAGCAGCGTCCACCGTACTAGTTGAATTCCTGAATACGGGCTCACAAAAACGTAAGGGAAGCGCTCTAGCCATCTGAGCTATTCGCCCATAAGAATGGTCGCAGATTAATTATAACAGCCAATTGAAGTTACGAAAAATCGAATGATTGCGCTACGTTGAGGAGATCAGCCTCTAATCCAAAATCTGGACTCCGGCGTTATTCTCATTTAACAAGTTTCGTTAGGTGATGGTGATGGTGATGGTGATGGTGATGGTGATGGTGATGGTGATGTTTTAGTTGCGGAATCGATAGACGATTCGGCCACGTGTGAGATCATACGGCGAAAGTTCTACGAGGACCCGGTCGCCAAGAAGGATGCGAATGTAGTACATACGCATTTTTCCCGAAATATGGGCCAAGACCTCATGGTCATTTTCTAGCCGTACCCTGAACATGGTATTTGGCAGCGCTTCGATAACGGTACCTTCAACCTCGATCTTATCTGATTTCTTCTTGCTTTTTCTTGCTGTTTTAGCCAAGCGTATGACCTCCTGGCAGAGAAATGGTTTAGTGGATGGTAACCTGACGCAAGTTACTAACGATTGTACCCAGACTGCGCTGAGAAGATCAGGCCCCGTTGGGGCAGGTAGCAAGTAGCAGGTCGCAGGTGCGAGTTCGGTTGCAGACAAGGTTGGACTTGCAACACACATCGACAAATAGTTGGCGATCATTTTACCTAAGCGCTTAGTTTAGCATAACTCAGGTCAAGATATCAACATATAGCCAAAACCCCGAACAGTGCGGAGGTACTGTTTCCCTGTGTGTCGGTCGAGTTTCTGCCGCAATCGCCACACCAACACTCGTAGACTGTCGATACTAACTTCTCCATTAGTGGGCCAGGTAGCATCGATGAGTTCATCATGGGTTACGATCATATCGATCTTCTTGACCAGGAAGAGCAACAGTGTGTATTCATTTGCCGTAAGATACACGGCTTCATCATTGACCCACACACGACGCGAACTAGTGTTTAGGCGGATGCTACCAGAACCAGCAATGATCAGATGCGTTGTGGGCGGCTTTTCGTCTGCAGTAACGTTCTCATGTTCTACAATAAGTTGGTCAGTTGCTGAAAGCAACGGTTGCCGAGAATCTTTCAGGCCCTTGATCAACAACCATAGTGAAACCTTCAACGGTTGGCCCACATCATCTTGAACGGACAGATGCCCGCCATGCCCTTCGGCAATAAGTCTCGCCACTACAAGATCCAGCAAGCCGATGCGGGTTTTTTCGTGTGAGTGAGACTTTGGGCTCGGGTTATGGAGCGACGGATTCTCTACAACCGATTCGTTCTCAAATCGAATGACAGCCCATCTGTCCCATGAGAATAACCTTATCATTATAATAGCCCCATCCGATGCATTACGAATCAATGCATCCAGTATTGATTTGAGGCATTCGTCCAATAGAAGAGTATCTCCTTCAACTTCAAAGCCAACGTCACCTGACACAAGTTGAAGTTCTACGCCCAACATCCCAGCTACATCCCGCCACATTGAAACCGCTGAAGCAAGGAGTGGCTGCAAAGAAACCGTTGCCCAGCTCATGTTCGAAAGTCGTTGTTCGATGTCTTCCATGAGGTACACATCACTAACCAGGGCACTCATGCGTTGAACACTTTTCATAATGGTTTCGATTGCTATACTTTTCTGACTATCTGGGCGCACATTCAGATTTGATTTCAGCCATTCCGAGTAACCAGACACCACACTCAATGAAGACCTGATATCATAAACAATCATCGTCATGAGCGCCCGCCGCTCTCTATCCAGACTTTCTAATCGGTCATTTGTGGTTCTCAGCACCGAAGCCTGCGCCAGTAGTTTATCTTGCAACAGTATCAACTCGTTGTGTTGCTGTCGAAGCATCTGCTCAATGGATGTCTCAACGTCCATCTGGCGGGCGGCCACGATGAGTCCTGGTTTATCTGGGCGAGTGATGACTAATACGTCAAATACTTGTGCTGGTGTTTCAGTGATCTGCAGCCCAGGTAGACGCCACGGTAATGCTTCTCCTGTCACGATAGCATGAAGCTCAACTTCTACGCCAAGAAACGCCGGGATGACGTCTATAAGAGAGCACTGCACGAGCGAATGGCCAAAGAAAGCTGCAAAGTCGGCGGTCGCATCCTCGATCATAAAGTCTTGATCTGTAAGCAAAAACATGAGATTCAATTGAGAACACACGGCCACAATCGTATTGGTTTCTAGATCCAATAGGTCGACAGACTCGGCAAAGTCATCGATCTCCCCCCTTCTAAACTGCTCATGGCGTTGCATATCCGTTTCATTTCGTCGCTGGATTCTTTTTTGTGCATTCAACATGATCGGAGATACGTCACGTACAATGAGCAGCACCTGCTTTTCTTGGTGATGCGGTAACAAAGTTACATCAAAAAATCGTGTTTCTTGTCCCGGCAATTCATTGGCCGCGCCAGTTATATGCCAAGATGGCGCCCGGCCCAACATGATATCAATAATCTCTTCGTCCATGCCTATCAATATGGGAAGAACATCATCAGCCCGATTGCCTTGTTGTACGCCCGCCAGCAGAGCCTGAAATGATGGCGATAGCTGACTCAACCTTAGATGCTGGTCCAGTACTGCATAGCCAACGCGTTCAGGAGGATGATTGTAGGCCTGATTGTTTGGAGACATAACAGTTTCACTACATGATTAGCGAATACGCTAGAGCCTTGAATGCTGACTCAACACTCTGCCCATTATAGGCGCTGGTGAAGAATACAGGCGCTTGCCAACGTGCAGCAACTGATTCAGCTTGTTTTCTGTGAATGTTAGAATCTGCTACCAAATCACATTTATTGAATACGAATTTCAGGGACGCCCCTGGATTTATCTGGGTGAACGTATTAGCATATGAATTTAATATATCAAAAGTTTCAGGGCGAGTAACATCTGCAACCAGCAGGGCGCCTGCTCCCCCTCGATAGTAGGCTTGCTCCATCTGACTAAAAGTCTCTCCGCCAGCAAGATCCCAGAGCACCAAAACGATGTTTGTGGGTTCATCCAATTCGTCGAATTCGAGTTCTTTTCGACTGACATGAACTCCAATAGTGGCCAAATAATCAGTATCGAATTTATTGTGCACAAATCGCCGGATGAGGCTGGTCTTGCCCACTGCATAATCGCCTAATAGACAGATTTTTCGTTGGATTGATTTCATCGTTGTGACTCCTTCTCTCCTCTTGAATCTGTTTATGTAACCCTAATGTCAGGTGTTTTTTCTCTTAACGCTTGCAGTTCGCGTTGGGGCGCGACGATCTGCTCTCGATCTTGCTGTAGTAATATCTTTCGGAGCGCATCTAACTCGTCTGAACGAGATGTGCTATCGGGAGGTTGGGAGTGCGTCATCGCTTGTGCCTACTACCTGACGAGTCACCAGGATCAATTCGCGATGTACCGACCTTAAGTCCCATCTTGTTTGAGTTTTTCCCCTAGGTCGACAAGCATATTTCTCAGATCAACGCGTCCGCTCGTTTTGAAGTCAAGGGTGTCTAGCTCGGATTCCAGGATGGTGCGAAGGGCATCGATCTCATTTTGATGATCCTCTTCTGCTCGTTTCTGGCGCCCTTCCATCGTAGCGTCCAGTGTGCGCAGTTGAGCTTGCAGCTTGTCTAGCCGCGACGCCTGTGCGGCAAATCTATCGTCATGCTCTGCCAATTGCTGGCCGAAGATAGTATCGCGAATGCGCAGGACATCGTTGAATGCGCCTTCCGTTTTGTCTTCTGAGGAAGATTTGGTCATCATTGCACTCCATAGGGATATTGTGTCGGGAGAGAACAGCTAATGAGTCAAGTTTTTGCTCACGGATTAAGGCGGAGAGACGCAGATTTTATCCTGTTCAATCCACATTTTCCGCGTTCGTCCTCATACCGTCTCTCGTCGGTTTGAGGCGCAGCTTCGCTAGTAACCATATGAAAAACCGTGGCCGCCTAACGAGAATGAAATGTATATTACATGGAGCGCTAAACCTTGTCAACGAAATATCTGGAGCGATGGATCCAGAACGCAAAAAACTAAGCATCCCCAGAACGTTGTGGCATCGTTCGTGCTTAACTGTAGCTATGCTATACTTCACCGTTGAACTCGGTTTTCCCTCGACCTTACGACTCTACCCAGTCATTATGTCCCCACGTGCACGTATTCTACTTATCGTCATAGGCCTTATCGTCTTAGCCACGGTCATCAATTTACTACGTAGGCGTCGTCTTAAAGAGGAATATGCTTTGTTATGGCTGGTGGCAGCGCTGTCACTGCTGCTCGCACCCCTACTCATCGATCCCCTTGATGAGATCGCTTTCTTTTTGGGTGTCGATTATCCTCCCGCACTATTTCTGGGACTGGGCATTGTCGGATTACTGTTGATTCTCTTCCAGGTTTCACTCAATATCTCTCGTTTTAGTGACCACATCCGCGTGCTGACACAAGAGATCGCCATTCTCCGCCAACGCATTGAGACACTAGAAAGACATTTCGATTCTGAATCAGATGAACCGTCCTCAACTTCGTAGAGTCTATGTGCCGCCCTTTGTGCTGGTCGTACTCACACTCATCATTCGTCTGGTTTACGTAGGTTACGAGCGCACAGTCTGGGGAGATGAACCCTTTTATCTTTGGCTGGGGCGAAACTGGTTCCGTGGCGATGGATACAGTTTTGCCTTTAGCGGCCATTGGGATTATCACCATACGCCCGGATATCCCTTCATTACCGCTGTGCTGGCATTGCTGACAAGGGACATGCAGCGAGCGAGCGATTGGAGTTATATCCTGTTTAGCGTGCTTCTGGTCTGTATGGTCTATGGTGTTGCTCGCCGCATTTATGGCATCCGCAGCGCCTTCGCGGCCGGGGCCATTGTCGCTCTGGCGCCGGCCATGGCAATCATGCCCCTGTTTTGGGGCACGATGACAGAGATCCCCTATTTAGCGTTGGCGTTTACAGGTGTATTTTTCGCCCACCGTGTCTATCGACAGCCTCGGGCGTTGGATGCCGGTCTGGCCGGAGTATTTTTTGCTCTCGCTTATTATGTGCGCCCCGAAGCCATTGTTTATCTTGGCGCTATGGGTTTGGTGCTTGGCCTGCGAGCGCTTCTCCGGCCGCCGCGCACGTTTAGGGCTACCACCAAGCGCTTGGCTTACCCCGCGTTGCTCGGGATCCTGTTTTTGGTCGCCTTATTTCCCTACCTGTATCAGGTAAGACAAGAAACGGGCGCCTGGACGGTGAGCCAGAAGGTCGGGACACATTTCGCCACGGCTTCAGGATTGGCCAGCGGCCGCTTCCAACAGTTCGATATAGAAACTTGGGGATTGGATAGCGGTGGCCTCGAAGTAATATTCTTCAGTACAGATATCGCCGACGCTTCTGCCTCGGAGTATATCCTGGCCGATCCCGGTGGTTACCTGAAAACGATCTACGGCAATACGCTCGATCTTTTGAATGAACTAAACTCTCCTCACCTGTTGCCTTCCTTCGCACTTCTGTTTATCGGTCTGGCGCTTTTGAGATGGCCTTGGCATCGTGGCCGCGCCTGGGATGAGCTTTTCCTCATGGCCACACTTTTGCCCGGGCTTAGTTTCACCCTCTTTTTCGTGCAGGAACGCTACATTGCCACCTTGATCCCCACCCTTTTTATTTGGTTCGGCCATGGGGTGATGGAATCGGGCGATTGGCTGGCTCAAACCCTGTCTCAATTGCGTCACGGCGATTCTAGCACCATGGACACTCGTGGCGAATTACCACGTAGCACCTGGGGTCGTTCACTGGTCTGGGTTCCCCTCTTCCTGCTCGCTTTGTTTATGCTCTTCTGGACACCACGACAGATCGCTACTGCCACCAACCCTGGCTCGACCCGTGCCGTCCACAACCTCGCCTCGACAGCCCTTGTGTCCATCACCGCACCAGGCGATATCGTCATGGCACGTTATGTTTCGATAGCCTTCCATGCGGGTGCCGAGTGGATACCGACACCCGCAGCCACAATCGAAGAGGTGCTGACCTACGCTCGCAACAAAGGCGCAGATTACTGGGCTATCGATGGCTTCGAAGCGCATTCACTCAGGCCGCAATTCTCACAGCTGATCGATGATCCATTGCATCCTCCCGCGGGATTGGAATTCGTCACGCAAGTCGACGACGGCGGCGAACCGGTCGTCATCTATCGTATCATGCCCTGAATCCCTTTCTTTCGTTCCCACCGTTTCGATAAGGCTCTTTAGACATCCCTCATGCCAGATACGCTCCTCTTGAATCCACCTTCCCCAGCTGACATGCTCGCCAATCGCGAGGGTACAACCAGCTTTGGGACGCTGTCTGATGCATTCCTCTATCCTCCTCATACACTGGCTGTGCTAGCAGCAACTTGCCAGCAAGCTAACCTACATGTTCAAGTATTGGATGCTGTGGGCGAAAAACTCGATCTGGCAACCACTATCGAGCGCATTGGCGCTGCCGATCCCTCTGTGCTGGCTGTCTATTGCAGTTGGGGTACGCTCGACGCCGATCGAGAGCAACTGGCAGGATTGCGTGCAGCCTTTCCGCGCATGCCCATTGTTGCCATCGGCGCCGGCGTCCGCTATAGCTGCGATGAACTCCTGATCGGCGGGGCCTCCCATATTCTTCTTGGAGATCCAGAATTAGCCCTGCCCGAACTGCTCAGCAGGCCATTGCCGGTGCCTGGCATTGTCAAAGCCCGGACGCTCCTGCCAGATCAGCATAATCATGGCGGGCTGTTGCGCGACCCAGCTACTTTACCTCGTCCCAACTGGGATGCCGTCCCCTGGCAGCTCTACGGCTTCCTCACGCTTTTCGGCGGTCGTGGTTGTGATGATCGCTGCAAGTTCTGTGCGTACGTGGTAGCTCAGGGGCGCGCCTATCGCCCTCGTACAACCCAGGATGTGGTGCAGGAGATGCTGTGGCTGGCAGACAGCTATAACCCCACTCGTATCATGGTACGCGATATTGTATTCGCACAAGATCGTACTCGCACCATGGCTATCCTTCAAGGGCTGATAGAGGCGCGCTTTCATACACCCTGGGAGTGCGAATCCCGACCAGAGCACTTTGACAAAACCCTGTTGAAGAAGATGGCGCAGGCCGGATGTACCGTACTCAAACTCGGTATCGAGTCCGCCGATCCAGATATGCTGGCAGCGCTGGGACGTGTCTCTTCACCTACTGAAGCTGCCCACTATCTCGCCTATTGTCGTAGCGTCGTGGCCGAGGCCGATCGCTGTGGAATCCGCACGCGCGCCTTTGTCATGGTGGGATTGCCGGGCCAGACCATGGACGATGTGGAGAGGACCGCAGCCTACCTGCGGGAGTTGAAACCGACCTTTATCCACCCCCGGCCTTATATCGCTTACCCGCGCCTCCCTCTGGGGCCTGGCCAATCCGCCGCTGAGATAGAACGGTTGCTGGCTCCACTCCTTGCTGTTGCCGAGGAGCGACAGGCTATAGCCAATCGACCCCCCGGCCTCATACGACATTTACGGCAGCGTCTACGGCTGTAGGCAGGCACACACACAAGAGCATTTCTAAACGGGCAAGTTAGTGTTCACGTTTTTAGACATTAGAGACTAGCGATTGTTCCCAGACTGCGCTGGTATAAATGACTTGGTGACGAAGTGATCACCTTGTCACCTTGTCACCTTGTCACCCCCTCACCTTGTCAGATAAGAGATCAAGATCGACAAAAAGTCGTCGATGATCTTGAATTAGTGCCTAAAGATAATCCTTCCATGACACTCACACCAGTTTTTGTAACCGGCGCCAATAGCTTCCTGGGTGCAACGCTCGTGCGTCACCTTGCCGAAGCCGGCCATGCTGTACGCGGGCTGATCCGACCTTCATCTAATGATATCCTCTTGCACGATCTGCCGTTAGAACGCGTGGTTGGCGATCTGCTCGAACCGGAGAGCTACCGCCATGCCCTGCAAGGATGCCAAACAATGTACCATGTCGCAGCCGCCTATACACATGATCCGCAGCGCCTTGCGGAGATGGAGATGGTCAATGGCGAAGGCACGCGCAGAGTACTGGCGGCGGCCATAGAGGCGGGCGTTCCAAAGCTCTTGCATACCAGCACCATCGGCACGATAGGACAACCAGTGGATGGCAGCCTTGCCACCGAACAAATCCCCTTCAATCTCACTCAAACGACTGCCTATGTGCGGAGCAAACTGGCAGGTGAACGCATTGCCGATACTTTGGCCGCAGAGGGTGCAGCGCTGGTGGTCGTTCATCCTACCGCTATGTTTGGAGCGGGCGACTGGCGGCCGACCGCCAGCGGCCGGCTGGTGTTGGATTTCCTGCGCGGTATCGTGCCCCGCTATCCTGCCGGTGGTATCAACTGGTGCCCGGTCGATGACATTGCCCGAGGTATGATGCTGTCGGTGGAGCGTGGCCAACCGGGCCGGCATTACATCCTCGGCCATCGTCAGGGCAACCTCGATCTGCCCGCATTTCTCACACTTTTGAGTTCATCAACCGGTTTGCCTCAGCCCGTGTCACCTCGCCCTTCATTTTTCGCCGGTTTGCAAGCCCGCGTACGCGCTCGTTTGCGATCCACGCTGACGCCAGGACCTACAGCGTCAACCGGTACCGACGCTGCACCTGAGCGACTGACCTGCAACCCAGCTCGTGCAATTTCTGAACTGGGCATGCCACAATCCGACTTGGCGGAGGCTATACGCAAGGAAGTTGGCTGGTATCGACAACACGGCTATGTTTAGTATCTGCCATTCCGGAGCATCATACCCATGAAGCTACGACTGTTAAAACTGACCTTACCTTTGATAAGGATCCCTGTTGTGGGCGGCTTGTTTTTACGGCTCGCTTGCCTGCTGGCCGGCCCCTACAAAGCCAGACGACTGATTGTATTGCTAAGTGGCAGAACATTCATCTCGCCCTATGCGGATATTCACTGCCCTGGTATGAATTTGGGCGAGCGGGTGTTCATCGATGATGATGTTACGATATACGCGCATGGCGATGGCGGTGCTGTCAGCATTGGAACTGAATCTTCGATCCAACGACAGACGATCCTGGAACTGATCCGAGGTGGGCATATCACTATTGGTCGGCATACACATATTCAGTCAGGATGCAGCCTAACCGCCGCCTTGGGCAACATCCACATTGGTGATCATGTGCAATTAGCGCCTCGTTGCGCGCTTTATCCCTACCAACATGGCATATCCGATCTCGAAGATGTCATCGCCAAACAGCCCATCACCAGTAAAGGCGATATCTTCATCGAGGATGATGTCTGGCTGGGCGTGGGTGTGATCGTGTTGGATGGGGTTACAATTGGCAAAGGTGCGGTAGTTGGCGCCGGGGCCGTTGTCACCGAGAGCATTCCACCCTATGCCATTGCCGTTGGTGTACCGGCTAAGGTAGTGGGTTCAAGAAAATAGAGTGTTGAGCCGGAACCTTACAAAACTGTCACGTAACCACCATCACTCTGTTCATCAGGAATTCATCTTGCTGTGCTAGAGTGTTTTTAATCAGCGGGAGCAGTTCTGAAGCAGTGGTGGCCGAAACACCAGGGGAGACTGCTGCAGACTGCTCCCGCTCTGATTTAATCCTTTCTCCCCACCGCAGTCTCTCGCTGCGGTTTTCTGATTCCAGTAACCTGAATCCTAAAAATTAGCGGACCTTATTCTATGACTAAACTTATCGCCTTCGCCTTCATTGCTCTGGCGCTGCTTGTTACAGCAGTGCTTGGCCCGGTTGTTGCGGCTGAGAACCCGGAAGCAACACCCGTATCGCTCCTTCCCCACGACACAAATACGACCGCACCGAACGCACCCACCGGATTCTACCTGGAAAATGGCCGATGGAGTTTTCTCCCTGCTGCGCAATATGCGGCTACCGGATCCTTCCATTTTTGGAGTTGGGGCCAGCTCAATCCCGCCCCCAATACCTATCGTTTCAACTGGCTCGACGACTACATCGATAATGCTGTTATCAACGGTTACGAAGAAGTCGGCATTGCCTTGATGATCTATGTTGGGCGCTACACTCCTTGCACCAGCGCCGCCCAGGGTACCGATATGATGCCATATTACGTGCGTGTCGGTGCCGATGGCATTAAAAACACGGCCGATGATACCATCATTGTCTCCGTGCATCCTGATGAACGCAATGACGCCGAATGCACGAATTTCGGCGGCCCCTGGTACTTGCCCGATTACAATCATCCCTACGTCAAGCAACAATACGCTACCTTTATCAATGCCCTGGCAGACCACATCCGCAATCATCCTAATAAGGATCGTGTCGGTTGGATTGCCATCGGCGCCGGCAAAGATGGCGAGAATCGCGCCGCCGACAATAGATCATCCGGGTGGGCCGCACCAGATGAGTATTTCCTCAGGGATAACGGCTACTTGAGTGTCAGTGAGTGGGAAACCTATGTGCGAGATGTGATCGGAATTTACAACAGTGCGTTTGCAGGCACTGGCATCGATATCGTCACACAGAATGCGCCTTACTATCTTGACATCAAGTCCCGACAGCGCATTGCCGATTACGCTGCCTCGCAGGGTGTCGGCCTCTCGATCAATAGTATCGTCTCCGACTTCATCGATATCGAGAACTGTGCCAGCACCGACCCCAATACGCGCTGCACGGGTATGTATGACCAGGCACGCCTGCACTACGAATCGATCCCCATCATGTTGGAAAGTTACGATTACATGATGCGCACGATCAACGAATTCTACTGGGCCATGCCACGCGCGCTGGACATCCACGCCGACTACATCCGTCTCTCCCATTTTTGGGAAACGGTGGATGCGCCGGACACACGCACCATTGTCCATTGGGTGCGGCGCTATCTGGGCGCCTCGGTGCAACCTGGCGGCAATATGCCCCCCAGCGTCTGGTCCCGCATGCGCGAACACAAGAATCCCACTTACATCAGTTACAGCACCGGTGTTTTTGAGCACAACCAATATCACGATTGGCCTACCAACGGCAACTACGAGTTTTTTCTTTACCAACTTCACCAGGCCCCTGGCGGCATCACCATTCCCATTACCGATGACGCTCGCTTCCTTTCCAACGGTGGCATAACCGGTTGGGATACCGCCGAATCCAATGTATTGGATAAACCCTGGCATTACAATACTTCTCCTTACGATCCTATTCTGAATAGCGTTGGCTTGTATAACATCTCTAAGCCGGCCGACCGCCCCGGCGTACAGATCGAGGCCGATCCCGGTTGGGTAGCCCGCCGTAGCGACCAGACATCCAGCAACTACGGCTTCTTCTTCGACGCCGACGATAGTTATCTTTCCAGCCCCGTCAACCCCGCTGTGGGGCACGACCTGCGCATTACCGTCACTTATCTCGATCAGGGTAACGACCGTTGGCGTCTGATGTACGATTCGATAACGGGCGTGCGCGCGGCTACCCTGTATGCTGTGCAAGAGTGGGACGTACAAGCTGGGCTGGCGCCGTATAATGGTTTACCAAGCAACGGCATCCTGCCTGAACCCCGGCCAGACTACGTGCAGAAAACCAACTCGAATCGCTGGAAAGTGGCGACATTTGGCATCGAGGATGGTTACTTCGGCAACCGTCTGGATGGAGGCGCCGATTTCTTTATCGATAGTCGTAGCGATGCCGGTGTCCAGGATGGCGATGAGACTATCCACCATGTGGACGTGCAGAAGCTGAGCGACATCCCCCAGATTACGCCCACGCCAACACCGACCAGTCAGGCGCCAACGCTTACGCCTACTGGTAATCCTACCTTGACACCGTCACCCACCCACACGCCCAGTGTAAATACCGGTGGCGTCTCAGGGCACATTTTTCAAGATATCAACAACAACTTCTATCGCGATGCCCCCCCAGATCTGCCGGTACCGGGCGTGTTTGTGCAACTATTTGATGCTGGCGGTAGCCAGGTTGTAGCAGAGACAGTTGGCGATAATTTGGGATTCTACCGCTTCTCGAATCTGCCCGATGGCGTAACCTACCGAGTTCGACCTGTGCCACCGGCGGGATGGCAGTTACAATTGGTCGAACGTTGGGTAGTTATCGAAGCAGGGCAAGAGAATGTGAATAACGATTTTCCGGCCGAACGCGTCGCTACGTCGACGCCTACCATCACACCGACGCCCTCCGAAACCCCCATACCCACCAACACGCCAACCCCAACCGCAACAGCCACTGCCACCCCCACCCCAACACCGACCATCACGCCTACACCTGAGGGCGCCCGCATCCTCGGTCTGGTCTGGCATGATCGGAACCAGAATAAGACCATCGATAATGATGAAGAAGGAGTCGAGGATGTCCCCCTTCAACTCAAGAATAGCGGTGGTCAGATGATCGACGATACGCTCTCCGCAGCGGATGGCAGTTACAGTTTCTCGGGTTTAAGCGCCCAAACCTACCAGTTGCTCGTGCTACCACCAACAGGTTGGGAATCCACCACACCAGGGAGCCAGTGGGTGGCAACGGAATCGGGCGATCTGGTCATCGATTTTGGTATTTACGCCCAACCATCACCCACACCCACGGCGACACCTATCCCCAGTGGCAGCATCCATGCCTTTGTATGGAATGATATCAACCAGGATGGCATTCGTGATGCAGGTGAACCAGCGCTGGCCGGCGCCACTATCATTGTGCGGTCTGTGCCTGACTCAGATCTGGTCGGACTGCTTGATACCGGTGGCGACGGCTATGCCCGCTTCAGCGACCTACCCGCCCCCGCCACTTACCGGATTGTAGAGATCGATCCCTACGGGCATGTCTCCAGCACCATAAACGATATTGTTGCCGCCATCTCCCCAGATTCAATCTTGGAAATCAGTTTCGGCGATTTCGATGCCAGTGCCTTGTTGTTCCTGCCGTTCCAAGGGGTAGATGTCGGCAACGAATAGCGGCAGTTCCTGCGAATGATACACGAATTGAGGCGAAGTACGCCGCATGATAGCTGCTGGTGCAGCGGTGCAGGTGTGCTTCGTCTTTTGTATTACAACGCTTTCACCTTCCCCTAATGCCTCCCGCTTTTGTCTGGGTATTGACTCCCCAGGTATAATGGCCTGTCCTATACCTGACGCCACCATAACCAAACACTATGCACCACTTACCCGACATTAAAAGCAGGACAGCAGCGCTTCATCATCTCAGTCTTGCCTTGTTCACCACCGCGGCACTCTTCGCGCTCTTTGCCATCCTTACATCGTCCCATGTTTTCGCCGGTTCAGACACAGCCAATGAAGTTGTAGAGGTACTCTCCTTCGTCGACGATTATTGTTATGTGCTTATCGACGAACCGTATGATGTCAATCATTACGTCACCAAAGATGTCTACCTCTCGCTACCCTATTCGGGCACGATAACCGAAGCCACTTTGTTGCTGCGATCCAGCAATGTGCCCACCTGGTATCAGCATCCTATCTTCATCAATGGCATGGACACAGGGCATATCGTTCGGGCTGATGCCCACAATTTGGGTACCTGCAAAACCGACAGCCCCGACGACATCGTCGAGTACGATCTCTCGCCCGATCTCCTGCATCCTGGCACCAATATCGTACGGCTTACAACGGCGCCCACCAAGGATACCTGGGGTGCGAACTATGTGGCATTACGCGTTCGGGGTGAAGGTTTGCAGCACAGTACGTTTGTCTCGACACAATTTCCGGGCGAAGGTGGGCAAGGGGTCGATGCCGTGATTCTCGAACCCTCCGAGCAAACCAGTCCCCGCCCGCTGTTGCTGCTCTTCCACGGCTGGAATGGTAAACCGCTCGATCCCTTTGTCACCGAGTACACCGCCGCCGCTGTAGAAAGACAATGGCTGGTGGCATCACCTCAACAGCGAGGGCACAATACTTTAGGGTCGGGTGGACAACCACTGGCCTCTCTCCGCAGTCAGCACGACGCCGCCAAATTGATCGAGTACATGCAAACAAACTACTCGGTGGATATGGATCGCATCTATGTGGGTGGCTTCAGTATGGGGGGGATGATGGCCGGAGTGATGGCGGAGAAATACCCTGACGTTTTTGCCGCTGCCGTTACGCATAAAGCAATCACAGATCTAAGTGATTGGTTCTACGAAGAGGGCGAGTTTCGCCAGTCCCAGATCATCACCGAAACCGGTGGCGAACCCTGGGAAATCCCCTTCGAGTACGCCCGCCGTAGCCCTGTGGACATGGCCTCGAATCTCAAGAATCTGCCTCTTGCTATTGTACATGGTGATGTGGATACCGTTGCCGAACCGCACCATGCCACCGATTTCCATGATGCAGTGAACGCAATCGCTCCTGAACATGTCGAAATCCAATGGTACGAAGGTGGCCATGCAGATGATACGCTCCCTTTTGGGGGTGAGTGGGCGGCATCTTTCATGGAATCGTACACCCGACAGACTAATCCCAGGCAAGTGCGTATTCGCACCGATGAAGCTAAATCTTTCTACTGGCTGGATATCGGCAAGCGCCCTTCGCAGTTCTTTACAGATGTCGATGTGGATGTGGAGCTGGAAAATGAACTGATAACCGTATCAAGCGATGATGTTCTTATCCTCGATCTTGTCTTTGACATCGGCGCCATGGGCTTGGATACCAATGTCAGTTATGTGGTTTCACAGACGCATGAGTCTCAAGGGACCCGGCCACCCTATCCCGTTACCTTGATCGATAACAAGTTGAACGTAACTTTGCCCAAGGGCCGTTCCGTGATGCGGCTATTCCCCAACCGCGGCAACATGCCGGTAACGCATACGTTTCTGAATGGCTTAAACTATGAGGGCACAACCGATACGTATCTAGACGTCTGGGCAGTTGACACCGCCAACGGGCAGAAAGTTACCCTGAACTTGCGTCCCGATGATGTCAATAAATCCTTGCTTCGTTTCGATTTGAAGAACATTTTGCCAGATAATGTCGAAATCAAGGCTGCTGATCTGAAGCTGTATGACACCAATGTGGGGCCGGATATGTCGGTTGGGGTTCACCGCATGTTGCGACCCTGGAACGAACTCACTGCAACCTATAACCAAGCTGATACCGGCCAGCCGTGGGGGGCGCCCGGTGGTGCACCGGGACTGGATTGGGAAAGCGAACCCATAAGGACCCTGTCTTTGCAAAGCAATGAAGGTGTAGGCTACCGTTCTATTAACCTTCTTAGCACAGTGCAAGATTGGTTGCAGCATCCAGACAGCAACCATGGTCTGGCGCTGGTAGTGAGCACGAGCAGTTACAATAGCACACGTCAATTGCAAAGCGCCGATCATTGGCATGTGAATGTCAGACCCAGGTTGGATATCATATACCAACCAATCCCGCCTACAGCCACGCCTAGTCCAACTCCTACCAGTACACCGACACCGACCATCACACCAACACCGACTCCATCGGTGGGTTTGGTGACTGGTGTTGTGTATGAAGATGTCAACGGTGATGGCAGCCACCAGGTCGGGGAGCCCACCTTGGTGGGAGCAATCGTCCATCTATTGCAAGGGACAGAGAGACTGTTTGAACAAACAACGGCAGAGGATGGAGCCTATAGTTTCACATATCTTGAATTAGGCCAATACACAGTACAAGAGTTCGCTCCATCTGGCTATCATCCCGCTCATCCCACTGACAAGATCATTGTCAATATCGACGCTGGCGATCGGCGGCTGATCGATTTTGGGCACGAAGCGATTCCTACATCCACACCCACGGCAACCCCCTACCATCTCTATCTTCCCATGAGCCTGAAATAGGGGAATAGACATGGATCTCGTCGCCTGGTACGAGGCATATTGGGCCGCCAAAGATGACACCGTCGACGACAGTCGCCTGGATTTGATGCTGCCATACGTGAAAAAAGGCCAACGCCTGTTTCAGTTGGATGGTGGTCCGGGCATGTTGGCCGAACGCCTGACCAAGGAACGTGGCGCTGATGTTGTTCTGACCGATCTTACGTTTGAGGCGACACGCCGCGCCCAGGCCAAAGGCCTACAGGCTCAGCAACTGTACATCGCTGATCAGGATATCCCCTATCCAGATGCCAGTTTCGATGTGGTGGTCTCTGATTCAGCCATCGAACACCACTTCGATCCGGCACGATCCTTTGACGAACTGGCGAGGATCTTGAAACCTGGTGGAACCCTGTTGCTCTGCCTGCCTAACATCGCCCATTGGCGTTGCCGCCTATGGCTTTTACGCGGCCGCTTCCCATACGTTTACGGGGCGCCAACCGATTTTACACATCTGCGGTTTTTTACACTCAATGAGATCCGTAGCTCGCTTTCGGACCGGCAGATCGAAATAGAACACGTCGACGGCTCAGCCTCCTTGTGGGTACGCGAGGGTTTTTATCCGCGGTGGATGCGCCATCCCTGGGTACGCCCCTGGTATATCCGCCTGGCGCGACGCCGTCCCACCCTTTTTGCCAGAGATCTGATTGTAATTGGCAGGAAACGCGTGCTTGAATAGGTTGCAGATTTTGAAATGACCTTCCGAAGCCGTGTTGCCAATAGCGCCATTTGGGTGGGATCCTCCACCATTATCGTCAAGATCCTGGCGTTCATCACCATTACGCTGGTGCTGGCACGCGTGTTGGAACCCGAGGACTTCGGACTGGTAGCCATCGCCTGGTTAGCGATCAATTCATTTGAATTTCTGCGCGGGTTAGGTATTGCTGCAGCCCTTATCTATCGTAAGGAAGATGAGGATGGGCTTGGCTCCGATGTGGCATTCTTTGCCTTGATCGCCAGTAGCATTATCATCTACATGGTCATCTACGTGCTCGCACCGTGGATCGAGGATTTCTTTCGCGAAGCAGAGGGCGTGACACCTGTGTTAAGAACCCTGGCTCTGGTCATCGTCATCAATGGTATCAGCCAGGTACCTTATACCTTGATGGCAAAAGAGCTGGATTTTCGCAACAAGGCTATACCTGAGATCATCGCCGGGATTCTAAATAGCATCATTGCCATCACCCTGGCATTACGAGGATACGGTGTGTGGGCGCTGGTGGCCGGCTATCTGGTGGACGGCGTTATGCGCACATCGTTGGTCTGGTTTTTTTCGGCATGGCGGCCCCGGTTGCGTTTCGATTGGCAGGTATTTCAAGAAATGCTCTCCTATGGCAAGCACATAGCAGGCAGCCGTTTCCTAATCTTCGGCATCACCAATATCGATGATCTGCTTATAGGGCGCGTGTTAGGTGCAACGGCCTTAGGTTTTTACACCCTGGCTTATCGGCTCAGTAATGTACCGGCAACCCATGTCACCAGCCTGGTCAACAGCGTCATGTTTCCCGCTTTCAGCAAGATCCAGGATGAGAAAGACCGCATACGCCGTATTTTTTTTGATACGACGCACGCTGTGGGTTTGGTATCGATCCCTCTGGCCATTGGCACCCTGGTACTTGGCCCTTATTTCGTCCATCATTATTACGATGGTAAGTGGGATGCTTCGATCGTGGCAATGGAGTGGTTGGTCATTTATGGCTTGGCCCGTTCTATCGCCGCAAACATGGGCAATATCTACCGCTCGATGGGTAAGCCCCAGTGGTTGACCTATCTTGCCATGTGGCGACTGATTACGATGGCGGTGCTGCTCTATCCGGCCATCCTTTGGCGCGGGATCGTAGGGGTGGCTATGTTAAGCGCTGTCGTGGCCGTCATCGATTTTATCATTGCCGCCTATCTGAACAACCGGCTGATAGGGGGCGGTTATCGCCACTATTTCCGGCGCCTGGGGCCGGTTTTCGTAGTCGCCGGATTTAGTGCAGCCATTGCTTTTGGCTTTATGATGTTAATGCCGTCGCCTCACTGGCTTTTCCCGGTATTGACTGCCAGCATACTCATGGTGCTGGTGTATTCTCTCATTTCATGGAGGATCGATCCCATTTTCCGCCGAGTTGCCGTTGCTCTCATCAATCGTTTCGGACCAGCTCGGCGACTGGCCGGCCGCTTCGGTGTTTAGCACATTATGAGCGTATCCCAAGCCACAGAACTTTCCACGTTGAGAGCCATCTATCTCTCACGAGTTCGGCTGAATCCTTACGTGAATCTGCTGGCTGATGGTGTGCAGCGCGCCGATTCCAGCATCAGAGTACAGATACGCCGAACAATGGATTGGCGCTGGTTGCTGTATCCTCGTTTGCATATCTTACATGTGCATTGGGTCGAGCTGCAATATAGTTATGGCAATCCGACGTGGGTCGAAGCTGACAAAGCGGCACGAGATCTCTTGCGGAAGCTCCGCTTTGCCCAAAGACGTGGTATTCGCCTTGTCTATACGGTCCACAATCTTAGCCAGCATGAAGGACATTGCGCTGATCTGAACAATGCCATTAACGACTGGCTCTTTGCCAATGCAGACGCCATTCATGTACATGATGACGCCAGCGCCAGCGCAGTTTCACAACTTTACGCTCGCGAAAACCATGTATATGTAATCCCCCATGGCAACTATATTGGTGTGTACCCCAACGAGGTCAAGCGGGAGGTAGCACGACGGCAGTTGGCGATTCCTCCCGAACACTTTGTTTATCTTTGCTTGGGGCAGGTCAGACCCTATAAAGGCCTAGACAAATTGGTCGATGCCTTTGATGACATGGCCGAGCCCAACACCACGCTGGTCGTTGCCGGTAAGGCGGGCGCGCCCGGCTACGAAGAAGAGGTCCGCGCCCGGGTCAATGGCAATCCCAACATCAAATTGATCTCAAACTTTATTGATGATGCCGACCTTCAGTATTACTTCAACGCCGCCGATGTATGTGTGTTACCTTATCGCCACGCCACAACTTCGGGTGCAGCATTGCTTGCCTACTCCTTTGGCAAACCCCTGGTCGCTCCCGCTCTGGGACCTTTCCCCGGTTTGATTACGCCCGAGCGTGGCGTCCTATTTAACCCCGATGAGCGGGGACTAAGAAAGGCGCTGGATCAAGCACGTTTTCTGGACACTCGTCAGGCTGAACAAGCAGCCTATGCCTTTGCAGAGTCCAGAGATTGGACCCTACTCGGTTCCCAGCACGTTTCCATGTATCGATCCAGTTTGTAGTAGGCGCTTTGGCGCCGAGACAGCACCGGCCCTCATACGTCGCAAACGGCCAAGAAGCCGGGTTCAACCGCCGCCGTGCGACTGTTCAACAATCGCTTGTAGCCCGAGAATGCCTTCATTGCTTATGCTAACCGGACAGAACATCATCTGTTTCGCCCCAAACACGTGGGATGATATCTGGCGTAACCGCCATCAGATTATGTCGCGCCTGGCAAAGCAGAATCGAATCTTATTTGTCGAGCCCACCGTTTACTTGCGGCAGGTGACTCCCGAGTTACGAAGGCGGGGGCCACTGGCACTAAGGCGCACCCATGTCTATTCGCCTCTGGAGAATCTTTGGGTGTTTCAATGGCCTCGATACGCTCCCATTTCGGGGCGGCCACCTCTGAGCAATCTGACCTTCAACCTGCGCCGAAGAAGCTTGCAACGTGTGATGAACCACCTGAACATGTCCGATCCCATCCTCTGGGTGTTTCAATACAATCTCGGGGAGATGGTTGGACACCTGCAGGAACGGCTGTCGATCTATCATGCTGTGGACGAGTACTCAGCCTACACCCCCGCGCAATCCAGAGTCAAGGGCAGCAGTTGGCAAAATACCGTACGGCGCATGGAAGCCGATGTCATTCAGGCGTCCGATCTCGTGTTCGTAACTTCACCACTTCTGTACCAGAGTAAAAAGCACTTGCATTCTCACATCTATTGGGTAGCCAATGGTGTCGATTACGATCTCTTTGCCGACAAAAACCAGGATGGTACGAGTCTACCCGAATTAGCCGGTGCATCGCGTCCACTGATTGGCTACTCTGGCGTCATCAATGAAAAACTGGACCTGGTGTTACTCAATCGTCTCGCTCAAGAGCGCCCGCACTGGCAATTCCTGTTTGTGGGGCCTGTCGTCTTGAGGCATGATCTCGATCTCTTGAGAAATCTGGAAAGGCAGCCCAATACACACTTTGTTGGGCGCCAAGCGCTGGAAGCGTTGCCTGCGTACATGCGGGCCTGCGACGCCTGCCTTATCCCCTACAAACAGGATGAATGGACCCGCAATATCAGCTCTCTCAAACTGTACGAGTACATGGCAACCGGTGTGCCCATCGTTAGCACCGATATCCCCGCCGCCCGAGAGTTCTCAGACATCGTTTGGATAGACACTGATGCAGGTGGTTTCACACAGGCGATAGAGCAGGCACTATCGGCAGACAGCAGCGAGCGCCGTGCTCGCCAGCAGGCCGTCGCCCGGCAACACACCTGGGATCAGCGTGTCGAAGCACTTTCCGCCAAGATTGCAGAGCGCCTTGCTGCAACGGCCTGACAGCCATTGTAGAATCAGTTTTAGGATTCACCGTTGACAGAACTTTGTCGATGTTAGGCTGTGAGCACTCAGCGATTTTCGTATGACGTATTAGTCATGTCTATTATGCCGTGCACCACGCACCACGTCCCCATGTCACAATCCAACCAAGAAGTAACTTCCTATTTCCGTATTGTCGCCCGCCGCTGGTGGCTCATTCTCTTGCTGCCCATTGTCACGGCGGCTGTCATTTTTGCGTTATCCGGCACCACCGAACCCGATTTCAAAGCGTTCACACGCCTACAGATCTTACCGGTTGATCCGCTAGAAGTCTCGCTTTTTTCGCAGACCCGCTTTACAGCCAGTGCTGAACAAATCCAGGCTGTACATGATGATTTTTACGATGTCATACGTTTACCCTCAGTTGCATGGAAAACCATTGCCGATCTGGGTTTAAGCTTGTCGGCAGAAGAATTGATAGAGCGCATCGACAGCCAGCATCAGACCGATTTTATCACGGTATCTGCGGACATGCCGACACCTGAGTTAGCGCAACAGGTTGTGGTAACTCAGGTCGAAAACGCGCTTGTCTCGTATCGCAACATCCGTTCCAAACCATCCGAGATATCACTTGCGTTCATCGAATCTGAAGTCGAAACGCAGGAACAGAAACTGGGCGCAACGCAGGAAGCACTACAACAGTTCCAACTCGAAAACGAAATCAGCGATCTCGATCGTGAATTAGTCGCCTACCAGGATCTGCGGCGATCGTTGCAGGCTGACCGCGATCGCGCTGTCGTCGAAGCAGGGCGCAATGAACGTCTTGCCAGTGAATACTTGATCCTTTCTGAAACCAATCGCGCATTAGCCGAGGCGCCTATAACCTCTGCCATTATTACCGAGACGTTAGGCTCTGAAGCCGCAGTTGGCGAAACGGAAGACACAGGTGAAACTATCGATGTGGCCGAGGTCGTTGACTCTGAACCCGACCCCTCGGTGCTAGCCGAGAACGAAAGCCTTCTGGCGCTCTCACGCGCACAACGTCGTAGTGCCGAAGATGCGGCGGCAACAGCTGCCGGCTATCGTAACTCAATTGTCCAATATGATCGATTGCTGGACGAAAAACAACAGCAACTAATCTATCTTCTGGGTATCCAGGAGCGCTATGATTTGCTGGTGAGTGATGCTGCCCGCGCACAAGCAACTTTCTCGTTTCTGACTGACAAGGCCAATGAAGCCCAGCTCAAGTTGCGCCAGGGCCAGAACATCGGCTTTCTGCAAGTGACCGATCCGGCGCGGCTGCCCAATGTGGCCCTTCCCAAGCGCACCGCCCAATTGCTTGCCGTTGGTGTTATCGTCAGCCTGCTGCTCGCCATCATTCTGGCCTTTGTGCTGGAAGCTTTGGAACAAAACCTGGGGCGGGATCAGACGCCCGCACCGTCAACTTCTCGCCGGACATGACAAAGCCCCGAATTCTGTATGTCGATTTCGCGCCTAGCGCCGGTGGTTCGGTACGCAGTCTCATGCAGATTCTAGACTCCCTGCCTCATGATCGCTATGAGCCCTATGCCCTGCTCTCACCATCCGTAAGTGAGTTGCCTGAAATTGCGGCATTGGATATTCCGATCATGGTCTATGATGCTGGGCAAGGTATGGCGATCCCCTTTCGGAGTGGAACCCAGCAGGTTCGCTCGAGTCAATCAGCAAGTTGGTTGAGAGATCAGCGATGGTTGGGCACGCCCTGGCGCTGGGGTTCGATCACGCGGCGTATTTGGTTGCGCTCTCGCCACACGGCGGCCTTTATCGCCAGTGTGATCAACGATAACGCCATTGACCTCATCCACATGAATGACGCCATCCCTCTGGCAGAACCGGGCATCCTTGCCGCACGTTGGTGCAAGAAACCCAGTCTTGTTACCGTGCGTTCATTCGTGCCACTGGATCACCTGCACCACCGGCTCTGTGGCTGGATCGACGCAGTTGTGTTTACGTCGAAGCCATCTCGTGAAGAACAGCTGGCTCAAGGTGTTCAATTTCGCCGTGAACGCATTATCCCCAATGCTATTGATCTACGTCAATTTGAACTCGTAGCGGATCGAGCAGGTGTGAGAGCAGAGCTAGGGCTGGCGGAAGATGTCCCCCTGGTAACAGTTGTGGGACGGATCATGCAGCGCAAAGGACTCGATATTTTTATCCGGGCGATGGTCGATGTCGTTGCCAGGCATGCAGACGCGCATGGCTTGATTGTCGGCGATGTGGAGATCACAGATGTGGGTCTGGACTCAGAATTGCGGCGACTGGCCGAGGATCTTGGTATATGTGACCATATTCACTTTTGCGGCTATCGCAGCGATGTGCCACGTCTGTTGCTTGCCTCCGACCTCTTGTGTTTCGTGCCGACCGAGGCCGAGCCTTTTGGCCGAACGCTGATCGAGGGCATGGCGGCCGGTCTGCCCGCTGTGGGTGCAAACAGTGGAGCAATCCCCGACATTCTGGCCGATGGCGAGACCGGTTTACTGGTGCCGCCGGCCGATCCTTATACCCAGGCGGTGGCTATCGACACCTTGCTGGCCGACCCTGAGCGCGCGCGGGCCATGGGCAATGCCGGACGCTGCCGTGTCGCCGAACGCTACAGCATCGAACACCAGGTCGATCAGCTCTGTGACTTGTATGATGAGATTTTGGGCTGACGAGGAAAAATAAAGTGCAAAAGGTAAAAGTGTCCTTTGCCGCGAAGACATCCGAGTAGTCAGTCAAGCGTGCCTTGATGGATGTCATTCTGAGTGAAACGAAGAATCGCGCCTTTGCAGCCGGAGATTCTTCACTCCGTTCAGAATGACATATTCATCACTCTAGGCTTGACTGTGTACTAGGGCAATCGCATCTAATATGTCAAGTAGAGGGGCTTGAAAAATTAGAGAATTAATGACAGAATGGGCGTTCTACCCCCGATACAAGGAGAGAGCGCTCATGAAACAGGTTCCAGCTTGAATCAAAGAACATTTTGCATGTGTAAGCGACCCCCGAATGGAGCGGACGAAGGACCATCCGCTGATAAACATACTGACAATAGCGATCTGCGCCGTGATTTGCGGAGCAGATGGTTGGACAGATATCGAAGTCTATGGAAAGGCGAAGCAGGATTGGTTTGGCAGTTTTCTCGATTTGAGAAATGGTCTCATGATACCTTTGGTCGAGTATTTAGCCTGATTGACTCAGAACAGTTTCAACAAGGGTTTCTGAGTTGGGTGCAGGCAGTGAACGAGTTGAT
>JAAENG010000069.1 GCA_024224665.1 Chloroflexota bacterium | reverse complement strand
TCAGGATGTCGTTCAAAATACACCTCGGTTTCGGACTGATTTATGGCTCCAACTCAGGGTTTAGGATGAGCCGATTGTTCTCAAACAGGGTTATTATCGCTGACCAAGTTCAAGTGTAGTCCTACCCGATAACTTGAATTCGAAATAATCAAACAACCCACAGATCAGCACGAGTGACACAGATATTTTCGTGCGCTGATTGGCAGCTGTGCATCAGCGTTTGGGGCGTACGATCGATACACCGCTGAATAATCCGAGGATAAAGGTGACAAGCATGAGAATGATCATGAGTTCCAGTGTCATGATGATATCTCCTTCAACTGTGGTTTGATTGGACGCCAATGCGGGCTCATCGCTTCTGTCAGTGCCGGCAATATCATCCTGATGTAAATGTTGTGACCTTATTCGTCGCCAGGTGTTAGGCGACTTCCGAAAAATAATTGAGGGAGATTTTATCATTTTTCGGAAGTCGCTAAAGGCATTTTCAGATTGGAGGCTTATTTATTTTCCGAAAATGCTTTACCGATGTCACATGGTGTTGACTGCCAACATGATCAACGCTAGAGTACCAAGCGCAACAAGCAAGCCGACGCCGATCAGAATGAAGGCGACCTTTTTGAAACCACTGAGAACTGCCAAAGCGATACCTGCCAGGATGATCAGTAGAACCCAGTGGGATGCCAAAGGATAAAGCCATAATGTACTCCTTGGATGTGGCCGTTGGATACATTGCTTGTTCAAGAATAACTACATTGTCTGGTAAAGACTAAGACTCAAGATTGGCGATGAGAATCTCAAATCTTCAATCATTATTCTTTAATCTCAAGAATTGGAAACAAAATCCCATACGTCTGCTGCATAGTCCCAGTCTACTATTCCCGCCTGCTCATTTCCATGCTTCAAATGTATGAATATCTGCACTCGTGTGCTTGACAGTCGAGGTGTTTTCTGTTTTTTTTGGAGGATGGAGGCGTCATGCTCAAACTTTTGCTCGTTGAAGACAACCATAATCTACGCAAAGCCATGCGGCGCGGCCTGCAAGACACCGGCCATATCCAGGTTATTGCCGACTGTGAAAGCGGCGAAGCGGCGCTGGAAAGCTGTCTAGCCGATCAGCCCGAAGCCATCCTGATGGATGTGCAATTGGCTGGTGTCATGAATGGCATTCAGGCGGCCATTGCCATCCGTCGAGAATTCCCCCGCCTGCCGGTGGTGTTCTACTCCATCCAGGATGACGACACCTTTTATCGTGATTTCAACCGCTCTGGCATTCTCAGTCACTACGCCTACGTGCGTAAGTCAAACTACCTGTTTCCCTCCCAGATCCTTCCCCTCTTGCAAGATGCTGTGGCCGGACGTAGTTTCATCGATCCCGCCATCGAATCTCGAGTCCTGGAAGTCAGGCACAAGGACGAGCATGCCCCCATAGATTTGCTGGAACCGACTGAGCAGGCGGTGGCGCGCCTGCTTGCCCAAGGCAAGACCAATGAACAGATCGCTAACCAATTCGGCTTTAAGGACAAGCGCACCATCAGTCGTATCAACGGGCAGATATACACCTCATGGGGCCTGAATGAGACGGCTACTGACGAGAAGGTGGCCCGAACACGCGCCGCCCTTATTGTGCAAGCGGAGCAGCTGATCACCTGGGACGGCGAAGGTATAGCCCGGGTTCAGGACGAACAGGGGCATTGGCTACCCTGGCAGAATGGCTAACTCATGAGTGGCGCCTTCTTTCAGGATTGGGCCACCATGGCCGTTTCTCTCTTCAACACCATCATATTCCTGTGGTTGGGGCTAACGGTATTGCTCAACGCCGAACAACGAACAGGCGGGGTGTGGTTGGCCGGTGGTGGTCTCTTACTCGATGGTTTTTTCTTTATCTGCCACACGGTGATCCTGGGGTTGGGATTAGAAGCATTGGGGGTCGATATCGCCCTTTGGTGGTATTTGGGTTGGGTGCCGGTGATTTTATCACCGCTCAGCTGGTACTTGATTATGTTGTGGTATGCGGGGTTCTGGGATGATCGCACCTCTTCACTTTATCGTCGCCATCGCATCTGGCTTACCCTTTTGGTGATTACTGCGGCCATTCTCTTGTCCTTGTTAGTGATTGCACCCCCACTTGATTCGATCACTCAAGTCACACAACTCGATTATGATGTGACCCCCGCCTTGGGTGGAATCCCCGTGCTGGTGATTATCTATCCTCTGTACAGCATGGCCTGCATTGCCTTGTGGATAGATGCCCTGCTGCGTCCTGCCGAAACAACACGTATTCGAGCCAGCCTGGCTCGCCGCCGTGCTCAGCGCTGGCTGGTGGCCGATTCCGCTGTTATCCTGATAATTTTTGCACTGGTAGGTTTTGTGATGGCCTGGGTCGTGGTCACACAAAATCGCAATACAATTTCGCCGCGATTTTCCCGCGAGTTGGGCATCCTCATTGCCTGGTTTGATTTGATCATCGCTTCACTGATCGCAGTGGCGCTCATCTTGTTGGGAAGGGCTGTGGTGTCCTTCGAGGTTTTTACAGGAAAGACTCTGCCGCGAGGTGGTTTCCTGCGCTATTGGACAAACGCCATCGTTCTGGCGGCAGGTTATGGCCTCTTGGTGGGCTGGAGCCTGGCGCTCAGGCAGGATGCTATTTACGCTGTGTTGATGACGACGATCCTGCTGTCGGTGTTCTATGCCCTGGCAAGTTGGCGTGCCTACCGGCGCCGCGAGCATTTCATCCAGCAGTTGCGCCCCTTCATTAGCAGTCAGAGCATTGTCGATCAGTTACTGACCCAAGGGGATACGACATCGCCTCTGGTGGATATCGCCTCCCCCTTTCAAATGCTATGCCAAGATGTTTTAGAAGCCCACTGTGGTTATCTGATCGCTGTGGGACCGCTGGCGCCTCTAATGGGAGAGCCCGTTCGCTATCCTCCAGAGTTTGAACCCCGACGATTGCCATCCATAAACAGCTTTGTCGGCCAACTAGATGCGCCTGAGATCCTCTGTCTTCCCCTCGACCCCACTCCTTATCCTGACTTCGCCTGGTTGATACCGCTGTGGAGTGAGAGAGGTCTGACCGGGGTCATATTGCTGGGCGAGAAGGAGAGGGGTGGTCTTTACACGCAAGAGGAAATCGAAGTGGCGCGAGCCAGCGGCGAACGCTTTATCGATACACAGGCCAGTACAGAAATGGCGCGGCGGCTCATGACCTTGCAACGTCGCCGGCTGGCAGAAAGCCAGGTGCTCGACCAGCGCACCAGACGCACGGTCCACGATGATGTGTTACCCCAGCTCCACACAGCGCTTCTGTTGCTCGGCCAACTGGATCGCCCGGCCGACCAGGCAGTCGTATCCAATCTCACGGCAACATTCACAGACGCTCACCAGCAACTCTCAGCATTGCTACGCGAACTGCCGCCTGCTACCTTGCCCGAGTTAACTCGTCTGGGTCTGGTGAAGGCATTGCAGCAAATGGTCGAAATGGAGTTCGCACGTGCTTTTGAGGGTGTCGACTGGCATGTTGATGCCACTACCGTCCAACGTGCCACTGCCTTGCCGGTGTTTGCCACCGAGGTCCTTTATTACGCCACTCGTGAAGCCGTTCGTAACGCGGCCAGGCATGGTTGGGGCGAGGATCATGGCCGGGAACTACATCTTAGGATCGAGATACGGGATGAACATGGCTTGAGCATCATGATTAAAGATGATGGGGTCGGGATAGACGATCAGAGGAAAGGAGGCGGCCAGGGCTTGGCTCTGCACAGCACAATGATGGCCGTGATCGGTGGTGTGCTGGAGATCGGTAACGAATCGGGTTACGGCACGCGGGTGACACTCACTTGCCCACTACCCGACTGAAGGGGGCGGAATCTAAGATGAAACGTACTCATGTCGGCCATAGCCCGAGCGCCAAGAGTGCGATATACTACAACTGTTCTGGCGTCGCCTGCCCATCAGCGCGCACTTTCACCAGAACAGCATAATGTTGGTACAGCATTTGCGTGCATCGGTATTCACAATTCGATGGCTCTGGTTATCAGGATTGATTGTGGTTGCGACGACGATTATCCTGTTGCCGGATTATGTGAGCGCGGCCGACGACTACAGCAGCTTGGCGATGCAGGCCGGCGTATGGTATGTGGTGCAAAGTGGCGACACGCTCGAAGCCATAGCAGAACGCTACAACACCTCAACGCGTGCGATCATCCGTGCCAATCATGTTGCCGATGCCAATAATCTGTATGTTGGGCAACGTCTGTGGGTTCCCGGCGCCACGCTATCTGCTCGTCCCCCCTTGAATGGCAGTTGGCATTTCGTGCAATCAGGGGACTCCCTTGATTCTATCGCCAGTGAGTATGGTACTACGCCAGCAATTCTTATCCGCGTCAACCACTTGTCTGACGCCAATGACATCGATCCTGGTTTGCGATTGTGGATCCCCGGTGGCGTGCTCGAACCCTCGATTACGTCACTACCGGTCCCGAAAGATTCATGGCGGGGATATTACTACGCGAATACGGGTTTGAGCGGACAGGTTGTGCGCACAGAACAGGTCCATAAGATCGATTTTGACTGGGGTATTGGCAGCCCTTTGCAACTACCACTCGATGGTTTCAGCGCTGTCTGGACCGGCCGTTTCGATCTTGATGAAGGCGGCTACCGCTTCCTGGTTAGCAGCGATGATGGAGCGAGATTATACCTTGATAACCGATTAGTACTCAATGCCTGGCGGAACCAACCAGTCACCGGCTACTTTGTCGACATGATCGTTCCCAAGGGAGAACACAGCCTACGTCTGGAGTATTACGATATTGGTGGAGATGCGTCGATCTCACTTTGGTGGCGGCCACTATAGGTAAAACGTTCGTATCCCAAACGATTTGACACCCCCTACCCTCTATGCTATGCTCGCGCCAACTTACCTAACTTGACCTATGACCAGCACCATGCCCGGCCATCATCCTGACCAAAAACAGATGAAATCGCCCACCCAGCAATGGGTGCAGACGATAAGCCCGCGCATGGCCGCTGCCTGGCGCGGGTTTTATTTTGCCTTCTATTATTACTTTTTTCGCTTTACCTTTAGAAGGTCGCTCCCCGCCGGGCAGGGCAAGTTGCCGTAACACTTACCGACAACCTTATCCCCAACGAGCGTGGAGCGACCCGCCCACGCTTTTTTGTTGCCCAGAATAGGTGACAAGATTGATGGTCGTGTGGGGATCGCGACTGCAACGTGGGAGGACATTCGCTTCCTCAACCTAAGGAGCGTTTCTCATGTTGCAAACCGGACTTTGGTATTCGGCCCCTGTCACTGCCAATGCCTGGGCGATGACCCACCTACCCAAGGAGCAGCCTGTGATGGTCTGTCGTGGCGTTCGAGGCGCCACCACCGTAACTTCGAACTCGCGAGAAGAGATATTGCGCGAGACTCGCCACCTTTTGGCCTTGATGATCAGACTCAACGGTATCGAGCCAGATGATGTAGCCAGTGCAATTTTCACCACCACTCACGACCTCGATGCCGAGTATCCGGCGCTGGCCGCGCGGCAGCTTGGCTGGCTCGACACCGCCTTATTGTGCGGCCATGAGATGGCTGTCCCACGGGGTCTGCCCTTCTGCATTCGCATCCTGGTACACTGGAATACCACCTGCTCGCCGCAAGAACTCCAGCATGTCTATCTTAGCGAAGCAGCCAACCTGCGGCCCGACAAGGCAGATCTGCCACCGATCGATGAGCGTGATCTCGAAAAGTGGATAGAGCAGCAGCTTTCTGTCTGGAACAGGGGCCTGGGGAAAGCATCATGACCGAGCCACATAGCGTCGCCTTTCAAGGAGAGCATGGCGCTTATAGCGAAGAGGCGATCCGCCAGCAGTTTGGCAATGATGTTCACACGCTGCCTTGCCATGCCTTTGAAGATATCTTTGAGGCCGTCGACGAGGATCGGGTACAATTTGGGACGGTGCCGGTCGAAAACTCAGTGGCCGGGTCTATCAACAAAGCCTATGACCTCTTGCTGGAACATGACCTCAAAGTCCGGGGAGAGATCTTGCTTCGAGTCAGGCACAATCTCTTAGCCATGCCTGGTGCAAGGCAACCTGATATTGAGATCGTTCGTTCTCATCCTCAGGCATTGGCGCAGTGTGAGCGATACTTGAATCGCCATGAATTCCAGGCAGTGCCCTGGTATGATACCGCGGGTAGCGCCAAGGAACTGGCTGCCGAACCGGCCAAAGGTGTGGCTGTTATTGCCAGCAAGCTCGCCGCCGAGATCTATGGCCTGGATGTACTTGCCCCAGGGATAGAGGACTTACATTTCAACTACACCCGCTTTTTCGTCGTGGGCTGTGACGAGCTACCCTATTGCGAGAATGCTAAAACCTCACTGGTATTTGCGGTCACACATAGCCCCGGCGCCTTGGTCGAGTGCTTGGGAGAATTCGCCTCGCGTGGGCTCAATCTCACCAAGCTTGAAAGCAGGCCAAGGCGTAACCGTCCCTGGCATTATGTCTTCTACCTGGATTTCGAAGGGCACTGGCAAGATGAAGCCCCCCGTGACGCCCTGGTGGCTTTACTCGCCCGCGCCGCTTTTGTCAAACTGCTGGGCTCCTATCCCGCAGCGCCTATCCCCGAAAACAGCAGCACATCACAGAAGGCGCTACTGCAAATTTGATAAGATTGATTCGTTGCAATTTCGTTTTTGCGCACCAAGCGCCACGCAGCAAACGCCCCGGCCGTAGGCCGTTTGCACCACACACTACCTATTCTACCAGCCTTGAAATTTCCCAATCTCAGACATTTTAGTCGAGGCCACATATCATGATCATCGTCATGAAGCCCAATTCCACAGCCGCTGAAATCGGTGCTGTGATCGCCAGAATCCAGAAAGCGGGAGCGAGTCCGCACCCCATTTATGGTGTCGAACGGACGGTCGTCGCCGTTGTGGGCGAAACCCGTGCCGTAGACCCCAAGGCGTTCCTGCAAATGCCTGGTGTCGAGAAAATCACCAGCATCAGTGCACCTTACAAGCTGGCCAGTCGCGAATCTCATCCAGATGACACGGTCATACGCTTGAATGGTATTACCATCGGCGCGAAAGAACTCGTCGTCATGGCAGGACCTTGCTCTGTCGAAAGCCGTACCCAATTAATGGAGACCGCCCATGCCGTCAAAGAGGCCGGTGCTCAGATCCTGAGAGGTGGCGCCTTCAAACCTCGTTCATCGCCCTATTCTTTCCAAGGTATGGGGCTCAAGGGACTGGAGATCTTGGCCGAGGCCCGCGAAACATACGGATTGTACATCGTCACCGAGGTGATGACCCCGCAAGCGGTGCCCATGTTGGCGGAGTATGCTGACATCTTGCAGATCGGGGCTCGCAACACCCAGAATTATGGATTGTTGCATGCAGTGGGGCGAGTGCAACGGCCGGTCATGCTCAAACGCGGCATGATGAGCAGTATGGAAGAGCTACTGATGTCGGCCGAGTACATCCTCGCCGGTGGGAATTACCGCGTCATGCTCTGCGAACGCGGCATTCGTACCTTCGAGAAATATACGCGTAATACCTTCGACCTGAACGCAGTGCCTGTACTCAAACAACTCAGCCATCTGCCGCTTATCGCCGATCCCAGTCATGGCACAGGCCGATGGGACGCTGTACCCGCCATGGCCCGTGCTGCCGTCGCCGCCGGCGCCGATGGCTTGATGATCGAGGTGCACCCGAACCCGGCCGAAGCCTTTTCAGACGGCCCGCAATCTCTCAAACCCGAACGCTTTGCTGATCTCATGCAACAGGTCAAGCGCGTCGCCGAATCAGTCGACCGCGCCCTCTCCACCGTTCCTGAGCCTGCTTGAGAAGTCAAAAGGCAAAGTGCAAAAGGGGGTTGAGTGTCGTATTATCACTACCGTTTCGATCTTAACGTTTTGTGGAGGAAGAACCATGTCGAAGTCGTATGATTTAGAAGAACGTTTGCTGGATTATGCAGTGCGCATTATTCGAGTCGTAGAGGCGTCGCCGAACACATTGGTTGGGCGACGCATCAGTGATCAGTTGCTACGCGCGGGGATCAGCCCTGGTGCGCATTACGAGGAGGCGCAGGGGGCAGAATCGAAAGCGGATTTCGTGCACAAACTGCAACTGGCCTTAAAAGAACTACGTGAGTGACGCTACTGATTGCTTCTCATAGTCAGGGCACAAATCCTGCCACCCACGCAACTAACCGAGATAATCGACGAAGCAACTCAATTACGCGCCATCCTCTCAAAATCAGTCGCAACAGCAATAGGCAAATCAAAATAAGCACCACTTTTGCCTTTTACCCTTTGCCTTTCAACTTTTGATTTCTTATGATAATAATAATGAAACCGTCGGCAAAGACGGGAGATACAGAACAAATTGTCAAGCGCATACAAGACCTGGGACTGAACGTTCACCTTTCCGAAGGTGAGGCTCATACGGTCATCGGCGTGGTCGGTGACACGCAGCGGCTGGATCGCTCAAGTTTTGAGGTCATGGCCGGCGTCGATCGCACTGTGCGTATTGCCCAGCCCTTCAAAGTCGCCAGCCGCGAGTTCCGCTCCACCGAGACAGTCATCGATGTGCAAGGGGTGCAGATCGGGGGAACGGGTACCGTGGTCATGGCCGGACCCTGTTCGGTCGAATCCCGCAGCCAGATCGTGGAAACCGCCCATGCTGTCAAAGAGGCAGGCGCCCATATCTTGCGCGGCGGCGCCTACAAACCTCGCTCCTCACCCTATTCATTCCAGGGCTTGGGTGAAGAGGGGTTAGTACTCCTGGCCGAAGCACGAGAAGCCACCGGTCTTCCCATCATCACCGAAGTCATGGGCGTTAGCGAAGTCCAATTGGTTGCCCAATATGCCGATGTCTTGCAGATCGGTGCTCGCAACATGCAGAACTACCGCCTGTTACAGGCTGTAGGGCAAGTGGATACACCTGTCTTCTTGAAACGTGGGCTCAGTAGCACGCTGCAAGAGATGCTGATGTCGGCAGAGTATATCCTCGCCAACGGCAACTACAACGTAATCTTATGTGAACGGGGTATTCGAACTTTCGAGCGCTTCACCCGCAACACGCTGGATATCAACGCCATTCCCGCGCTCAAACAACTCAGCCATCTTCCTGTGATTGGCGACCCCAGCCACGGTACAGGTAAATGGGACATGGTCGGACCCATCGCCAAAGCCTGTCTGGCAGCCGGCGCCGATGGGCTTATGATCGAGGTGCATCCGGATCCAGCGACTGCCTGGTCGGATGGCGCCCAGTCTCTGAAACTCGAGCGTTTCGCCGATCTCATGGCGGAATTACGCGGGCTTTCATCGTATTTGGGACGGCCCATGTGAACGAGCACAAAGAGAGACAACGGGCTGCCATGAATCTTGCCGATGCCCACATTGCCATCGTGGGAATGGGCCTGATGGGTGCTTCATTGGGCTATGACCTGCAAGGTTATTGCCGTCGGGTCACAGGTGTCGTGCGGCGGCCGGAGGCTGTGGAAGAAGCTGTCCTGGCCGGTTGTGTAAATGACGCCACCCTTGATGCTAGAGCAACGGTGGCCGAGGCCGACCTGGTGGTATTGGCCACACCCGTTCGTACGGTTCTCCGCCAGATCGCCGAACTCGGACCCCATCTGCGTCCCGGTGGCATACTCCTGGATATGGGCAGCACCAAAGGGCAGATATGCGGGGCTATGGCCGGCTTGCCCGATCATGTACAGGGCATGGGCGGACATCCTATGTGTGGCAAAGAACAGGCCGGTATTTCCGCTGCTGAAGCCGGTCTTTACAAAAACTGTACCTTCGTGTTGTGTCCCCTGCCCCGAACCACCGTTGAAACCCAAACACTGGTAAATGAACTCGTCCAGTTTATCGGCGCCCAGGCATTGGTGGTGGAACCCGAACGGCATGACCGTCTGGTAGCGGCGATCAGCCATTTGCCTTACCTCACAGCCTGTGCCCTGGTCGCACACGTAGTTGCCGTCGCCGAAGAGGATGCGGTCGTTTGGGATGTAGCCGCCAGTGGCTTTCGCGACAGCAGCCGTGTAGCTGCTTCTGATGTACGTATGTTAATGGATATCTTACTTACCAATCGCAAGGCTGTACTCGACGCCATCGAAGACTATCAGGGTAGGTTGGCCGTGCTACACGATAGGTTAGAGAATGCAGATGAGGCAGAACTGGGCATACTGTTAGGAGAAATTGCCGGCGCCAGGCGTGGGTGGCGCCTTCATTATTCTTGATCTCTGTTGACGTCCCCATTTAACCATGCTATGCTGAAACGCTAGCTAAAAGAACCATCTCGCATCTTTGCGCGGAAACGAGATAATCATAAGGCGTAGACATCAGCAGCGAGACTGCTTGATCAGCTGCAAACTATGAGTTCCCGGTTCCTGCGCTCATTCCGCGTGCCTATCTGTGTCTGATTTTCGCCTTAATTTACAAACTTCGCCTGCCGAAATCTTTGTCGCCCGTTACTGGCGATTACCATACCCCCATCTCACGCCCGCACAGGAATTTGTGCATGACGTGGGTATCACCTCGAATTGCAACGCGGTTGTCAGCGATTGCGTGTGGCGGGTGTTTACAGCAGACGACGATGTTTATGCGGTACGCCAGTTGATCGGACAGGATCTGATGACACTCACCGACGGAGAATTAGGCGTCTTACCGGGACTGGGGCTGGCATTGCGGAGAATATATTTCTTGTTGCCTACCGTGCTTGAACTCAAACGATTGCGCATCTCCATTCATGCCTACGAGCACGACACCCGACAGCCGCTGTCGTCCCAACTGGATGTCTCTCTCAAGTATTTCGAGCAGAAGACAACCATTCATTTGCCCTTTGCCGAAGGCGCCTGGTACGCAATCATGGGCAATGATTGGACCGATTTGCACAAAGCGGAACCCGTCAGCCAGCCCTTTGCCTACGATTTCGTCAAACTCGGCCCTGACGGCAGTATGTTCGCTGGCAGTGGTATGCGAAACGAAGACCACTATGCCTGGGATCAGCCTGTGTTGGCGCCGGCGCCTGGCAAAGTACTATTGGCGCGAGACACATTGCCTGATATGCAACCTGGGATACCCCCAGACCTGCACCTGATGCGGCAAGATCCA
Organism: Chloroflexota bacterium; assembly: GCA_024224665.1. Lineage (GTDB taxonomy): Bacteria > Chloroflexota > Anaerolineae > J102 > J102 > PIVW01. The sequence goes on along the minus strand of JAAENG010000069.1, from coordinate 10,528 downwards.
CACCTGATTACAGGCAACGCGGTGGTGATAGGCCATGGGCAGGGTGAGTGCAGTTATTTCGGGCACTTACGACAAGGCTCCTTGGCGGTAGCGGAAGGAGATTACGTGAAGCGGGGAAAGGTGATCGCTCGTGTCGGCAATAGCGGTGTCAGTCAAGGGCCACATCTGCATTATCACCTGCAAACAGGTCCGAATCTATTTGTCGACCAAGGGTTACCTGTACAATTTAGCCATTTCGGCATGACGGGCGATAGGGTGGATTGTAGTGCGATCCCCTCCCGAGCGATAGTGTTCAATCCCAATGGGTCTTGATTATGAAAGAAAACGAACAGATAAACTTCAAGCTAACAGATGCTTTGTGGGAAGATATGGCGGTGTTGGAAGGCGTGCCTGTCTCCTCTTTGGTGGTGTGGGATAGCTCCCTGGTTGATGACAATCTCGATGATCCGGTCACCGATGAAAATCGGGTTTACGTAGATTTCGAGCTTTATCTATCAAACCGGACCTTGTTGGAGCTTTATGGTGTTGCGGTTCTTCCTGACGAGTCCAGCGAAGCGTTGGTCGGTCTGGATGCTATAGGGGAAGTACTGGGCAGGTTGGCTGATGAAGGTGCTATCGTCCAGGAGATCTCTTCTGATCAAGAAAACCGTCTGGTAATGTCATTAGCCAGCCAAGAGGGGCGGTCTCTTCTTACCTGGGTGACAGCCTGGTTGGAAACAACCTGGGATTCGCTTCCAGAAGAAGCGCTCTAATATCGCCATAACGTTGAATTTCTTAGGAAATTACATATTTAGGATGTCAACTAGAGTAGATTTCCAGTAAACATCGCGAACATTTGTTCTTGACATGCATGCCAATTCGAGGTATACTCAAACTGCCTCTCGCGATCGCTTGCGTTAGATTGAGGGCGACTCGTATCATATCCATTTCGTTTCACAACACAAGGAAGGCTCAGATGTATCAGAAAACGATCATTGTTGGTAATTTAGGACGAGATCCCGAGATGCGCTACACTCCCAGTGGCACTGCCGTAACGAATTTCTCGGTGGCTGTAAGTCGGCGCTGGACGGGGCGCGATGGAACACAGCAAGAAAAGACAACCTGGTTTCGGGTCACAGCTTGGGAAAAGCTGGCAGAACTGAGCAACCAATATCTATCCAAGGGACGCAGAGTTCTTGTCGAAGGTGAAGTTGATGCCAGTGCCTGGCAAGGGCAAGATGGACAACCTAGAGCTTCTCTAGAGTTGACTGCTCGCAATATCCAATTCTTGGGTGGCCCTAGCCAGGATTCTGAGTTCGAGGGATCGAGTTTGGCGGAGGGCGAAGGTACCGCCACGAGTGAAGAGGAAATTCCATTCTAATATGTCTGAATCGCACATCACTGACGGCCACCGTTTATGCGGTGGCCGTTTTTGTTATAGGGATAGAGCACTCGCTGTGGGGATAAAATTATTGGAATGAATCGACTATTGATATCCATTGCCAAAGGGCTGGTGGATACTCGGCAATGAGTTGCGCCGGAGTTGGGGTGATAGTATGATCGACTTCTGCTTTTGATACCCTACTCTTGAAACAACATCTCATTATGTCAGTAACACTCGCCGAACCCAGACATAACGTGCGCGTCAGCTTTGAAGATGGACGCGTTTTTAAAGCCGAACGTGGCATTGAACTGGGCGCATTCGTGCGCGCTGCTACCGCCGGCGACGATCTGCCTACGGCCATTGCCGCGATCTTCAACGATAAACTGACCGAATTATGTCGCCCTGTAATACTGGATGGCCATGTACGTCTCGTTCGCTTGAACAGCGCAGATGGCGCACGCATCTACCGCCGATCTCTTACCTTTTTGTTGATTGCCGTTGCCAACCACCATTTCCCGCATGCCCGTGTTTATGTGGAGCACTCGATCACAAAGGGCGGCTATTATTGCGAGGTCGAAGGGCGGGAGCCGTTTTCAGGCGAAGAACTGCAAGCGTTGCAAGCTCATATGCGAGAGATCGTGGAGGCCGATCTTGCAATCGAACGGGTGGAGATGCCATTGAGCGAGGCCATTGCTCTATTCGACAAGGTTGGCGATACCGAAAAACTGGAATTGCTCAAGCAGCGACGCAAGTCCACCCTCATTGTCTACAAATTGCTGGATACCCAAGACTATTTTCATGGTTATATGGCTCCGAGCACCGCTTACTTGCAGTATTTTGCTTTGGAACTTGCCAGTAATGGGTTTTTACTACGTTTTCCACAACAAGGGGCCCCTACAGAGATCATCCCTTTGGATGCGCATCCGCCTATCTATGACGTCTTCGCCGAATATGGTGTATGGCTGCGAACGTTGGGGATTCGTCATGTGGCCGGGCTTAACGCGGCAGATGAGGCAGGGCGGTTTACAGAAGTGATCCTGGTGAGTGAGGCTTTGCATGATCAGCGCATTAGCAGCATTGCCGCCCAAATCACCGAACGGCGCAGACACGCTCGCCTTGTCCTGATTGCCGGACCTTCCTCCTCAGGTAAGACGACTTTCGCCAGGCGTTTGGCGATTCGCTTGTTGGCCTTGGGGATTCGCCCACTTGCTATAAGTATCGATGACTATTTTGTCAATCGGGAGTTTACACCCAGAGATGAGGAGGGGGAATACGATTTCGAATCACTCTACACCGTCGATTTACCCTATCTCAACCAGCAGATCAACCAATTGATCGCCGGCGAACGCGTGGTTATGCCCCGCTTCGATTTCCATACGGGTCAGCGTGAACCTGGCATGGAAGTGCGGATATCAGCGGAACATGTACTCATTATGGAGGGGATCCATGCTCTGAATCCCGATCTGCTTCCAGATGTCGATTCCGCATTTTGTTTCAGTATTTACGTCAGTGCCCTCACGCAACTCAATCTTGACCGCTACAATCGCGTGTCGACCACCGACACGCGATTGATCCGACGCATTGTGCGAGATGCACGCAGCCGAGGCTATTCGGCAACCGACACGATCGCCCGTTGGGACAGCGTCCGGCGGGGGGAGCGCCGATGGATTTTCCCGCATCAGTTCAATGCCGATGCCATGTTCAATTCTGCTTTAACCTACGAGTGGGCGGTGCTCAAACCTCTGGTCGAGCCATTACTTCGCCAGATCGAACCCCATTCGACCGAATGGATCGAAGCCAATCGTTTGCTGGCCCGCCTGCAGTGGTTTCGGGCGGTCGAGGATGATCATATTCCCTCTGATTCGATCTTGCGCGAGTTCGTGGGAGACTCGATTTTGGATAACTACCGACCCTGGCTAGCAGGCACTTGAGAAAGTTAGGTATACAGTTCGTGCTGGAGTCCAATTCATAGTGGCGTTTGTTTGGTGATGGCCGCCGTGGTGTTTATACTGCATGGCAACATATGGGGAATCACCTATCCCTATTTTCTCGACTGCTTTTGTCAATATGTGAGAGGATCAAAAAGGAGCAAAGATGATGGTTTTATTCTCTGATGTCATGTTATTATCCAGCGCATTCGCCGCGAATTTATCAGCGCCACTTTTAGAAGAAACGGGCGGATTCAATTGGACGTGGGTGCCACTCTTGGTGTTGCTCGTCTTGTTGGCCCTGGTCCTGATCGTGATCATGCTATTCGAGCGTAGTTCAAAAAGAACTGATGACGTGGCGGAGGAGCCGCTAGCCCCCCAGGGTTCTGCCTATCCAGGAACTGCTGTCGCAGCCAGTACAGATGCCGAGACAGGCGGTGACTCTGGAGGATGACAGCGGAGTGAGGTAGCAAGCAGATGTGGAATCTCTTAGTACAGGGGACAAACCCTCACTCCTCATCGCTATCATGATGGGTGAGCACCGTTGCGCCATCGCCAATGGCCATACCAGAGGCCTTATCGATCTTGATATTGTATTTGCCCTTTTGAATGACGGTGTCATCACCAGTAGAGACGATGCTATCCCTGATCGTTTCAGCGGCCACACTTTTTTCGCCGCCGGCTTCGATCTGCTTGATGACGTTTTTGGCGAGACGTTCACTTTTCTTTGCGGAAACTTCATGCACAACTGTGTCTTCAGGTAGCGCCTCTGCAAAATCGAACGCGCCCACTTCACTCGCGCCCTTGTACAGCGCTACCGGGAAGGGCCCCACCCCCCTAAGTACCGTAAGCTCAGGTTCCTGCTCCTTGCCGAGCGCTTCAGCGGCTTCACGCACTTCAAAATAGATGTGCTCATACAGGCCAAAAGCGCTGATAGTGCCATTGTTGTTCGACACGTAACCAGCGCCGCCAAGACCATGTACCAATGCTTTGGTAAAAATCGAGATCTTGTCCAAGCCAATCCAGGATCTCTGCTGCGGACGGCTGGCGGTGATGATGATCCGCCCTTCACCTGTAGATAGCAGCGCAACCCTTGACTTATCTGGCAGACTCACATCCCCAAATGACCTCCCAGGCTGTAAACCCAAATCAGATGAAAGCTCGCCCGAATGGCAAGCGTTAAAGAGCAACAGCAGGCGCTTGGCCGGAATCTGGCGCAGTTTGTCGAACAGTTCAGTTTCGCTGACGCCGCTCCCCGCCTTGATCTTGCCGCCATCCAATTTTGTATCATGTGAGGTGAGATAGTAATTGCCGTCTGTGCCGTACTCGCCATGACCACAGTAGAAGACAATCACCGTATCGCCGGGCTTGCTCTCCTTGAGTTCATCTAAAGCCTGCAAGATGTCTGCCTTTCTGGCAGAACCATCGTGCATTAGCTTGACTTGCTCAGGAAGGTAGCCGCAGGTCTCAGTGTCGATAAGCCTCTTTTTAACTGCCCTGGCATCATCAACCGAGATGGGGATATCAACCCAGGGCATGTGCATATAGCTTCCCACACCGATGACCAATGCTCGTCCTGATTCAAATGTCATTGTTACTCTCCCTGTTGATCGTTTTTCTAATGTAAACCTTCGATCTTATGAGGCTGTGAGCGGGTGATTAAGCTCCGCTTATGGATTGTCTACGCTCACCACTCCCTTTTTACTGCGCAGCATGGTTCGTATGGTAGCTACCGCCTGTTCTGCACCCGTCTCCGGCAGCCGTTCGCTTTTGGTCATCTTATAGAGCTTATCTGCCTCGACCAGAACCTCGATAGATTCTCCACTCGTCACCGAAACCCGAAACCATTGGGCATGAGCCAGTTTCGTGCCGGAAGGCAGTGTGTATGATGTCGTATCTTCACGGGTGGAGACCCCTACCACGTCCTGATAATGATATTCATCTGTTTCTTCGTTCAGGGCAACGGCACGCAGAAAATTGTAATCGCAAGAATAGGCCGCCATCAACTGTTCCGTCAGTTGGATAATACTCACGCGATAGATGGCAAAACGAGTGACATCATCTTTCCCGGTGCGCCACCGCAGATCTTCGTCTGGTACGCCATTCGTGGACCAGAGAATGGGACCTCGCACGAGCAGCGGGTTACTTGTGAGTTGGTCCTCGCTGAGATTGAGTTTGGATAGTGACTCCTTTTTCAACCGCTCCATGCTCTCATCGAACCAGGCGTCGATCTTACTATCACTCGGGGCCCCACGGCTTGCCGAGACCATAAGCATGAGCAATCCGAGCAGGCCCAAGCCAACACCTGCTACAAAGAGCAGTGGAGCGGCGTCTTCGATGCCAAACTGAAAGCTATCATCTGTCCAGGCTATGAACGCTAAGAAGGCGCCGATAACTAGCACGATCAGCCCCCGCCCCCGCTTCTTCCCGGCAAAATAGCCTCTCAGTGCCTTTTCTTGTTTTGACTGTTTACGCTTGGCCATGTCCGACCTCCTTAAGCTGCAATAGGCTATGTGGCATGAAAAGGGTTGAAGCGGATCTCTCAGGTGGTTTGAAGGTCATCGATCCAGGATGACATCTGTCAGGGGGTTGGATGGCACCGGCGCATGCCGCAGCATCTGATCGATCTCATCGGCGTCGTAGACCGCCCTTTCAGCGATTTCCAGGAGCTCGGGAATATCTGGCGGGGAGACCCGCATACCGCTGGCCCTATAGAAATCATATTTGATCAGCGCCCAGAGATACAGGCTTTCCGCCCGGTTCTTGTCAAGTTGAACGGCTGCACCAAGATAGCGCTCGACGGTCTCTATTTCAAAGAGTCGTAGCGACCGAGGGCGATGTCCCCGCAGATGAGCCAGGGCCAGATAATATAAGATCTTGGCATTTTTGGGTTCGATATCGTGTGCGGTTTTGAGTGCCTCGATGGCCTGCTTATACAGGCTGATATCCAGGTAGTGCAGGCCCAGGGCCAGGTGCTGCGCAGCGTTCTCAGGTGTTTGCTGGATCTGCTGCTGCAGGGCTTGCTGAAGCTGATTGCGGACCTGGGGCGCCAAGTCCTCTAAATCGCTGAGTGCTGAAATCAAGAACAAGTTGCCACCCACCGCCACACCGCCCGCGCCCGCTGCTACGCTTCCCGATTGCGCAACCGCGCCCGATCCTCGTACCTCCGCTGAAGCGCTTTCCCCGCCCTGAAGCGCCGCCACAGCAGCCTGGTACGTTGCCTCGTCCAGTATCCCTTGTTCATACGCCTTCTGCAGTTGGGCCAGATGTTTCTTCTTCTTCTTCATAGGCAAGGCCTCGCTAAGGGCGAACTCGATTAAAAAGCGCTGTCTACAAGTGCAGACGCCATACCTCAACATTTTCGCTTGCAGGCAGATCGATCGACCGGCGAAGAATGCAAACTAATGCATCGACAGAGTTCCCCGTAGTTTGATGTTGCATTGCCAAACAAATGATCGGCTCGAGGCCATTATATCACAGCCCAAGCAGTTTGTGCGCTCGCTCGCGGATTTTGGCTCGAGGCATTGGGGCGTGAGGTGTAAGTGGTTCGGCGAGAGATTCTGGTAAATCATCCGGCATGTGCAGTAAAGCTGACGAAGATCATGGACGCCGATGGCGCTGTCGGGCATAATAGGTGCAATGGCCGCAGCAACTGTGGGCTGCAGGCAAACACTATCTGATACGAGGAGGACAAAACCATGGATCCCTTGACCCTTATCGTCACCGCTGTAGTCGCAGGTGCGATCCTGGGAGTTAAAGATGTCGCCAACCAGGCCGTGCAGGACGCCTACGATGGTCTCAAGACAGTGATCATCCGCAAGTTTGGTGATAAAGCCGATCTCGAAGATGCCATCGCCGGCGTGGAGGCGAAGCCCGATTCGAAAGGGCGGCAGATCATGCTGCAAGAAGAACTTCAATCTGCCGGCGTGGACCAGGACCCCAAGGTCCTTAAGAAAGCCAAGGCTGTACACAAGGCCTGCAAAAAGGGAGGGGAGCAGACGGCTACCTACTACAATGCCGTACTCGAGGGTTCAGGCGCCATCGCCCAGGGTGGTAGCACTGCAGCCGGTGCCGGGGGCATTGCCGTTGGCGGGAATGTTGAGGGTGCTATTGTCCAAGGCTCCCGCAACATCGTCGGCGATGTCCATGGCGATGTGGACATGAGCGAGGGAAAAAGGTCGCAGTCGGGTAAATACATTGTGAACATCGATAAGGCCGAAGGCGCCGTCGTCGGTGATGAGTTGCAGGTAAGCCAGTATTTTGACGACGAGGACGATGAATAAGGCGACTTCCGAAAAATAAGTGAGGAGATTTTATCATTTTTCGGAAGTCACTAAAGGCATTTTCGGAGTGGAGGCTTATTTATTTTTCCGAAAATGCCTAAGCAAGCCCTGCCCATTCCCTGAACGTCTTTTCAAGAGGAGTGCTGAACGATATGGCGAAACCATCACGGGAGGAATTGCAACGACAACTGGCCGAGGCACAGCAACAGATGGCCGAGTTGAAGCGACAGCTTGAAGCCGAGCATGACGCGAGGGGTGAGGGGGAGGGCATTGCCGTCAAAGGTGATGTGGAGGGGCCACTCATGCAAGGCGAGCGTATTGTCGGCGGAGACGTTGGGGGCGATGTGGATATGAGCGATCGTCGTACTCTGCAGAAGGGCAAATATAACATCAATATCGGTGAATTTTATGCCAGGTACGAAACACCTCAGGGGAAAGGGCGTTTGAGCAAATCGGAGTTTGGAACCATCCTGCTGGAGTACATGAGTTGGGTGCAGAAAGCTTATGCTAAGGCCAGACTATACGGTTTGGAGAGCATTCGCACCGCCAAAGGTCGTCCTGTGCGCAGCCTGGCCGATGTTTTTGTGCCCATCACCCTGCGCCGCTTCTCCTCGCCAACGCGCAGGGAGGTCGAACAAGCGGCGAAAGCATTTGGCGATGATCCCCTTGCCGAACAGAGAGCTTATTTGCTGATGGCGGACCAGCGTCGGGGCGAGGGGAAGCTCACGATGTTGTCGAATCTGCTCATAGGTCACGATCGCCTGGCAATCATAGGCGGCGCCGGTTGTGGAAAGAGCACTCTACTCGAATACTTGGCCTCGATGCTGGCCGAACAGACTACGACCGGCGGGGATCTACCTTTCTCGTTGCCTGAAAATCGAGACACGCTGGCGCCACTGCTCATTCCCCTGCGCTATTATCGCCAGTATCGCGAAGACTGTAAGGCGTCCCCTGGGCATCGGCTCGATGATCCACGCGCCGGCACCCTGGCGGGATTCATTCCCTGGTATCTGAAAAAACGTAGCCCGGCCCTGAAGCTCTCTGAAGATTTTTTCGACCGCTTGCTGCTGGGGGGTGGCTGCTTATTGATGTTGGATGGTCTGGACGAGGTGGTCAGCAAGGATGAGCGGGGCTGGGTGCGCCAGCAAGTGCAAGAGCTGGCCAACAACATCTATCCCGGCAACGTCGTTGTGGTGACGGCGCGAGAGGCGGGATACCGGGAAAACGCCGTGTTTGATGATGACTTTGTGCGTCTCGACGTGCAACCACTGCATGAGCAACAGATAGAAACATTGGTGCATAACTGGTGCCAGCAATTGTATCCCGAGGCAGCGGAGCAGCAAACCACAGAGATCGTAAAGGCCATCGCCGAGATCAACAGGCGCTACCGAAACCAGGAATTGCCGGCGCTGATCGACACGCCCTTGATGACGACGATGGTGGTAAGTGTGAAGTGGGGGGAGACGGAGTTGCCACGGGAACGGGCGAAACTCTATGAGGCGGCGGTGAAGGTGATTTTGCAAGCCCAGTACATAGCCGAAGATGAGACACGGCATGAGCTAATCAACTGGGGTGGGCCCTGGGAGGAACAACGGGAGTGGTTATCTCATCTGGCATGGGCGATGCACGGTAGAGGAAAAGATAGCGCAGCCATCACCAAACATGATCTGCGAGAGATTCTGAAGCCATTGCTGCCAGCGGATACCTTGGATCAATTCATTCGGGCAGTGCGTGGCCGTGGTGGCTTGCTGGAGGAGCGGGCGGAACTTTTCCAATTTGTGCACCTGACGTTTCAGGAGTTTCTCGCCGCCCGCTTGCTGGTCAAGCAACGCAAACATGCATTAGCCGGTTTGCTGACGGCCATCCCACAAGCATGGTGGCGAGAAGTGTTTCTATTGATGTATGGTTTCGCCAAGATGGATTACGCCCCCTACGCAGATGAATTTCTGAATTGGCTATCTGATCCGCCAGAGGCAGATGGCGCCACCAGACTGGCTGGACTTGAGTTGGCGGCTGCAGCGGTGTTGGAAATCGAACGTCCGGACCCCGCATTGCGAAAACGGCAGGCAGATCGGTTGGCTCAAGCTATCATAGATGCAAAGACACATACGCCGGCCCTCTTGCGTGAAACAGCCAGTCGTACCCTGGCCCGTCTTGGCGATCCCCGCTCTGGCGTGGGCCTGAATGAGCAAGGTTTGCCCGCTATTGAATGGAGCGATCTGATCGAACCCGGCCCCTTTATGATGGGGAACACCATGAAAACCGATGAAATGGCTTATGACAATGAAGCGCCGCAGTTCCAGTGCACTCTGATCAGATATCCCTACTACATCAGTCGTTATCCCATCACTGTGGCGCAATATCAGGCATTTATCAGTGCTGGGGGCTATGAACAATGCCGGTACTGGACAGAAGCTGGTTGGGAGTGGAACAAAGAGAAGGGAATCAGCCGGCCACAGGCTTATGGCGAGCCCTACAATTTCGACAATCATGCCCAGGTGGGCGTGAGTTGGTATGAGGCAGCGGCATTTTGTAGCTGGTTATGCGAGCAAAGCGGGCAGGAGATCAGTTTGCCCACGGAAGCGCAGTGGGAACGAGCAGCCCGGCACACCGACGCCCGCCGTTATCCCTGGGGCAAAGAGCCTCCCAAAGAACGCTGTAACATGATTGAGACCGGCATTGGCAGTACCTGCGCTGTGGGCATGTTTCCCCATGGCGACGCCAGTTGCGGTGCAGCGGACATGTCCGGCAATGTGTGGGAATGGTGCAGCACGAAATGGCGCGGTGACTATCAAAACTACGAGAAGGTGGTGGATGATGATCTGGTGGGAGACGGGCGCCGTGTGTTGCGTGGCGGCTCGTTCGGCGGCTACGACGGGGGCGTGCGCTGCGCCTTTCGTAGCAACTGGCTTCCCCGCTACCGCGACGACGGCGTCGGTTTTCGGGTGGTGTTC
>JAAENG010000068.1 GCA_024224665.1 Chloroflexota bacterium | reverse complement strand
GATTTCTTACTCTACCTGCCGCTCATTCAACTGCAATAGAATAACGGGCGTGGTGCAGAAGCAGCGTCCCACATCTTTACAAATTGAGGTCCTGAGGATCAAAGACTGAAGATTAAGGATTGAAAACTAACACTACAACGAGACTTCGACCGCGCAACTGTCATGCTGAGCCCGCCGAAGCATCTCGCATCACTTGCAAAGGCGAGATGCTTCCTCCACTACAACGAGACTTCGACCGCGCAACTGTCATGCTGAGCCCGCCGAAGCATCTCGCGTCACTTGCAAAGGCGAGATGCTTCCTCGCTGCACTCGTCAGAATGACAAAGTCCCGTTGTAGTACTAGGGTACTACCTGCATTCAAGGTACTGAGAATGACGCGAACACCTTACACCTTGCCGTTGCTGAAAGGTCAAGCCCATCTTGCGTAATCTCGCTTCAGAACCGTCAGAACGATGGTATGGCTCGGGCAGCTTGTAGGCGCTGCCCTCTGCAATGGAAAACTGCAGCTCGCATTTCCCATTGCTTATAGCGAGGACTAAAACGCATTATTTCGTTAATCTTCCTTGATTCGGAGACCTCACAGATATTCAAGGACTACGCCGATCCTATAGGGGTTTTTGTAGCAAAACCCCGGTCCTGCAAGAAGATGTGATCTTCGCCCGCACAGCGCCTGAACATAAACTGTGCATCGCCACCCTGTTGCAAGAAAATGATGATGTGGTGGTGGTGGTGGTGGTGGTGGTGGGTATGACGGATGACGGGCGACGGCGTCAACGATGCTCCGGCCCTGAAAAAAGCTGACATCAGCATGGCCATGGGCCTGCGCGGCGCCGATGTGGCCAAGGGCGCGGCCGACATGATCCTGATGGACGACAATTTCGCATCCATCATTGGCGGCGTGAAAGAGGGTCGGCGCCAGTATGATAACATCCAGAAGTTCGTCCGCTATCTGCTCTCGTCGAATACGAGCGAGATCATCGCCATTTTCGCCAACATCCTGCTTGGCGGCCCCCTGATCTTGCTGCCGGTACAGATCTTGTCTTGTGGATGAACCTGGTAACCGATGGCCTCACCGCTGTGGCGCTCGGCATGGAGCCGGCTGAGAAGGACGTGATGCAACGGTCGCCACGCCGACCTGAGCAGCCCATCCTGGATCGCTTTGGCATCCTGCTGATCGTGCTCCTGGGCGGATACATGGGCGCCGGGACGCTATGGCTCTTTCACCACTACCTCTCCAGCAGTAGTCCTGAAGCCATAGCCATGGCGCAAACGGTGGCGTTCACCGGCGTCATCCTGCTAGAGAAGATGAACGTGTTCAACTTCCGGGCTTTGCGCCAACCCATCGCAGCCATCGGCTTTTTCTCGAATCCCTGGGTCTTGGGAGCCTGAGTGCTTACGGTCAGCATGCAAGTCGCCGCCGTTTATGTTCCCTTCTTGCAAAAAACCTTGCACATGGTCCCTCTGAGCTTGTCTGATTGGGGACCGATGCTACTCGTAGCCCTGCCCATTTTCTTGATTCCCGAAACCATCAAGTGGCTCCACTGGCGCTAATGGTCAAACCCTCGTCACTGCATATAAAAATCGCTCTGCAAGGCTTACCCCTCCGTGCTCGAACTCGACCTCGGCCTGCTCGACTACTTCCACCCAGAGAGTAACTCGAATGGGTCACAAACTTCACTATTCGCGCCTAGGAGCCGTACAATGGTGAGTAAGGTTTGCCTGTTGTCGCCAGCACTCTGTAAAATTACAAGTCACTTTGCAAACATAAGTCTCATTCTCGGATGACGGTGGACGACAGGCTGCAGATGGTTGCGATTTTCGCCCCGAAACGAATGACCGCCATCTATCGTCAGCGCTCAATCGATCGGCGCAAATACGACTGATTTCAATATGACTGCGCTCTAAATAGCGAGGTAACCCTAATGGAAGAACACGCCCATATTCAACAGGCGAATATGGATTGGCCCTGGAAAAACGAGGACCCACTCCTTTACGTGATCTTGGTCTCGGATGAGCAACTGCTTACCATTGCCAACGATCCTGACGAACCTATCGAGAATATCCATCCCCATGCAGAAAAGGCAATCAGCCTGCGCGAACATTGCCGGCAGGGGGCTGCAAAAGGCGCATCGAATCTGCGCATCGCTTTTGATTATTTTTTTGGCGGGAGCGAACGCAGCCTCTATCCCGACACGCCACTCTTTCAAGATGCATTGAAAAAAGTGCATGATGTCGCACAAGAATTTGGATTGGGTTTAGAACCCAGTATTCTGTCACCGTTGGAACTGGGTGTGGGGTACAAACAATGGAGTGGTGAATCTGGAAGATGGATGCACTACCGCGAGGGTCTGAGAGATGCCGAGACCGGACAATACTCTGTGGCGCTATGGCAGCAGACACGCTGGACTAACAATAAAGGGCCGATGCCTGTTACGCTCGCCGGTGTGCGGGCGTTCGCCTTCAATGAAGAACGGATTCCCGGTACGACGTTTTTCGCCGTGAATCCCGACGAAATCGTTGAATTGGATACGCCAATAATCGAGACAATATCCGGGACAGATGTGGATGTTGGCGATCTGGATGGAGGCAACGCCGATGCACGCGCAATGTTCAAGGCACAGCACCTGCGCGTGCACGGCAGCGGTGGCCCGCAACGACTAGAACGAGTTCTGGTCGTCTTGCTGTACGAGACCGTGGAAATGGACTACTTTAGTCCCTCGGCTGCCGTGTTCCTCGACGAATTGGTTGAACAGTATCACAGCCGAGGTATTTCTCTGGCCGGGATCTACTCGGACGAGATGCATATCCAGCAAGACTGGTCCTATCATTCTCACATGGACAATGGCCAGTTTACCGTTCGTTATGTTTCCAAAGGATTCGAACAAGCGTTTGCCAGAGCATTCGGCGCAGAATACAGCGATTTTGCAAAGTACATGGTGTATTTCGCCAGCCACCAGCATGATTTCCTACCTACGCACGAGCCAAAACTGCCCGCCCAGCACGTGTTCGGCAACGGCGAGCAAGACATCGCCAAAACCCTACTCTTTCGATCCAACTACTACGATTTCCTCGAACAAAGTGTTGTCAAGCTAATGGTGGACGCCCGTGAAAAACTGGAGGCGCTCAACGGTAGAGCTATGGACGCCTTCTATCATGCCACCTGGGCTGAGTCGCCAACCTGCGACGCCTGGGCGATTGGCGGTGTTTTTGATAGCTGGTCGCCGGAGGAACATCGCCGTCGCTACGAATACACTCCCGATTTCGTGTGGTCGAATACCGTCCATCAGGCTGCATCCGCCTGCGCCAACTATTTCGCCTGGAATGACTATCTTTCGGGTGGGAACGTTGACACGGCCGAAGGGGGCTATTCCGACCGCAATTATTTTGGACGGGCATTAGCCTGTTCTCTGGCCGTCCTCAATCGCCGCCCCCTCGCCAGCGCCGGAATGTGGGGAATGCCGCCCGAGGTGCGCCAACGAATGGACGCCGTCAGCGAGGTTTTTGGCGCAGGCGGCCACGCCACATACCGAGCAGTAGCCGACTATCAGACCCGTGAAATCGAGACCTTATTCCTCTATCCCCAAGACCTGGTCTCGGTTGACGAACAGTTTGGCAGTTGGATGGTGCAATATGGCTATGCGAATTACATTTCTGCTGACAAGCTCACCACGCACGCACAGGTTGGCGAAGGGGGCATCCTCCATGTCAATGGCTGCCAATACCGCACGCTGTGTGTACTTTACGAACCCTTCCCTAGTAGTGCATTGCTCGCTCTCATAAAGCAGTTCGTCGAAAAAGGGGGTTGTGTCGTCTGGTCAAGCATGCCGCCGATGCTGGATCGAGAGGGTCGCCCTATTGGCGAGGCATGGATGCAGGATGTGTTCGGGGTCAAAGTCGTACCGGCGACCGATCCCTTGGGTCTGGCCGTGCCTGCCAGGCAGGTCTGTTTCGAGGATATTCTATCCCATATCGCTCCCATGACCATTCTCACCGATTTTATCGTGGACCGCGTCTTCCCGGTAACACCCGTAGATAATGATACCACCGTCGTCGCAACGATAAGAACAGGAGGGGCTGCAAATGGTCGTTGCCTCGGCGCCCGCAAAGTCTACCCCGGTGGCGGACAGGCGCTCTATCTTGGATTACGGCCACGTGATGATCAGGCAGCATGTACAGGTCTGGAGATCAGCACGTGGTTCGACATCTTGAACGCACTCGGCGCCTATCCATCATCCCACAAAGAGGGGGCCAACGATAATCCAACCGTGCTCTCTCGAAACAGCAACTATGTCGTCAGCCGCTTTGCCAACGAAGCCATCGCCCTTGCCCCCCACTACCGCCATCACGAGGAATCATGGCCCGGAGGATTTTTCCGCGATGCAGAGATAGACGCCCAGGTTTTGCTCGATAATCCCCTGCCCGAAGATGTGATCGATCTGCAGAACTGGCCTGTTGCCGGTCAGACGCTCAGCTATCAGGGCAAACACGCGGTGATCTGGCGACGTAATCGACAAGGCGACTTAATCGGATTCGCCGGAGAAGGCTGCACGGGAATCGAGCTAGATGGGCGAAGCTGGGCTTGGACGGATCAGCCGATCGCCATCGCCTGGCATCCGTTGTCTGCCGAACATGCTACGTCGCAATTCGAGCCACTCTATCGCCTTTGGGTGGGCGATGTATGCAACGCCCGCATTCCCCTCAGATTACCTGCCGATGAGGGCTTAGAGATCTGGGCCGGCGCCCAATTGGCCGGCGCTAATGCCATGGGTCAAGAGACGGATGGGCGGGTTGGATATGCTCACACTCACATGCCATTCACACGGACTGATTCCGAATTGTTGCTGGATATCGATGCAGACTTTGTTAGCCGTTGGCTTTATGTCGTTCTCCGCAAGTAGTTCGAGATACGTGAACAGATAATTACCCTCTTTCGTAACTGCTAAGCCGTCATCAAGCATTACGGTAGGTAGACAAGTAAATAAGTAGACAAGACATTCGCCGCTGCAGATGCCTTGTCTACTTGTTCCTTGTCTACTTACTCCTTTTCCAAAATAGCCAGGATATTGAGAGCGATCACATCGGGTAGAATGGCCATTCCGCCGAGATTTCCGGTGACGCTGTTGTGCGTGTCTGCAAAACACATGTCGAGGGCGCCTTGCTCGAAAAGGTCCAGGCTGGCCGGCAGATTATGCGGCATCCAGTTCTGAACAGTGTGATCGAGTATCCAGCGCAGAGCGGCAACCGTGATCCCTTGCTGATACTGACCCCAATCGATGTCGCTGTCGATCTGCGCCCACTCGATTCCATAGGTATACGATAGCGCGAAAGTCTCCAGCACCTCCCATTGCACATGATCCCGCACCCAATTGGCGAAATACCAATCGCTGGAACAGAGACAGGGCTTGGTATTGTAGAGCATCGGCTTCCCCTCCGGTTCCCAGAGATGGGTGAAGGGTAGAAGTGCGCGCAGCCAGTAGATCGCTTTTTGCAGATAACGCTCTTCTTCGAATAGCTGAGAGGCAAGGTAGTAGGCGATGGCAGCATGCCCCGCAGCAAGCAGGTTCGGTGCATGCAAAGGCGTCTCCCAGAAATCACCTCCTTCAGGACGTTGCATTGGTAGGCAGTAGTCCAAGGCTTTGCACGCAGCTTGAGCAAATGCATGCTCTCCAGTCTGCTCTGCAAGTTGTATCAGCTCCAGTGCAGGCAGAATCGTTATGTCAAGAGCGCTATCCCCCTCCAGACCCATCGGTTCCAAATAGGTTGTGGCGACGACAAAATCATCCTTGCGGTAATGGCGGTCTTTGGGGTCGAAGGGAAACGAGCCATCAGCCTCTTGCCAGGCCAGTAATTCTTGGCCCTGTTTTAGTAGAGCCTCTCGATCCGCATCCTCAGGCAGGCTCTGCTGTTGCAAGCACCAATCGATTTTCGTTTGCAAACCATCCGCCAGGTCTGTCCCATGCCTGAGTTCGATATATTTATTGGCGAAACGTGGAACTGTTGGCTGAACCCCCCCCTCCTTCTGCTCGATGCCAAATCCGCGACCCTCATGCCATAGATGGGTGTTGTAGGCCTCGGCGATGCGATCTAATGCTTCCACCAAAGGCCAACGTGGCGCAGGTGCAGGAGGCAAACCCTGGCGACATACCCAGTCGTCGATAACATGCAGGCTATTGCCCTCTGCAAGGAATATCTCTGCATCGAATTGAATCCGCTGTTCGAGATGCAGTTCTAGGGGTGGGTCCATATAAACCTCGTTTTCATGAGCCTCGATGTCAACATCAGGGACCATTAACCCCATGAGATGATTGTCACGGCGATCGATGAAGTTGGGGGAGGCGAAAACCGGTTGAGGGCGATGATAACGATAGTTGAACCATGCGGTGGCGCGCTGATTGGGGTCCCACGCCAGACCGACGCCTATTCCGCCATGACTGTATGCCATCACCGGAGCGCTGACTTTATTAGGGTGTGGCATGTAGCGCATTGCCCAAGGGTCTTTGAACCACTCCTGTCCGCTCGACCATTCCTTTTCTGTCAGCCACTCCACGCCGGGAAAGATAGCATCTGACTTGACTGCGCCAAAACTCCCCTCCCCCACTTTGAGCCAAGGGCCACGCACGTATCGGGCGTATTGATTGGCCTTGGAAACCAATCGGTACGTCAGGGAGATCGACGGCGACTGTGGGGACAACGTTATCGCCACCTCACCCTCCATGCAGTGTAAATCGAGCGGATATCGCAACCAGGGTTCGAACGAGGTGCCGCGCAACTGGTCTTGCACGATGAGCGACTTCACGTGCATGGTCAGGCGTTCACCAAAGTCTCCACTGCTGCGTTCGACCTCATCGGCTTCGAGACGCATCGGTATCTCCTGATCCCGCAGCATCAGTTCGCCCAGGTGTTCGAGGATGGCGATGCATTGGCCATCTGCTGCAAAAATCTCACCCCAGCCCCAGCCGGTCGCGCGTTTGTGCAGTTCAAAGCGGATGTTCGGGTTCTGTAAAACTATCGTTTCGCCTGCGTAAGTGGCGGCAGTATACGTCGGCATTAAGCTGGTCTCCTCTGTTTGGGCTGCTTTGCTAGTGCATCGTCAAGCCTTAAATTTCGGATCGTTTCCCTGCTGAGAAACCCGAATTTATACGGTAGATGATGCACTAGCCATATCCACAATCCGGCGTTCTTCAGCTTGGAACCGCCGCATCACGGATGCGGCTAGCGCAGTGGACTAGATCAGCTGCTGATGACATGAGTGTATACCTGCGCATCATGGATGCGGCTAACGCGATAGTGGATATCAGCGCCAGCCGGGTCCGTGACCCGGCGTTTTCACTCTAGCAGATGCCGCTTATTTCAGGCAAGCAATCGCGTTAATCGCACTAGTGCATCGTCAAGCCTTAAATTTCGGATCATTTCCCTGCTGAGATACCCGTATTTTTAATGTAGATGATGCACTAGGGTGTCACTTGGAAATGCTAACATTGCGCCAAAGTCTCCATTACAATAAACGTCAACACGGTAACATAGCAACTGTGATTTCGTGCATCACTAAGAGGGTACGACACTACGAAGGTATTTCAAAACAAGCGATCCTACGTGGGTTCGACAGCACGAAACATCACGCAATACAGCAATTCCCGGTGTGACGTTTTCACAGAGTACTTTCCCTGAAATCGAGCAAATAGCTTCAAGAAGTGGGGGTAATCATCTGATTTTGGGACTGAAATCGAGATGCTTTCCCTTGAAAATTCCCAAACCGGGAATTGCTG
>JAAENG010000067.1 GCA_024224665.1 Chloroflexota bacterium | reverse complement strand
TGACAATCACTTCCGTACAAAACCGCATTTCTTCCAATTTCTTTAGTGCTGAAAACTCTGGAAAAGTCTAAAACGGCTGTTCGCACCCCCGTATACAGGGGGGTTTTACTCGTTCACACCTGTGTAAACGGGGGCAAAAAATAGCTCAAAAAAGTTATCCAGAGTTTTCAGTTTAGTGAGGAACCACACACATGCTTCAGTCACGCCGACTCATACTGTTTGCACTCTCGTTGCTGGTCACTCTGGCCATCTCAGGCGGCCTTGTTCTGGCGCTCAACAGCACCGGCGAACCCACAGCGGAAGCAACAATCATCGCTGCCCTCGAACGCGCTCGCGCCCTGGACAGCTACCATGTGGTCGCTGACTCTCGCCAGAATTTGATCCCCCTGCCTACCGCCGCCAACATCGGTCAGGGCGATCAGACCTCCTCTGTACGCGTACTTGGGGATATCTCGCAGGGAGCGCAGATCGATGGTTCCGCCGATCTACGCGCCCGCTTGCAAGTGCAAGCAGACGCAGCCGCCGATCCTGTAGAATTCGTGCTGGCTGATGGCGGCGCATACATGGGTTATCAAGGACGCTGGCAGCAGATCGAAGAGCAGCCAGGTAGTGTCGCACCCGCTGGGGATTATCTCAGCTATCTGGATGCCATTAAAAATGTGGTCGAAATCGAGGCTGCCAATACGGCCGAAGGCATGTACCGGCGCTTCGCCTTCGAGTTGGATGGCGAACGCTATGCCCAATTCCAACTCCAGCAGATGGAACAGGATATGGCCGGGCGTCTTCCCCAAGGCGTGCAACTCAAACCTAGCCCCGCCCTGCAGAACATGGTCGGCAAGGGTGAGTTGTGGCTGGACGAAAGTGGTTTGCCCCGCCGCCAGATTCTCGATATCAACATGCCTGCTGTGAGCGAGAACTTCGATGCCAGGGTAGACATGGTCATCGACTATTCACGGTTTGGTCAACCGATCCCCGGCATCGAGATACCGCAACCAGTCGGCGAGAACGGTGCGCTGGTCATGCCGGATAGCAATTCTGACTCCGCCCTGACCGACAACCAATCCCCGACCGTCATGACGACCCTGACGCAATCGTTGAAACCTGTGTCGTCAGGTCTGATACCCGGCTTGATTGCGTTACCTTTGTTGGTCCTGGCCCTGCTTCTGATCAAGCGTCCTCGCGCCCTTTACATGGCTGTGGCCTCGACTATGGTTGTGCTCATGGTCGTGCAACCCTTGCTCCAGGTCGGGCAATTTGCCCTGTTCGAGCAACACTCGGCCGAAGCTGCGCCTGTCGACGAAGCCCTGCAAAGTATGGGCTTGCTGCCCCCAGAGCGACCGGCAGCAGATGACAATGCTTCGCTGCACAGCGAATCGAATCGCCTTGCCGCAACCACGACTTTGCAGGATTGCCGCACACTCTACGTCAATGCCGGTAGCCAGGCATCGGGCGATGACGACGGCGATGGTCTGAGCAATGAAGTTGAATGGTGTTTGGGGACAGATTATAACGATGTAGATACGGATGGGGATTTTATCACCGACACGGTCGAGCTAGAGGGGTTCACATTGGCCAACGAAACCTGGCGCTCTGATCCCATGAATTCAGACAGCAACGGCGACGGCGTAGACGATGGCCTGGAGTGGGAGCCCATTCTCACCAGTGACACCTACACAGGCGCCGACAGCTTTACCGACTACGACAACGATGGTGTACCCAACCTCTGGGATGCTGATAACGACGACGATGGGGTGCCCGACGACCAGGATATCTCACCCTATGAAGTCACCGCCTATCGCCCCAGCTTTGATCTGGCAGTCACCAGTCACGCCACCGACACCACAGTTTACGTCGACATCCACGTACAGCCTGAGATCACCACGCATCTGCGCTATGGTCTCACAACGCTTGACTGGCCCAGCGACGACAAAGGTCAGATCCAGGATCGGGATGCTTCCACCGATGACATAACCCTGATACCGGTTTTAACCATCGCCAGTACGATCTCTCCCTCACTCGCATCCGAATACGCGATGGTATCTAGCCCGGTCAGTTCGACCGACCTCAGTCAGGGATACAATTTATGGGTGCCCTTGCAGCCTGTTGCCGCCGCGGGCAATATCTACGCCTTCAGCGCTCGTCTCGCTTTCATTTCATCTGAGGCAGATAGTGGCATCAACCTCACAGGTGGCAAGATCTTGTGGCTGGCAAAGGCTGCGTTAGATAGTTGCGTTGCCAGTGACACTGATAGCTGCGCCTCTGTGACGACCGAGGATTCGGTCGTCGCCACTTATTTTGATGGTTCGATACGGGTGAGTGGGCTCAATGTCTCTGAGTATAAAAATGTACAAGTCGGGCTCTTCGGTACCAGTTCGCCCGAAGTGAGCGCTGATCCTGCGGTGGCTGATGAAGACAAAGTCATGTTTACCTTGATGGCGGCGGGGTTAGGGGGTTCGTTCCTGCACTATGTGAATCCCGACCTTGATCAGATAGAGACCAATTTCAGTGACGAGACCGCCCAGTCCCCCTATACCAAAACCTGGGGCATCGATCCTTCGATCATGTATGTGGATGTGAACACCTATAGCCATCGTGACCTCGCCCTGGCCTCCACCACACAGACCAACACCGCCCAATTCCTTGATAGCAATTATATTACTTGTACGGTAAACACCACAGCTCAATACACACCCACCATCGCTTCCGCCTATCAAGAAACAACCGGAAGCATGAATTCCAGTGATCCACGTGCAACCATCACTAATGCAGACCCTTCAGTAACCTCGTCGGCGCCGTTGCAGTTCAGCCTGCCCTTGGGTGAAGCATCAACCTACACGTGGCGACAGGTGCAAATGACGAGTTATGGTTGCAGTGCAGAGGGCAATGGCGGTGCAACGTGGGCAACGCTGACAGAGACGGAAGCGATCTACGAACTGGATCGCCGCTATCCTGACGTGGCAGATGCATCCTGGTTGGGCATGGTGCAGCGCCTCTTCCTCTTCTACTATATCGGCGTCGGTAATAAGATCATGGTCAATGGCTCGGTCAATTACTCCGCTGATGAAACCGCTCCCGAAGATGCTTTTTCGACCTTTATTGATAATAGTGAAACAAGCATGCCCAGTTATGTACGGAAAGTCTATGATATTGATTCTCTATATCTCGACGTAAACACAGTAGGTCTGGGCGACGCCTTGCGCGACTGGGCAAAAGACCTGAGTGGTCGTGCCAATTTGTATATAGGACTGGATATTGCAGGTCAATATGTGTCAGTGATATTAAGAAGTGTTACCAAGGCTATGGTACACAGTTCGCAACATGGCATCGCCGTCATGGAAGAAATAGATAGAATAGCGCCAAGGGGCGCCGAGAGTGCAGGTTTTCCTGAAATTTTCGATGGAAAGGCTCATGTAAAATTCTTTGGTGATAAAGTTGAATACCGTGACGAATGGCAGGAATTAGAATTCACAGACGAGGAGGCCACTAGTATCATTGCGCGGGCAGATCGGACAGCCAGAATCACATCTGGCATTTACGCGGGCGCCGTCGCCACGATTATCACTGGTATTCTCATTGCCACAACCTGGCTGGGATACAACGGATCGACCAAAGATCTAAATAACGTTCAAAAGGATATGGGTTATGTGCAAGCCTGGGTATCGACCTATCTCCTGGTGTTTCAACTCATATTGACACTGATATTGATCATCATAGATTCATTTTTTGTCTGGTGGTCAAGCATCATGACCACAACCGGTGTCGGCATAATCGTCGAGGCAGTCGTCATTATCATATTATACATCATTGTTGGCGCCTACAGTGGCGATTGGAATCCCCTTAATACACAGTCTCATCTCGTAGAATGGTGGGCGGATGACATCGAAGACTTCAAAATGTATGTGTCGGTACCGCAGGGCGGTGTCAGTACGGGAGGGCTATCTCTCAACATCAATCCGACCTCGACTGTCACCAATGGCCCTCTTAACGGCGCCTGGTTCCAGATCAGCACTACCATTTCCACCACAGTGGCGATCAGCCATTCAGGCAGCAGCAGCGACGTCGCCGATAGCTGGGCATTGACGCGCTGGCAGAAGGGTGAACAACCTTTCTACCTCGAATACTACGGTGTCAGTTCTAGCCCGGTCTACTCTTCGGCACTGAGTACCAGTACTCGCACCGCCAATGCCAAGACCCATTGTGATACAACGGTGGGCGACGACGATGCAAAGGACTGTTATGCGAACTCAGTCGTTCAATTCCAATCGGCCAGTGCCGGGCGCAACGCCGCCATTCCCATCGTCAGCACCTTAGAGGCCTATCTCACTTATTACATCTGCAAACCCTTCCACGGCTGTGGCACCAACATGAACTACAGTTACAGTGGAGACGACAGCGATTTACAGAACACAGTGGCAAGCAATTTCTATCTTGATATCCTGCCCGAAACCTTAGATCTCTTATTCAATTGGGATGCAAGGGATCCGTACAGCAAAACTACGTATGCTAACTTCAATGTCGATAAAGACAGTGATGAGTTAAGCGATAAGGAGGAAACGACCCTGGGCACCGACGCTACCCTGTGGGATACCGACGGTGATGAACTCAGCGATGGTTGGGAAAATGACAATAGCAGTGAGGGTGTTGACCCTACGTTGAGCGACAGCGATGGCGACGGGCTGGATGACAGAACCGAGATCGTGCTGGGCACGGCGCCTGACACGAGCGACACAGACGGCGATGGGCTATCGGATGGCGAAGAGTATTGCCGCGTAAGCAGCGGCCAACTGGTCGGGGGTTGGTTTGTCACCGACGCCGGCGGCCACTGGGTCTGCTCCAGCCCCTTGCATGCCGATTACGATGGAGATGGCTTGCTTGATTCGCAAGAGAAACAAGACCATCTCAGCCCTTACGCACCGAATACAGCGCCAGGGTTACGTGTGTTACCCGATCCCTCAGTCAAACATAACAGTGCTGCGGTGACGGTATTACGAGCCGGTGATCCTCTAACACTCACCGTGCTTCTCAACAATACAACTTCCGAGCGGATTGACGAACCATTCACCCTCACCTACGCCTCGAGCATCCTGCCTAACATGACCGTGGTGACACAGACTGGCTCCACTGGCTACACGCCGCCCACGCCCGTCATAACGACGCAAGATGTTTCCTGGGACTTTTCTGCTAATCCACTCTCCGCCGCAGAAAACATGACCTCTACCCTGCTGACAGGAGCAGACTCTGGCTTGACTCAGTCTCAGGTTACAACGCTAACGGCAACCCTGATCTACACTGATGTCAATGCCAACGCTCAGAAATCACTGACGCAGACAGTTCAGGTGCTGGTCGATGAGGATGTCCCCAGTTCACTCGTGACCACACCAGGCGATGGCGATGCCATCAATGGTTCCTCATACGTCGCCGGTGGTACGGCTTCGGACCCAACTTCCTGGCCAGAGACCATCGAACTGCGCGTCACCGGCGATAACAGCTATGACAGCGACTGGCAAACGGCGACCGACACAGCGCCCTGGGCCTGGACCTGGACGCCGCTGCCGGCAGATGGCGTTTACACGATGCAGAGCCAAGCCACCGATTATGTCGGCAATATGGAATCGCCTGGGTCCGGAGTCTCGTTCATTGTCGACAACACCCCACCCGGCGCTTCATTCAGT
>JAAENG010000066.1 GCA_024224665.1 Chloroflexota bacterium | reverse complement strand
GTATCGGTAGCACCAAGAATGATGGCGTCGACGCCCTGGGTGATGGCGGTGTCTACAGCGGCCTTCTGAGCTTCGGCGTCCTGCACCTCGGTGGTGACATTGAGAAATTCAACGCTCAGTTCATCGGCGCGAGCCTCGGCGGCGCGAGCTAATGTCAGCCAGAACTCGTTGGTCGATGAGAAACCGGAGAAGGCAATGGTGACATCGTCTGGTACTTCCATCAATTCCTCGCCTCCTTCTTCGGGAGCAAGGAATTGATCAACATTGTCTGCGGTTATGATGACGCCATCAATAGGCGTGAATGCCGGCACTTCCTCACCGGAGATAACCTTCATTGCCAGGTCGACACCTTCGGCACCCATGCGTGCGGGATCCTGCTGCACGGTCGCTTCCATCTCACCGGCCTTGATTGCTTTCAGGGCCACGGGCAGACCATCGAATCCGACCAGGATGATGTCATCAACCATGCCCTTGGCCTTGATGGCTGAGAGCGCCGCAACAGCGCCGGGGTCAAAGGCAACGAAGACTGCGCTGATGTCAGGATGGGCAGTCAGGTTGTTCTGGGTAAGCTCCTGGGATCTGGTTTGATCCCAATCGCTCCAATCACCGATGACTTCAATGCCGGCGGCTTCTAACTGACCTTGCACGCCATTCTTGCGGGCGTCGCCGGTCTGATGACCGACACTGCCGCCGAGGACGAGGGCTTTGCCCTCACCGCCCATCTGTTCGGCCAACCAGTCGCCTGCCATTTGGGCGGCAGCGAGGTTGTCGGTCTGGATGAGGGTAGAGATGTGGGGATGGTCGATGCCGGAGTCGACGGCGATGACTTTGATACCGGCAGCTTCAGCCTTGGCCAGGGAGTCATCCCAACCACGGGTATCGGTAGCACCAAGAATGATGGCGTCGACGCCCTGGGTGATGGCGGTGTCTACAGCGGCCTTCTGAGCTTCGGCGTGCTGCACCTCGGTGGTGACATTGAGAAATTCAACGCCCAGTTCATCGGCGCGAGCCTCGGCGGCGTGAGCTAATGTCAGCCAGAACTCGTTGGTCGATGAGAAACCGGAGAAGGCAATAGTGGGAGAGTCTTCTGCAGTAGGTTCTTCTGCGGCTGGTGCTGCTGGTGCTGCTGGTGCGGTGGTACCGCCACAAGCAGCCAGGACAAGGCCAAAGATCAACATGCCCATTAAAATGACGTATCGAGTAGATTTATTTGATGAATGCATTGCTTTTCCTCCAGGGATAAGTGAGAGAGGTGAGATTTGTTGGTAGTTTGAGATGGGAAGGGTATGAGATATCAACAAATGTTTTTCGGGTGCAATGAATAGGCATCCCTCCTGAGTTTGAATCAGATCACGATGATCTAACGGAGGTAGTTCAGAGACCAATCGTCATCTGAGCGAGCATGAATTCCGTGTATACAAAGTGATTACAGTCTAGCTGGAGGCTCTTTTACGCTGGAGGATATCGAGCCACACAGCCAAAATGATAACAGCGCCAATGGCTACCTGTTGCCAGAATGAGGGCACATGCAGGTGGATGAGACCTGTCTGGAGCGATTTGATGATGAGAACACCGATGATAGTGCCGCCTATGCCGCCGACACCGCCAAACATGCTGGTGCCACCGATGACCGTTGCGGCGATCACCCACAACTCCATGGCCTGGCCTCGGTTCGGGTGGGCAAAATCGAGGCGCGATGTCTGCACAATGGCGGCGAGGCCTGCCATCAAGCCGCCGATCGAGTAGTAGATGACTTTGTTGCGGTTGATATTGACGCCTGATAGCCGGGCTACTTCAGAGTTGCCGCCGATGGCGTAGGCATTGAAACCCAAGCGTGTCTTTGCGAGGATAAACCACATCACGACGACTGAAACCACGGTGATAGCGAAGGGTCCGACAAAGCCGCCCCCAAGCACCTTGAAGGCATCGGGGAAGCGGGACATGTCTTTGCCCGCGCCAATCATATTGGCTAGACCTCGATACGCCATCAACGTCCCCAGCGTGACGATAAGCGTGGGTACCCCCGTTTTAATTACAATAACGCCATTGATAAAGCCACCCAAAGCGCCGACGAGTAAGCCGACAATCACAGCCAGCCATACCGGCATGCCGGCGAGAAGGATGCTGCCGGTAACCACCGCTACCAGCGCCAGCAAAGAACCTGTCGAGAGATCCAAATTGCCGGAGAGTAGAACAATGGTGGTGCCCGTTGCCATAATGAGCATCACCGTCGATTGTTCGAGAATATCTCGGATGGCGGGCCACTGGCGGTAGGAAGGAGCGAGGATCATAAATACCAGGGTGATCAGCACCAGACCGATGAGGGGTTGAAGTTTTTCGCCGATAATCCCCACACGGCCACTGTTTTGTAGCCGCTGGTACCAAGATTCTTGTTCGGCGCTCTGCACAGGTGCAGGCTTGCTGTCGGATGCCATATTGCAAATACCTCGGAATTGGGTTGTGTGAAAATCTCATTCGCTTCAAAATGTGAATTGTCGGTGTCTTTGTAGACCAGGTACCGGAAAACCAGTAGACCAGGATCAGCCGTCAAAGTGAGTGTAAAGGCGCAATCTCTTAGGTTTCCTGGCTTAGCGCATGATGTGGGTTGACGACAATCTCAGTCCCGATCTTTTGCTTGAACTCCCTTGGTTCCTGATTCCCTCCGATGCTGACGGACGCCAGGGTTTCAGAGATATCACAGCTGTTGGCGACAATATCCTCTTTGATATAACGCGTGTCGCGTATTGGATTGATGCATCTATCCCCGTGTGTTGGAACGCCTCCAGCGTGGCCATGTCCCCCATGTAGGTATCAACATGGTATTGCTGTCTCTGCTGCATCGTTATAGATAGGCGGTCGGGCTTGCCACCGTGCAGTGCGATCAACATCCTCTCCTTTGAGTTCATTGCAAATGATTCCTCAGTATTATCTTGTGATCCTGAAAGTGTCAATCGATATCATGGTATCGGTTACATTAGGAGACAGCATACCTGATGTAATGCCGGACGTCAAATCACTCAATCCATGATTCATCGCCTATATACTTGTATCATGGATTGAACAGAACCATCTTAACAGAGTTTGGGCCACGGCCTATCCATTGGCAGGAAAATGCCAAAGTAGAGATGGTACCGTTACCATGGTATCAGGCACTTTAGTTGTTGTCAAGCAAGTACGGTATATTTCAGCAATTCCAAATATGGCGATTTTGCAGGGACAACAACCTCAGTTTGGCTGCGAGATTGCGATCAGTTCCCCACCGAGGGTGAGAAATTGCCCATTTTTAGGGACGGAGACACCCCAGAAGGTTCATATTTGGAATTGCTGGGTATATTTATGATTCCCAGACAATGGTCATTCTCTCTACGCATTATTATGGCTGTTCCAAGAAAATAATGTAATGGTCAATCACACGTTGGACAGACGAATGGGACGTAGATAAACGCTGATGACGCGGATCAAAGAGGAAAGAATCTGCTTTTTCTGCGTTTATCTACCGTCCTAATCCTATTCGACAGCGTTCAACATGTGCCTGACTAATACAGTTCCAAGAAAATAATAAGCCAAAACTCGTGATGCGTGATACGTCATGATCTCATGCCTAACCCCTCACGTTTTACGTTTCACGCTTCACATTGGGCCAAGGTGGTGGGAGCATTTTAGTTCTGGAACCCCCTATCTGTTTGCAGGAGTCGTTCCACATCGGCGAGGTGGGGCGATGCACTCATGGCGCCGAGTTGCGTGGCAGCCAATGCACCGCAGGCATTGGCGAAAGAGATGGCGCTATATAAATCTGCATGGCCCAGCTTTGCAATCGGCCGGTTTAGCCTGCTTAATTGGTATGCCAATCCCGCCACAGAGGCATCGCCACTGCCCGTCGTGTCTCGTACGGTTACCGAGAACCCCGGCACGTGGCCGGCTGCACTGCCGTTATTAAAAAAATAGCCCGCTGCACCCAACGAAACGCAACACAGTTGCACACCGCGTTGGAGTATCAGCTCGCTACCTCTGACCGGGTCTTTGATGCCCGTCAAAAACTCCAATTCTGTGTCGTTCAACTTGACGATATTGGCCAGGGTTACGCATTCTTCGATGGTTTGTCGGGCCACTTCCAAATCGGGCCAAAGTGCCGGGCGCAGATTGACATCGAAAACAACGTGCTTGTCTGCGCTACGAGCCCATTGCCCCGCTTTCATAGCAGCATCCCTACTCTTCGAAGCCAGTGTCACCGATCCGAAGACAAAGACATCTGCTTTTGCGATAACAGCTTGAGGCAGTTCCTCGGGTCGCAACAGCGCGCTTGCGCCCGTGTAAAGCGCAAAATGCTGCTCGGTGGGGCTAGGTGTGGCTACGACGGCCAGCATCGTCGGTTCACGTGGATCTGCAACAAAGTACAAGGTGTCGACGCCCTCATTGGCTAGAAGCTCTATCAGATACGCTCCATATTCATCGGCGCCGACCTTACCTATAAAGCTGACCTCGGCGCCCAGCCGGGCGAGGGCCACGGCCACATTGGCCGGGGCGCCGCCGGGTGATGGATGCAGGGTTTTGGCGTCTCGCAGGGGAACGCCCTCGTCTGCAAAGATGTCGATGAGTGCTTCGCCCAGAACTATGATCTTGGACATGAAATCCTTCTACGTTAGCGGATAGTGGCCGTATTGCCGCCCGGCATCAAACAGGGCAACGATGTTTTCGGGTGGCACATCGATCTGCAGATGATTGGTTGAAGTCATGATATAGCCCCCGCCGGGGCCAAACATGCTGATCCTTTTCCTGACCTCCTCGATTACGCCCTCGACCGACCCAGTCATGGCAGTGCGGATGTCGATCCCGCCCATGAAGCAAAGTTTATCTCCGTACTGGGCCTTGATAGCCGGCCAATCGGTTGCGGGTAGTGGTTCCAGAGGATTGAGGACATCGATGCCGATCTCGATGAAATCCGGGATGATCTCGCTGATGGCGCCGTCAGTATGAAAGACCACGGGCAGGTCAGGTCGATACGCTTTGACAGACCTGACGATGCGAGCTAGGGCCGGCTTGATTAAGGTTCTGAAGGTGTCGGGTGAGAACATCAAGGTCTTGTTGGCGCCATAGTCGTCGCCGGGAATCTCGAAGAAATCGATGGCCTGTCCTACTTTATGCAGATAGATTTCCTGACCCCTGATGATGACGTCGGTACAGCGGTCGATGAGGAGTTGGGCTAGCTCCGGCTGCATCGCGGTGTCCATAAAGAAATTCTCACGCCCCCGCAGTTCCGATGCCTGCTCGAAGGGACCGTAGGAGTTCACAGCTCTGGCGGCGATGGCATGGGTGGGATAATCGCGCTCCATCATGGCCAGGCGGTTGTTGATGAGTTCGAAATCAAAATACTGCTCCGGGTCAGGCCAACGGTAGTTCTCGATCTCATCGAAGGATGCATCGGCCAAAGGAAAGCTTGTGCTGGTGATATTCGGGCCCCGTCGTTCCCACTGCACGCCCCAAGCATCGAACCTATCTCCATCCATCCTGGCTCCGCCCAGATCGGTAAATCCCGACCAAACATAGCGAACATCGGTCCCCAGCCGATCCAGGACACGGTCATCGTAATAATTGGAATTGCGAGGCATGTTTCTTCGAAACGGTGGCAGAGGTTCACCCAGATCCAAGTGCTTGAGCACATTGAAATAAGTGCCATCATTGAGTGTGTAATAGCTGCCCCATAGTGCCAGCGGCACTCGATCCGGCTCTTCGTGGTTCAGCGCAGCAAGGACACGTTCTCGGGAGGTCATTTGTTTTGGCATGAGGTGGGAAGGCTTCCTAAAACGAACGTCAGCTTCACAATCAATTCAGGCACATCTTGACTGATTCTCTGATGACCAATTCAACGGGCAGCGCAGGATCCCTTCTGATTTCCTCGCCGTCGATGAGTCTTATCAACAATTCTACAGCGGTCCGCCCAAGCTGATAGGTGGGTGGGCGCACGACGGTATTCTTCCTCCCGGCCCGGATTCTCATTGGTGTTGCAAAAGATCGTGTGATAATGGACATACGAATCAGTATTCAAAGCAATTCTTGTTACGTCGCAAACGCTTGTCTTAATTTAGGGGAATACCCTCAACTTGTCAATACTTTGTTTGCACAAGAGGATATACGACGAGAATGATGCGCCGGTAAGGCATTACCATTATGCAGCGAAAACTACGGAAATGGCAGATGATTTCGAGGCTATGGATGAAAACATATAAGTGCGTCACCTATTCGGTTTTTGACGTGGTTCATTACGCTAGAAATCGATCTTTACAACTTTGGCGTTATATACCAAGAATCCCTGGCTCAAAGTACAAAACGCCCTTGGTTGGGCGCTCTCGCCCTCAGGCGCTCGCGTGCTGGCAAAACCAGGCCCTGAGGGGCCGGGCCCTACTGGGCCTTCGTAGTTTCAGCGACGAATTCCATTCGGTTCGTGGAAACGCCAATATTGTAAAGGGGACAAGTACTCAGAATGAACCACGCCGAATTGCGCAACTGCCCGGCTCGACGACCAAGAGCAG
>JAAENG010000065.1 GCA_024224665.1 Chloroflexota bacterium | reverse complement strand
GTTGTGGCGCATCATTTGGAGCGTGTGGTTCGGGGTGAGATTAAGCGTTTGATGGTGTGCTTGCCGCCAGGTGCGGCCAAATCAACCATTGTGTCCATTCAGTTTGCGACATGGTGGTGGGCGATGAACCCTGAACACCATATTTTACGTTGTTCGGCCACGCAGTCTCTGGCTGAGAAGTTTGCGCGGCGCTGTCGTGCGGCCATTCAGACCGAGCAGTTCCGGATATTAAGTAGTACGACGATTGACCCCTCTAATCAATCGGTCAGTTCCTTTTCTAACTTGAAGGCGGGGACGATGACGGCGGCGGGTGTGGGAACGTCGATTGTGGGCCTGCGCTCTAATCTGTCGATTCTTGATGACCCTGTTAGCTCGTT
The DNA here is from genome assembly GCA_024224665.1 of Chloroflexota bacterium. Lineage (GTDB taxonomy): Bacteria > Chloroflexota > Anaerolineae > J102 > J102 > PIVW01. Next base: position 479 of record JAAENG010000065.1, on the reverse strand, counting down.
TGAGGCGGTGCATAGTGAAACCCAGCGACAAGCCGCGCTGGATTGGTATCGGACGGAATATCGCAGCCGATTAATCCCCGGTTCTCCTGAGATTATCGTGACAACCCGCTGGCACACCGATGATATACCCGGCGCTATTTTGAAGTCCGAAGAGGCTGAGACATGGGAGGTGGTACGGATTCCTATGGAGGCTGATAGCGCTGATGACCCGATTGGCCGCGAGATTGGGCAGCGTTTGTGGCCTGAATGGTTTACGGATCAGATGGTATCGGAGGCCAAGCGTGATCCTGAGCGCTGGGCGGGCATGTATCAGCAAAAGCCGCTGACCAGCGAGGGTGATTGGCTGAATCCTGATGACATTGAGGTGGTGGATAAGGCTCCGCAGATGAATCTGTACGGCGGTCTGGATATTGCGATGACTGAGGGCCGTGGTGACTTCTCTGTTTGCGTTGTGGGTGGGATACACAACGGGGATTTGT
>JAAENG010000064.1 GCA_024224665.1 Chloroflexota bacterium | reverse complement strand
TTTTGGTTGTTGAGAATCAGCAACGGATTTGTACCTGTGGAACAGGGTCGCGTAGCGATTGCAGCCAAGAAGAGCTGGCTCATTTTGGCAATTGAGCGGAGAAGCGAAGCGCCAATCCTGTCGGGTACACCACGACCAAACAACGTCACCATCGGTGGCGTTTTTTGGTTGTTGAGAATCAGCAACGGATTTGTACCTGTGGAACAGGGTCGCGTAGCGATTGCAGCCAAGAAGAGCTGGCTCATTTTGGCAATTGAGCGGAGAAGCGAAGCGCCAATCCTGTCGGGTACACCACACCGAACTGATAACAACGTCCCTCAGTTTTTGTTCCTATTCCCGATTAAAACTAGATTAGAAATTCATTTCTAATCTAAATCCAAGCCACTTTGCACCACAATCCACCCCCACCCTTTAGGGTGTTGGGTGGGGTCTGAGTTATTTTCTTGAGGCCACATTTACTTACCTGATTAGTCGCTCGCAGAGGGCCTGTTGCGTTGAGGGGTTCCCTACTTCCGCCGCCTAGGGCTAGGCTTAGTAGGATTATCGCCAAGATGCCGCTCGTTCACATCTTTTACCACTTTTGCAGGGTCGAGGTCCACGATTGGCTTTGATGATAGATAAGGGTCGTTGGCGATACCATCGGCCAAATCTTTGGCCATCACCTTTTTGTTGGCCTTCAAGGGTTTCTTAGTTTTTGGATCCAGGGTTTTGTCCTTGTGGCGAGCTCGTCTTTTGGCATGAGCTTTGACCTCTTTGATGCGTCGCTGCTCTTTTGCTTCGGCAATCTCGGCAGCGATATCGTCTTCCTCCTGCTCTTCATAAATGCGCCGCAGATAGAATCCATAGCCGACCATCATCGAGCCAAGAACCAACGTCACCCCTGATAGCCATGCTGTCAGAGAGGCTATGTCGTTAACGGCTAGCTCCAGGAAGGGCTCGAATAACGCACGAACCGCTTCGATGGAGGATGTGCTAGTTTCGTCGGTAGCTCCAACTAGGCTGGTGATAATATTCTCCCATCGGGCGATGACTACAGCTGGGATAAAAGTGAACAAGCTACCGCTGAATAGAGTATTTCCGATCTCGTTATAGCCGCGGTATTGGGACCTCGAGCTATAAAAGACCAGAGGTATAGCAACTAACCCGGCAATCATAAGATACATCGGGCCGTTTTTCAGGCCGCCAAAAGCTGACTTCGCAAAGTCGACCTGACCGGGCGAAAGCCCTCCCCCCTCATCGCCATCCTCTCGAACCATATCCTCACCTGTCCAGGTGGCGTTTGAGAGTAGCCCTTCCTTGCCAGCTAGCTGAGCGACTAGCAGATCAACTTCGGAACTAATGTCGATGCCTGGCGGCTGACAAATGGTTTCCAATAAGTTAAATTCAGGCGATAGCTCTTCTGGCAGGCACTCGGGCATATTCGCGAACTGCTCTTTTAGGGCATCGCCTAGCTTTTGGGACAGCTCGTCATTCTTCTCGGCCAAGGAGAACTCAAATTGTGGAACCTCATTCTCGCTATCCAGCCACTCATAGGCTCCATCAATAAACCCCTCTGCTTGGGTTTGGATAAACTCTGGCGTTAGCGTACTTCGAAGAGCATCTACAACCGTACCGGAGTCGACAAAGGGATTGCCCGCCAAAGAATCACCCAGTGAGCCTTGTGACGATGCATTGCTTGCTTCTAGTTCGATGAGGTCTAGACTTCTGTCGACTAATGTCTCGTAGGAATTGGCTTCGCTGAGCCAGTCCTTCATGATCTGCGGATCGGTGACGTGAATACCAAAAGCAAATAGAGGTATACCAAACGCTATAGCATTGGCTAACAATGCTACTGACACTTTATGCATCAACCAGCGAAAAAAGCGCTTGAAATTACGCATATGCTTAATTCTACCATGGCGGGAGCGCGATGACTCCCCCGTTAATCAAGCAAAAAATGTCTTGAAATAGTACTACAGTACTAGTACTGTAGTACTAGGATGAACAGTAAATATAAATCTCTAGGTATAGCAATTCAGGAGCGGCGTGAGCAGTGTGGTCTGACGCAGGACGAATTATCTGATAGAGCCGGTCTCGCCTACTCCACATTAGCAAAGATCGAGCGAGGTGTCGTTAAAAACCCCTCGGTCTTTACAGTTTCCTCCCTGGCACAGGCTCTTGGTTGCACAGTTGAGGAGTTGCTTAAGACGCAGCCCGTCCGCGCACCCAGAAGCAGTGGCATAGACGACACATTCCTCTTCTGCGATCTTAACGGTGTAATAGTGCGGTTTTTCCATAAGGCTTTTGTTCAGTTGGCCCACGACAACCATCTGACAGTCGACAGGGTGGAGACCGCTTTCTGGCACTATAATGATGCGGCTAACAAGGGTGAGATGAACCCCAGAGATTTCAATGCAGCCATGTCAGAGTACTTGGGAATCCCGAGGATGGACTGGCACAGTAACTACCTTGCCAGCGTAGAGCCAATTAACGAGATGCACGAATGTCTCCGTTCGGTAATAAAGACCAATCGAGTAGGAATTCTATCTAACATCCATGAAGGGCTAATTGGAAAGATGTTAAAGGATGGACGAATTCCAGACCTCGATTACGCTTGTATAGTTGATTCCTCAGAGGTGCACGCGATCAAGCCTGAGCAAAGAATGTATGAAATAGCCGAGCAAATGGCTGGGGCGTCCGGAGAAGACATATTGTTTGTCGACGACTCCAGAGCTAACTTAATCGCCGCCGAGCGTCTGGGCTGGCGAGGACTATGGTTTGATGATTATCGCCCAGCCGACTCTGTGGCCAGGCTCAAAGAGGCGCTGGATCTCTAGCTGTCTGAGTTATCAATCTTGTCGTTTATAACGTAGCCGTGGTTCCAAAAACCCCAGCTTTGTAGATCGCGATCAACCAATGAATCAAGCTCGTCCACGAGAGAGCTCATTTTTACATATGCTCGGTAGTAGCGATGGGAGAGATCCTTGTTGTCGAGTACCATTTTATAGTTGCCATCGAGGCGATCAAAGATTCCTTGGAGGACACGTGCCTCCATGGTGTGTAGCAAAGAATAGCGTTGCCAAACCGGCTTAAAGCGGGCGTAGGAAGCTACCGTACCTTTCGGCGCGAAGTAGTCGAAAAAGTTCTCTGGTCGATACATTTGCCAGGTTTCAAAATCCATCACAAACAGAGGCGCGAGGTCGCGCACACCATGATCATCCAAATGTATAACTGCCCGGCGCTGCTGAGGGCTCAGCTGCATCCGCGCTTTAGTCTCGTCCATGTTCCACACTACTTTATCTGGTATATTGTACCACTTATCCCCAGTATAGTCAATAGATTAACAGATGTGATTAACAGATGTGATTGTCCAAACCCAGAACACAGGTCTACTGTGTGCTAAGTTCGGACGACAAGCAGATACCACTTGCTGACGTCCAGGCCGTAGCCTATTGGTAGTTGCGATCTTGCCTCATCCTGGCGACTTCCGCGTCAGAAGCTACAGCGATGCCGATCACGACAGCCGCCGCTACACTGACGCCGGCGAAGCCAAGCGCTGCCAAACCGGCTACCCGCCTTGCCACCTGTTGCTTGTTCATTCCCATCTCCTTTCAGGGCTTGGTTGCTCGGAATACGACCACCATCGTGGTGATCAGTACCGCTATTCGCGTGGGGTCATGGTCGTGACAGCGGTTGGCGGTTGTGAAACCACCAGATCATGACACCACAGCCAACCGAGGTGGGCCAGGCGCCTCATCAGGGCCGTCGTTGGCCCGGAGGGCCTTCACGGCATGGCGCTGCGGGTCTCCGATTTGCCAGCCGATGGCTATGCCGATCACGAGAGCCGCCACCAGGGTGAGTCTCTCGAGTGATTTCTTCATCTTTCCCTCCCGGGGTTGTGTTGTGAGCGCTTGGATTGGCAAATTGGGGTCGAACGCTCGCCAACCCGAATCCGGTGGTACCAGCGATGATCATGGCCGTCAGCCCCCACCAGTGACGGTGGAGTCCAAGGTGGTAGATCAGGGGTACCATAGCAACGAGGGCGTTGGCAGTCAGGATGCGCGCGGCATCCGGACGTAGACGCTCCCAAAGGGTTGTTTCGATAGGCGCGAAGCTCGACAGGATGACGCTGACACCCCCAACGTAGAGCGTCAGCACAAAAAACGTGCCGAAACTCGAGTTGGTGATGCCGCCGTACATCCATATCGAACCTAGTGCTAGCATCGATATTCCTGCGACGAACTTGTCGCCTTCTTCTATGCGGTTCAGACGAAGATTCCTTTCTCCTCGTGTCTGTACCGCCCGCTTGGGGTGCGTCACTTGGTGACTTAACCCAGCTTTGATCACATCTGTTGATGCGGCCAAAACTGGGCCAAGTCGTTATTTTGGGTATCTGCTTGTCAAAATACGGGGCCTAAAAACTTTTAGTCTTAGGCCTCAGCTCGACTAACTTATCAGATTTGAAAAGTTAATCAAGCTGAGGCGACAAATGGACTTGTCGCCTCGGCCTGGGGCTCAGGGCCCTCAGGGTGGTGAGTTTGTGAAAATGTGGATATAGCTGCCCGGATGCGCCTCTTTGAGGTGCTCCAGACGATCAGACAGGATGCGGATCAGGTTGTTGAAGTGCACCTGACCGGGTACCTTGATGCCGAATCCACTCGGTTCGTCGTGCGCCCACTGTTCAAGGGTGCGGATGCGTAGGGCGAACTGAGGGCTCGCACTCGTGGTGATTTGGCAGCGATCCACCACCCAGAAGGTTGTGGTTCCAGCACGCTCGCTCAGGATATCGTAGAGCCGGCTTTCATCAACCAGCTCAACATCTTTAGTCGCGGTGCTTTCGATCATATCTCCACCCTCGCCTCTCTAGTAGTCGTTTGAATTCCGGTGATGTTTCAATTCTCGCACCGTTTGGGGCGCGAATGATTAGAGTGGTCAGGGCAATGCGAGCGGTTGGCGCCCAGTACCGAACGATCTTCGGTCCAGGGCTGGTTATCTGGTATCCGAACCTTTTGGTCTTGGTGATATCCCATCGCATACCAACAACCCAGGCCAGGCTCCCGTCCTGGTGGCCGAGATCCAATATGTTCACTGTTGCTTTACCTCACTTCCTTATAGTAGACCTTGAGACTCGTGACTTCCTACTCAAGTAGAAATCCAAGAGACCCAAGGCCTGGGAGGCGAGGGTTAAATGTAAGTCCATTTGTCAAAATACAGAGCTTCGATTTCTCGAACCTCAACAGGGGTCACTACTGGGTCCCGGCCTTCGCCGGGACGACGATATGGGTTGGGGGGCAAGGGGTAGTAATGCCCTCTGTTGAGGTACAAGCGGACTCGCGCCACCCCGGGCTCCTCGAGGGAGCCCGGGGGATGACATTTCACTTCTTGTTCGCCTTCTCTACTGGCGGCGGTTGGGGGTTGAGTCCTAGCCAGATCCAGATGAGAGCGGCGGCCACGTACATGGCTGCAGCCAGCTTGGTCATCATGGTCCGAGCTCCATGTAGCCCGTGTTCCAGACCGTGATGTGGTAGACCGGGTTGGGATCGTTGTGATCCCATGCGAAGTCGACCACTGGGAACCCTTGGGTCATCAGCCACTGCCTGATTGGGCCGCCGGCCTCGGTGGCCGTGGGGCTCAGGTAGAGACTGGCGATCTCGACAGGGTTGGCATCCTCCCTGTTGAACGCCAGCCCGGGGGCCGCCGCATCAGAGACGAGGACACACCACAGAGGGTTGTTCTTTGGGTCGGGCTGGTAGGCCAGCCACTGGAAGCCGGGCTTCGAGATCAGGTGGTTGTTGCTGATCTTGATCGGCTTCTCGAAGAACAGAACTTGGGGCACCAGCTCAATCAAGACGCCCCCGTCGAGGAGGTCCGTGGTCTGGAAAGAGTGCAGGCCGTGTTCAGTGGCCCATGCTCTGACCTGGCTCATGTTAACCGAGCCGATTGCACAGCTCGCGCGTTGATTGCCGATCGTTCCGCTGAAGTCGATGAAGGAATAGGTGAAATCCCGGCGTACCAGGATCGAGGCCGTTCCCTTCGGCAACTCGATGTAGCTGCTCGTGAACATCTGTACCACCTCCTGGGTGATTGCTAGGGATTGTATGTCTTGAGCCCCAAAAGCTCCGCTTAGTGAGAGCGCTTGGGGCCCAAGACATGGGTTGAAAATTTGAGTCCGCTTGTAAAAATGCAAACAGCCAACAGAGGCGATTCGAAAATTGAATCAAAATCACCCATCGTAAGTCGACTATTCAACACAATACTATAACAAAAATGCTAAAACGTCAAGTAACGTAACAGAGGTTAGCTCATTGTGTTGGAGATTTTCTCAATCTCGTTTTTGAGGCGTGTTTTGAGGGTTCGCAGCTCGCTTAGTTGCGTGCGGGTTTCGCTTACCACTTCTTTAGGGGCGTTGGAGACATAATTCTTGTTGGTTAGGCGGCCGGAGAGGTTCTTGTCAGTATCTTCGAGCTCATCAACTTT
>JAAENG010000063.1 GCA_024224665.1 Chloroflexota bacterium | reverse complement strand
AGAAACGCCGGCAGCACAGCGCAGCATTCAAGTATCGAGTGGCGCTGGAAGCAAACAAAGGTCTAAAAACGACGAGTGAGCTGGCCCAAGAGTACAGCATACATCCCAACCAAATTAGCGTTTGGAAGAAACAACTGCAAGAGCAAGGACCAGGCCTATTTGAGCGAGGAGGAAATAAAGCGCAACGAAAACAAGAACAGGAGGGGGGCGAGATAGTACACCTGCCCGAATTCACACTGGCTGGTTGAGACCGGTAACCTGAATTTCAGGCGCCTAGGCGCATGCAAAATAAGATTGACAAAGTTTTGTCGATAACTAGTTTTCATTCAGGAAGACACGGATAGAAGAAACTCGGATGAAGTACAGTGGAAAAATCTGTGTTTCCTTTAATCCGTGTCTTTATCTTGGCCACAATGGCCAAGTGGCAAATTCAACTTAGTCTTTCGGCAGATTTTCACCACGCACCACGCACCACGCACCACGCACCACGCACCACGCACCACGCACCACGCACCACGCAATCACTACAACCGCATCGTCGAACTATGGGGCGGGACCATGTTCTTTTCGGGATACAGCTCATGGCAAACATGGTTCACTGCCACTGCTGCCTGACCCATTGCCGTGGCAATCAGTTTGAGATTGGCGCCACCTTCAGGTTGGGCGGCGTCGCCTACGGCATAAATGCCCGGCTGATTGGTTCGACCGAAGCCATCGACAAGTACATGCTTATTATCGATCTCCAGGCTCAGTTCTTCGATAAAGCTCTTATCTGTTCGGAAGCCAAAGTTCAGGATCACAGCATCCACAGCCAGCGTGTCTTCCTCACCACTTGGAGTGTCGACGATGATGGCCTGCTCCACTTGCTGCTTGCCTTTCACATCTTTCAACTCATGGAAGGTCAGGACACTGACACTATCGTGCAACAGTTCTGCCACGTTTGCCTTCGCCGCCCGGAAAGTATCGGAACGGTGGATAAGGGTTACTTCAGCGGCCCAGTCTTTGAGATTGAGCGCCCACAACACGGCACTGTCCCCTCCGCCCACAACCAGCACCTTTTTGCCTCGAAAAACGCTTTTGTCGTGGGGGAAGTAGCTGACACCTTTGCCTCGTAGCCGTCTTACACTTGGGATATCGATGGTGATGGGTTTGACAGCGCCAATGCCGGTGGCGATGATCAGACTGCGGGTACGGTGCGCGTTGCCCTGGCTATCGTGGACGATGAAGACCCCATCTTCACGTTCGATAGATTCCGCCTGACACCTCAGGCAAATGTCTACATCGTCGCCGAAGCGTTCGGCCTGATGTTTTAGTGAGGTAGCCAGATCTTGTGCACCGATTTTTACGAAGCCGGGCACATCGTAGATATCCATGTCGGGATAGAGTGTCGAGAGTTGTCCCCCCACTTCTGGCAGCGCCTCCAACACCCGTGCCTTCAGGCCGCGTAATCCGGCATAAAAAGCAGAATAGAGCCCGGCTGGGCCACCACCAATGATCAAAACATCCTTGGTCTGGGCGATGATGGCTGCATCCACTGCCCGGATCATGTCGGGAACCGAAGTGAACTTAACACGTGGTCGTCCCAGCCGCTGGCCCGCCTGCACTTCGGCCTGATTGATCAACAGCCATTCGTCCCAAGACACATAACGGACGTCCCGTTTTTTGAGCAGTTCGACAATAGCGTAGGAGTCGGCGTGAGCATCATCGACCGCTTGCAGCGCAGGGATATCCTCCAACAGCAAGCGCACCGTTGCTACGGCGTCAGGTTTGTTGGTGCCGATGATACCGCTGGGGCCGCGCTTTGCCCAGCCAACCACATATTCCTGGGGCACGATATCGCCACTTTCGTACTCACTCACGCGTCCATTGCTGTTCGAGATAATACCCCAGCGTTCGTGGAACGGTACACCGGGGAGGGGTTCGCCACGGTAACCGATTGAGCGGGCGATGATGCCTATTTCTAATGCTTCGAATTCGCCTGTACCGTGTGAATTCAGATATCCGGTTTCGGTGGGTCGCAGTACGTTTTTTTCGAGACGAACGCCAACTACCTCACCGGCATCATTACCCAGAATCTCTACGGGTGAGCGCAAGAACAGAAAGTGAATACGCTTGGGGTGGCCGCTTGGGTCGAGATCAGCATAGTGCTGCATGATCTCCAGGTTGGTTTGTGCTTCTCGATTGTCGGCCACGGCTGCGGCGCTGCGTTCATCCAGCAGCAGTTCCGCAGGATCGATGATCACGTCCGTCACTTCTAGCTCGGCCAGTTCGCGTAGCTCGGGATTGGTAAATTTAACCTGAGCCGGACCACGGCGAGCGACGATGTAGATATCCTGGACCTGACTTTCTCTCAGTGCCTCCAAGGCGTAATCGGCAATATCAGTTTGCTCCAGTTCGGCCGGCGACAAAGCCAAGATACGGGCCACATCCATCGCCACATTGCCCACACCGATGACAGCCACGCTTTTTACACTCAGATCGAATTTATAATCTCGGTAGTCAGGGTGGCCATTGTACCAGGCCACAAACTCGGTAGCAGGAAAGCTACCGATCAGATCCTCTCCCGGAATATCGAGACGGCGGTCAGACTGCGTACCCACGGCATAAATAACCTGATCGTAATGCTCTCTGATATCGGCGTGGGTCAGGTCCTCCCCAAAGGTGACATTGCCGAAGAAGCGCACACGCGTATCGGATGCAATCCGTTCGTATAGCTTGGTCACTGTTTTGATTTTTTGATGGTCAGGCGCCACCCCGTAACGCACCAGGCCGTAAGGCGCGGGCAGATGGTCGAAGAAATCGACAGAGACATCGACTTCTTTCTGCTTTAACAGCGCCTGGGCAGCATAAAAACCAGATGGCCCCGCGCCGATAATGACCACGCGCAACGGTCGCTCCGCCGTGCCTATCTTAGCCATCGGTGTGTCCTCCAATGTGTGTTAAACCTGAATACAAGAACGCGTGGTGGGCAACGACCTCGTTGTGTTACACAGCACGCATGATTCGCAACTAGTAAATATTACGAGACTGCGTTTGGATAATGAGACCTCTCCGTCGCAAGTAGCAAGTAGCAAGTAGCAGGTCGCAGGTGCGAGTTCGGTTGCAGACAAGGGTTGAACTTGCAACGTGCCACCTGCCACACACATCGACAAAAAGTTGTCGATCATTTTGCGTAAGCGCCTAGCGATTATTCCAGACTTCGCTGGTATAAATGACAAGGTGACGAAGTGATCACCTTGCCATCTTGTCACCCCCTCACCTTGTCAGATGAGAGACCAAGATAGATAATTCATTGTCGATCATTTTTCATAAGCGCCTAGAGTAATCGCTAAGTCCTGGGTTCGAGCATGTCGGCCAGTTGGCGGACGAGTGTGATCGCCGCAACACTGAGTGTTATCCAGTCTTTGGCTCGGGGTCTGACCTTCACATCCTTGCCCTCAGCCAGTAGTAGTTCTTGCTCGGATTCGGCATCTGAGGCCACCCAGGCGATGGTTAGACCAATAATAGCGCCCAACAGCGTCCCGGCGATGAGTATGCGGGTGCGGTTAATTAGCATGGTCGCTCCTTTGTCGGCGGCGGCGTAGGACGGTGGGCACTGATGACACAGTGCTCTTGGCTTGAGTTACGGCCGTCTCTACTTCCGTGATGGGATCCGTTACCTTGGCGGTATATTCATTCGTCTTATCGGCCATCAAACGCGTGTACTTTTGCGCTTCCGGCAAACCGATTTTTCTCAGCCACTTCGTGCCGACATTCATGCCCCGAATCGAAAAATAAAAAGCAGCAGCCGGTACCAACGTCAGAATGATACCCAAAAATGCCAGCCATATCAGGGAGAGATCACGTGCAGTTGCCAGATCCATACGTCGCCTCAATCATAGTTAAGTCAAGTTAGGTCGTAAAACGATTGTAGCAGACTCGAACATTTGGAGCAAAGATGTAAAATGAAGGAGTGATAGGGTTAGAACATGTATGAAGTAACAGGGGTAAACACACTCTGCGGACAAGCAGAAAACGTGATAAGATTGGCGCGGCGACATGCGCGGTTTCATCTGCAGGTTCTGCCAAAGCCGGCCAGAAAGTTATACCATGCCCGCATCTCTGCTGACCACCAAGCTCTTTATTCCACTTATTCGCCCCAGTGTGGTCGCGCGCCCACGCCTGACATTACAATTGAACGAAGGCCTGCACCAAAAGCTAACCCTCGTCTCTGCCCCAGCCGGTTTCGGCAAAACTACGCTTCTGAGTGAATGGATCGTTGATCGGCTCGATCCCAAGATTCGCGTCGCTTGGCTCTCGCTGGATGAGAATGACAACGATCCAACCCGCTTCTTGACCTATTCTATCGCTGCCTTGCAGACAATTGATGCCGACATCGCAATAGGAGCATTACGTGCGCTCCAATCCCCTCAGCCACCGCCAACTGAAACCGCTCTGACATCTCTGATCAACGAGATTGCTGCTAGCCCCGACAAGATTATCTTCATCCTTGATGACTACCACCTGATTGAAGCTCAAGCAATCCATGATGCCCTAAGCTTCTTGCTCGAAAATATACCACCACAGATGCATCTGGTCATTGCAACTCGTGAGGACCCTCCCCTCTCTCTAGCACGTCTGCGCGCTCGGGGGCAATTGACCGAACTACGCGTCGCCGACTTGCGCTTTACAACCTCCGAAGCGGCAGATTTTCTCAACCGGGTGATGGGCCTGAACCCTTCAACGAAAGACATCGCCGCGCTGGGGACACGCACCGAAAGTTGGATAGCAGGGCTGCAATTAGCCGCGATTTCAATGTGGGGGCGAGCAGACACCGCTAGTTTTATCCAGGCTTTCACCGGCAGCCACCATTTCGTACTGGACTATCTGGCCGAAGAGGTTCTGCAGCGCCAGCCCGAACAGCTCCGGCGCATCTTGAACAATAGAAAACTGAAAGGAGATTTTCAATGTTAATTCCAATTATCGTAAGCTCGGTGTTTGTTTTGGCAGTGATCATTCTTTGCCTGGCCAAACCAAATGCAGGTCGTATCTTTTTGGGTCTCTTTTTCCTGGCAATGGCAACTGGGGTCAATGGTTCATTTACATTTACCAATCCACAGGCCTATGTTGATTATGCCAGCCAGGCGTTGATTCCTTTCTATCAAGAAATCGCCTTGACGGTTGTTGAATTGAATCCAGCGCTTTTTGGATT
>JAAENG010000062.1 GCA_024224665.1 Chloroflexota bacterium | reverse complement strand
CGTGTTGCGTGTTGCGTGGTGCGTGGTGCGTGGTGCGTGGTGCGTGGTGCGTGGTGCGTGGTGCGTATTGCATGTGCTAACAAACCACGCCTTTTTAGTTAGGAACCACGCAAATTCCGCAGGAGCCCAGCGATTGTTCCCGGACTTCGCTGGTATAAGTGACTTACTGACGAAGTGATCACCTTGCCACCTTGCCACTCCTTCACCTTGCCACCTTGCCACCCCTTCACCTTGTCAGATAAGAGACCAAGATCATCGACAACTTTATGTCGATGATCTTGCGTAAGCGCCTGGCCTTCTAAAGCATGACAAAAGGAGAATCGACCTTGGAGACAGCACAAGCCATTTTGCAGATTTATAAAAGCAATCAATTTGTCATTGCCCGTAACATCGAGAGCTTGACACATGAAGAGAGTCTGCTTCAGCCGGAAATCGAAGCCAATAATCTAAACTGGATCCTGGGGCACATCCTCGTCGGTCGCATGCGATCGTCCAGTTTATTAGGTATCGATCCGACATGGGGGGAAGGAAAGATAAAACTGTATGAGAGAGGATCAGACAGGGTTACGGCGCTGACCGCTCTCCCTCTCACCGACCTGGAGGCTGATCTCGACCTGACGATGGCATCCCTGACAGAGGCATTGTCGAACGTCGATGGCACCGCCCTGGAACAATCCTCAGAAGATGGCCGCACGGTCGGCCAACAGTTGCTGAGCCAGGCCTGGCACGAAACCTATCACGCCGGACAAACCGACTACCTGCGCAGATTGGCCGGCAAACAACAAGGAGGCATTAGATAATGGCATTTGATGAGACTTTGGCAGCGCGCATTCGCAGCGCACTCTCCAAACAAGCAGGCTTGACCGAAAAGAAGATGTTTGGAGGCATCGCCTTTATGATCAACAGCAATATGTGTGTCGGTGTCAGTAACGACAGTCTGATGGCGCGCGTAGGGGCAGACAAAGCCTCCCAGGCGTTCGTCGATCCCAATATCGGCCCCTTCGGCCCCACCGGCCGTCCCATGAAGGATTGGGTCCTCGTCAGCCCTGCTGGCATCGAGCAAGAGGCAGACTTCAAAGGTTGGTTACAGCAGGCTGTGGAATTCACGATCGCCTTACCGCCCAAATGAGAGGCCATAAGCACATTCGAGCTTAACGCACCTATGGTTTCGGCACAAAAACAATGACCCACTCGCCCTTCCCAGGCATGGACCCTTATCTGGAAGCACCAGATCTGTGGCCTGATGTTCATAGTAGCCTGATGAACATTTTCAGAGAACTGTTGTCACCACAACTGGCTCCAGAATACGCAGCTGAGTTAGAGACCCAACTTGTAGTCGATCGGGTTGATGATCGGAGCGATGCCTACATCGTCCGTCCTGATGTAACGGTAAAGAAAATAGCTGAAACGGCTGTCTATGAGACAAGCTTTCCGCCAGTGTCCGGCCCAGAGCCCATCACTGTGCGTGTACCGCAGGACCTTCCCACGCGCCTGATCTCCATAAAAATCCGCCATCGAGATCATAAAAAGCTAGTAACCGTGATCGAGCTTCTTTCACCGGTCAACAAGCGTAATGGTAAAGGGCGTCAAGTCTATATCGAAAAACGCTCGGGATACTTGTCATCACCAGTACACCTGGTGGAGATCGATCTCCTTCGCATGTTCCCTCGCATGCCCTATGACGATCCCCTACCACCCGCAGATTATTTGCTCATGATCTGTCGAAGGGGTGAACGCCCGGATGCCGATGTCTGGCCCGTTCACATTCGCCAACGGCTGCCCACGCTGCCAATCCCACTACTCGACCCGGACCCGCCGGCCCAGCTTGATGTAGAGGAGGCGCTACGCATCACCTACCAACGTGCCCGATACGATCTTCGCATCGATTACAGGCAGCCGCCCGAACCGCCGCTTGCGGAGGCGGAGGCTGAGTGGGCAAAGACATGCATATCACGTCAACAGCCAACACGGTGATCTTGACACACATCTGAGCAACTGCTAGACTTCCCGGTACTAAGATTAAGATATCCATTCTAAAAAGTAATGATGGAGACGAGTAGACGAGCCTGATTAGGCTCAGCGAGCCTGGAAATAGTGAGAGTCAGGCGCCGAATCGCCGTCGAAAATCCCTCCGGAGCTGCCAACTGAACGGTTATTTGCATGCCTACTAAGTTCGGCCGGGTTCGTAGCCCGTTATCAATCACGTGGAGATGTTGGTCTCCTATCGAGTGTAACGCGATTGAGTTGCGTTAAAGCAGGGTGGTACCGCGGAAGCATGCACATGATAGCGCTTTCGTCCCTGAGCGGACGATGGCGTTTTTTTGCGTCCGAAAAACGAGTATTACCCACTAAGACTTGAACTTATTCTATTCTGAAGGACTACGCATCATGCCATTCAAAGACGTACCATCTAACGTCGATTATGTAAAGCAAGAACATGAGGTGCTCGATTTCTGGAAAGAAACCGATGCCTTTAATAAACTGCGAGAATTACGCAGAGGCCGACCCGTCTGGTCTTTCATCGACGGTCCCATCACCGCCAACAATCCCATGGGCGTTCACCATGGTTGGGGCCGTACCTACAAGGATATCTACAACCGCTACTGGTCGATGCGTGGACGCGAGTTGCGCTACCAAAATGGCTTCGATTGTCAGGGACTGTGGGTGGAGGTGGAAGTCGAAAAGGAACTGGGTTTCGAAACCAAGAAAGACATCGAGGTCTACGGCCTGGAATCTTTTGTGCGCCGCTGCAAAGCGCGCGTCCTCAAGTATTCCGCTGTACAGACCGACCAATCGATCCGCTTGGGTTATTGGATGGACTGGAATGATACCGAGCAGTTGAATTGGCTGGCCGATACCTTGTTGGAAAATCCAGAAGAAGTCATCACAGTCGATGGCCCCGAAGGGCCGGTCACGGGCACTGTTGAAAATATCGTCGGTCGCCTGGGCATGCCTGAAATGGGGGGTAGCTACTACACCTTTGCCACCGAAAATAACTACATGATCTGGACCTTTTTAAAAACCTGTTGGGAGAAGGGATGGCTTTACCAGGGCGCCGATGTCATGCCCTGGTGCCCACGCTGTGCTACCGGCATCAGCCAGCATGAGATCGTCACCGACGGCTATCGCGAGATCACTCACCGCAGTGTCACGGTACGATTCCCCCTGCGAGACAGACCCGGCGAATCGCTCCTGATCTGGACCACCACACCTTGGACACTGACCAGTAATGTCGCCGCAGCAGTTGGTGCTGATCTCGATTACGTGAAAGTACAGAATGGCGAGCATATGCTCTATCTCTCAAAAGGTACCTTGGGCATGCTGCAAGGTGATTTCACCGTCATCGAGGAACTCAAAGGTCGGGATATGGAAGGTTGGTCCTATGGCGGCCCCTTCGACGACCTAAAGGCAGCACAGACGCCGGGGGGCTACCACCCGCTTGCCCAACTCAGCCTCGGCCTGGGCAAAAGTGCCGTAGATGTGCATCAGGTCATCCTTTGGGAAGGCGTAGGCGAGAGCGAGGGCACAGGCATCGTCCACATCGCTCCCGGCTGCGGCGCCGAGGACTTCGATTTAGGGAAACAATGTGATTTCCCCGTGCTCGCTCCCCTTGATGACGAAAGCAAATTCGTCGAGGGCTATGGCTGGCTGAGTGGTATGCCCGTATCCGATGTGGCCGAAGGTATCTTCGAAGATATGAAGCGCAAAGCTGTGCTCTATCACGTCGAAGGCTACAGCCACCGTTACCCTACCTGTTGGCGGTGTGGCACCGAGCTGGTTTTCCGGCTGGTGGATGAATGGTTTATCAGCATGGGCGAGCTTTACGACAAACCCCGCGCCGAAGTCAGTGCTGAAGAAAAATCAAAGAGTCTCCGCTACCAGATCATGGATGTGGTCGATGATATCCGCTGGATCCCTGAATTCGGCTATGCCCGAGAACTGGATTGGCTTCGCAACATGCACGATTGGATGATCTCGAAAAAACGATACTGGGGCCTGGCGCTTCCCATCTGGGTCTGCGATGCCTGTGACCATTACCATGTTGTCGGTGACGAACACGAGTTACAGGCACTGGCCGTCGAGGGCTGGGGTGTATTCGAAGGTCATACCCCCCATCGCCCCTTTATCGATGCTGTCAAGCTTACATGCCAGAAATGTGGCGGTGTCATGAGTCGTATCGAGGATGTGGGCAATCCATGGCTCGATGCCGGTATCGTCTCGTTTAGCACGCTGCGCTATCGCTCTGATCCTGAATACTGGCGCAAGTGGTACCCGGCCAACTGGATCAGTGAATCCTTTCCCGGCCAGTTCCGCAACTGGTTCTACAGCATGCTGGTCATGGGCACAGTATTAGACAACTCCCCTTCCTTCCTGGAGAACTTCGGTTATGCTTCGTTGTTGGCAGAAGACGGCCGGGAGATGCACAAGAGTTGGGGTAATTCTATCGAATTCAACGAGGCCGCCAACAAAATGGGTGTTGATACCATGCGCTGGTTGTACTGCGCCCACAAACCCGAGAACAACCTGCTATTTGGCTACCACCGGGCCGACGATTCCCGCCGCCAGGTAATGATCCCGCTTTGGAATGTTTATAATTTCCTTGTCACTTATGCCAATCTCGATGGTTGGGTGCCAGAGAGTGAGAACTTCGACCCCGCGCTACCAGAAGGCCCAACCCCGGCCGTCAGCAATCCCCTCGACCGTTGGATGCTGTCCCGCCTGAATCATGTGGCCGCACGCGTAAGCGATGGATTCATCAATTCGGATGCTTTTGCCGCAACGCTCGTCGTCGAAGGTCTTGTGGAGGACCTGACCAACTGGTACGTTCGTCGCAGTCGTCGCCGTTTCTGGAAAGGGGAGCAGGATGACGATAAACGTGATGCTTATGCGACCCTGTACCATGTAGTGGTCAAGTTGATCCGCACCATCGCCCCGATCATGCCTTTTGTTACCGAAGTGATGTACCAAAATCTGGTGCGCTCGATGCAAGATGATGCTCGCTCGAGTATTCACCATACTGATTGGCCGCTTGCCGATCAAGAGGCCATCGATGAGGGCCTTCAGGATCAGATGGCTTTGGCACGCCGCATCACCAGCCTCGGTCTCAGCGCCCGCAGCAGCGCCAATTTGCGCGTCCGCCAGCCTCTGGCCAAAACGCTTGTCCATGTGCAGCAAGGGCACAGCGAACTCACTGCTGACATCCTAAATATCGTAGCCGACGAACTCAATGTCAAAGCCATCGAATTTGTGGCCGACCCAGAAGCCCTGGTCACCTACAGGCTTCTGCCCAATAATCGCCTTCTTGGTCCCAAATTAGGCAAGGATTTCCCGAAAGTACGCCAGGCCGTGATCGAACTCGCAGCTGAAGAAGTGGTGAAACAGATCAATGCCGGAGAAGCGGTGGTGGTTGAGATCAGTGGCCGGTCGCTTGAGTTAGCACCGGAGGAAATCGTCGTACAGACGCAACCCGCCGAAGGTTTGGCCGTGGTCGCTGACAAAGTGCTGACAGTGGGCATCGATTCGGTTGTAACAGCGGAACTGAAGGCTGAAGGGCTGGCGCGCGAGGTCGTCAGACGCATCCAGACCATGCGCAAGAATGCCGGATTCAACATCGAGGATCACATAACTACCTCGTTCTCCACCTCAAGCTCAGACCTGGCTCAGATCATCGACCGCTGGGGGACTTATATTCAACTGGAGACGCTAAGCGACCAACTTGTAGATGAAACCCCATCGGATGATGTACACGTAGAAACGCACACAATCGATGGCATGGCACTGACGTTGGGTGTCACGCGAGATGCGTAGGCACATGCTTCTCACGCCTAAAGCTTGCAACGATGGCCGGGTCGTGTGGCTCAGACCCGGCCGCCCCATCGACGTTTTCATCGAACGCGCGTGGGGCATTCAGTAGCATTAACAGGCCAGATCGAGTATCATGTGGTCGATGCTACCGAGGAGGAAGAATTACATGCACTGAGCCAACGGCGTTTTGAGTCTGCCGTTAGCGCTATGGAGCTATTGATACATGGTTTTGTATAGGGGATCGTTACACAACCACGTTCACTCAAATCATGGATTCGATACGATTGTCGGATCCACCACTAATTTGGAAATGAAAAATTATGAAACAGAATACTGAACAAGGGCGCATCAAAACGGCACTTTTTGTCGATTTTGATAACATTTACATCGGGCTCAGAAAGCTCGATGAAGCTGCCGCAGAAAACTTTGCCACAGACCCCTCCCGTTGGTTGGCCTGGATGGAGCAGGGCATGATCGGGCCAGAAGAAACAGAGTCGCCTCCTCACCAGACACGAGAGGTACTCATACGCAGGTGTTATCTCAATCCCAGGGATTTCTATCGCTACCGGCCTAATTTCACACGGTCGGCATTCAGTGTCATTGATTGCCCCTCCTTGACTACGCAAGGCAAAAACAGCGCAGATATCTACATGGTCATGGATATCATCGATACGCTGGAACATAACACACACTTCGATGAATTCATCATTTTTTCAGGTGACGCTGATTTTACACCGGTGCTGTTGAGGCTACGTGCGTACGATCGCAGTACGGCTGTCCTGGCTGCCGGCCCTGCCTCAGAGGCTTACAAGGCCGCCTGTAACCTCATCATCGAGGAAGATGTCTTTATCGAATACGCGTTGGGTATGTCATCTGATGCTGTTCGAGATGAGCAGGGGCGAGCGTCTGTGCTGCCACTGACTCCGGCTACCGAAGAACTGCTAGATCGAATGGCCTCTGATTTGTACGCTGAAGCCAGCGCAAATGGTGAGATACTGGCCACCGACTTACCGAAACTCTACTTGGCCTACCCTGAATTCCGTCGAGACAGCAATTGGCTGGGTTTCTTCGCCCTACGATCGCTCACGGCAGACCTTACCCGCCGCAACCCGGAGCTACGTATCACTGAGGGTGATCCCTGGCGACTAACAGTGCGGGTGCCATCGCGCCGCAAACGTGCCACCCCCCCTCAAGAGCCTGAGGGGGATCAGCCTGAGCCCGATGGTGATGCCGACGATAAATTGAGACGACGTATCGTACGGTTGGTAAGGCGGATGGTGCAGACTTCTGATGAACCCATCCTTATGGCAAAAGCGGCCCATGATGTCACGAACCAGTTGGGACCACAAGTGATCGATACACGATGGGCCGGGGCAGGCACATTCAAAAACCTGCTGCAAAGTGAGGATGATCTCGATATCGAGATCGCCACATCCCCATCACCTGGCTATCTTTACGATCCCAAACGGCATAATCCACCTTCAGAGATCGTCGAACCGGCAGTCGAAGACAAGATGTCAGCAGAGATGGAAACGCTGATTGGCCGCATCCAGAAAGCTACTGGCACACCCAATTTGACGATCAAACAGTATGCCGTGCTATTTCGTGCTACAGCCGATGAATTGAAACGGAATCCATACAACCTTACACGCACCTCCAAAGCAGTACGAGACCGCTGCATCGAGAAGGGAGAGAGCATCTCTCGCTCAAACGTTTCCTTTATTCTCAAGGGTATCATCTATAAAGGCCACCGCTTCAGCAAACGTGACAGCGCACGCTCACTGGCAAAAATCTTCCGCGGCAGCGTCCTCGCCCGTTGTGAGGATACCGAGCTAAAGCTGACACCAGCTGAGACAAAACTGGTCGATGCCTGGATTATGAGTGGATTAAATGGGAGCTAGATGCCACGGAAAATCCTTCACCTTGATTTAGATGCATTCTTCTGCGCTGTTGAGGAACTTCACAATCCTGCATTAACGGGCAAACCATTTGCGGTAGGAGGCAATCCGGAAGGTCGGGGTGTCGTCGCCTCCTGCTCTTATGCCGCCAGGGTATTTGGTATCCATTCAGCGATGCCTATGGCCGAGGCTGTGCGGCGCTGCCCTGAACTGATCATTGTTCCCAACCGCCGGGGTGCATATACCGAGATGTCGCGCCGGGTTATGGCGATATTGCATGAACTCACACCTTGGGTCGAGCAGATCTCCATCGACGAAGCCTTTCTAGATGTCAGCGATCTGCCGCAAGAGGGCAAGACTTTGGCCGGCCAATTGCAGACCACCATCCGTTCTGAACTCGACTTGCCCTGCTCGCTGGGTGTCGCCACGAATAAGTTAGTCGCCAAAATCGCCAATGACGTAGGCAAGGGTAAGATACAATCGGGCGCCTACCCAAACGCCATCACCCTGGTGCCCGCAGGAAAAGAAGTAGAGTTTCTGGCGCCATTGCCGACTCGCTCTCTATGGGGCGTCGGTCCAAAAACAGCGGAACGGCTGGCAGCACTGGGCATACGCCACATTGGAGACATCGCCATTTGGCCGGAGGATGATCTGGTCCGACGCTTTGGCAAACATGGCCGGGATCTCGCACAGCGGGCCCAGGGCATTGATGACCGGGCGGTGGCGACCGAACGTGAAGCCAAATCGATCAGCAAAGAACTAACATTTGCCAAAGATGTCGCCGATGGCACAGAACTACGGCGAACTATCCGCCGTCTGGCCGAAGGTGTGGGCAGGGGTCTGCGGCGACAGAAGCTGTCGGGCGTTACGGTCAGGCTTAAATTGCGCTGGCCCGATTTCACCACCCTGACCCGCCAGACCACTCTGGCCAGCGCCACGGACCGGGATTCAGAGATCGTCAGAGCGGCTCTGCGGTTATTCGATAATGAGTGGTCGGAAGGCCGGCACGTTCGGCTCATCGGCGTTGGCGTAAGCGGCCTACAGGATGGATATCGCCAACTGAGTCTGTGGGATGCTGAGGGTGAACATGACCGAGAGCTTCAGCATGCACTCGACGATATCCGACAAAAGTATGGGCGTAGTGCAGTACGGCGAGGAACCGAGTTAGACGACAGACGATACGATGATTCGATCTGAGTGGTGCGTGGTCGCGTGGTCGGTTGGTCGCGTGGTCGG
>JAAENG010000061.1 GCA_024224665.1 Chloroflexota bacterium | reverse complement strand
TTGCCGCCATCACGGTTCCCAAACTGAGCTCTTTGACTTTGATTCCTACCATTTGAATCCAGAAAATGCCTGTCAAGGCGAGTGCTACCTCTCACGATTTTACTACCGAAGAAATCTGACCTCAAAACGGGAATTACTGGTCAATATTCAAATCTTGTCGTGACGGGAATCGACCGAACCCCCTCCCCACCGCACAATTTTGTAGACATTCTGTAGATTCACGGGATGGCGCGAAAAGTGTGTTATCTTATATTCAACATATTGTGATTGAGCCAGATGGCCATTGATTTCAAAGTGGCAGTTTGGCAAGGAAATTAGTGACAGTAGTCAATCGTGTATCGAGCGGCTCCGGGCTGGGCCTGACCATAGCACAGGCCATCGTTGAAGCACATGGTGGCACGATATCGGCCATCGGAGGCGGTATTGGGCAAGGAACGTCCGTTCGGTTTTACCCTAACAGCGGCTACAAATCCAAGGTAATACGCAAGGCACGGTCAACTTGTTGCATCATTTCCGTTGACAACATTCCGCGTTGACGCAGAAGGCGCGACTTCGAGATGGCCCGCACCTGTCCACCTAGCAAAACTGACTCAAACGTCAAGCCGCCCTCGCCTTTCGCCATCGTGACATTGTTTGGGTAGTTGCGTTTAACATTCACTGCATTTGTCAGTGGTACAATGACAATTACAGAGCTATTCTTGTTGATCGCGTCGCGGCTCACAATGACAACCGGGCGGACACCAGCTTGTTCAGACCCCTCCGTCGGATTCAGGCGGGCATCGAAAACGTCGCCACGCTTCATTCCGTTTCCCCCTCTACCAATGCGTCCCAGTCACTCTCTGCAAACGCTTCGGCGATCTGTTGGTTCATGGCTTGGTAGGCTTTATCATCCGCCAGCGTCTCAAACTGACGGTCAATCTCTTGCCGTTCCAACTCCAACAAAAATCGTTCGAGTGCGGTCACAATCAGCGCATTGCGGCTGGGAATGCTGCCACCGTCGATGAAATATTGTGAGCGTTTGATCAAGTCAGTTGGGACAGTAATTGTCGTTCGGACCGTCTCGAATTTTTCAAGCATCTATTTCTCCATCAAAAAACGCATCAATCATGATGTGATTATATATGTTGGCTTGCACCTTGTAAAGTTGAGGCGTGCGGCATGTGGTGTAAATAACGGTCTCAACATCAATGTTGAAGATGCGCAAGCGTGGGCAGGATTGTCTAATCGGGCAGAGCAGCTTATCGCCCTTGTCGAACCAGCATTATATGAATCTGGAAATGCCGAAGATGCCGTCCTTGCGGTGCGGAATGTGACTGCGAATGTACAGGCTGCTCTGGGAGATCAATACACTAACTATTGGATATCCGCCCCGGCATGACCGGCCGAGTTGATATCCGTGGGGTGGAGTAACCCTTTGTCATCGCGCTATGGTAGAATTTCAAGAAACCTGTGTTTGCTTATGATCGTCTTCACCCGATACACAGGATCCAAACGGAGATTGAGCGATGACCTATACAGTTCCATTCACCCAACTAGGTAAAAACGACATCCCCACTGCCGGAGGCAAAGGGGCCAATCTTGGCGAGATGACAACAGCCGGCTTTCCGGTTCCCGCAGGATTCGTGCTGTCAACGGAAGCTTACGACGTTTTTGTGAGCGAAAATGGTCTGCAACCACAGATCGTCGAACTGGTATCGAAGGTGTCTGCTGATGATCCACAGTTGGCCGACGCACTACGGTCGGCCGACGTACTACGGTCGGGTGAAGAGACCTCCGCAGCGATCAAAAAGCTCTTTCTCGCTGCTGAAATGCCAGAGGCTATGCGGACGGATTTGTTAGCAGCGTATTCGGAGTTGATAGCGGGCGGTAGGAGCCACGTGGCCGTCCGTTCTTCCGCCACCGCCGAGGACTTGCCCACTGCCAGTTTTGCCGGGCAGCATGATTCCTTCCTGAATGTGCAGGGGGATAGGGCGCTGCTGGATGCAGTGAAGAAGTGCTGGGCCAGCTTGTGGACGGCCCGGGCCACCTCATACCGACTACGACAAGGCATTGTCCCGACCGATGTCAGTCTCGCAGTCGTCGTGCAACAGCTCGTCCCGGCAGAATCGGCCGGGATCCTGTTTACAGCCAATCCGCTTGATGGCGAACGCGAGCAGATCGTCATCAACGCCACATGGGGCCTGGGTGAAGCCATAGTGGGTGGACAGGTGACGCCCGATACCGTTATCGTAGATAAGTCGAGCCTGCAAGTCATATCCCGCGAGATAGCTATAAAAACCATCATGACCGTGCCGATCGACAATGGCACAGAAGAGCAACCTGTACCGCAAGCGCAACAAGTGCAGCAGGTACTGGATGATGCCGCCTCCATCGAACTGGCGCGCTACGGCGCGGAGATCGAGGCGCATTACGGAATGCCGATGGACATCGAATGGGCGATATCCGACGGAGAAATTGCCATCCTGCAGGCGCGGCCCATCACCAATTTAGCGCCCGTCCCGCTGAAAGACGTGCGCTGGGACCCGCCCAGGCCCGGCACCATCTGGATGCGACGACAGATCGTCGAGCACATGCCAGAACCCCTCTCCCCGCTATTCGACGAGTTGTATCTGCAAAATGGCCTGGATCATTCAATGGAGGAGTTTGCCGTTTTTCTGTCCGACCTGAGCGGCATTGAGATCAATTTGTGGGAGTTCCTCGATCCACCCTTCGCTGCCACCGTCAATGGCTACGCTTACAGCATTGCCAGTTTTGATTTCGGGTGGAGTTTCGTTCCGATTGTCCTGCGCATATATACGGTGGTCCTTCCCAAGATGATCCGCACCCTAATCCCTCGCTGGCGAGATGAGTCGTTGCCTGGCTATCGCGCCATCATCGAACAATGGAGGCGTATTGATTTGACCAATGCGTCAGACGAGGAGTTGCTGCGAGGCGTGCGTGTGCTTGCAGCGGAGGATGCCAACTATTGGTTCGCAGCCGCCGTGCCTTTGGGTATCGCCCGAGTCACAGATACTGCGCTTGATCGCTTTGTAAGGTCGGTTGCAAGCGGACGCAACTCGTCCAATGGTTTGCACCTCAGCAGTGGCTTCTTCCTGCGCGGATTCCCCTCCAAGGCAGCGGATGCTCAGGCACAACTGGAAGATATCGCCAGAAAAATCAATAGCTCGGAGGCGCTGCGTGATCAGGTCATCGACACACCTGCTCCACACTTGCTCGATATGCTGGCAGCGCATCCCGAAGGGCAACCGCTTCTGGACGACCTCCAGCACTATCTCGATGCGTACGGCCACCAGATATATAACCTGGACTTCGTTGCCCCCACCCTGGCAGAGGACCCTATCCCTGTGCTACTGAGTTTGAAAACAGCCGTTGCCCATCCAGAGCGAGACGCACGCGCTCGTCAGGTCAAGTTGGCTCAGGAACGAGAGTTGCTGGTGGTAAGCACGGAACGATCACTCAATCCCATCCAGCGCCCGATCTTCAAGCTGCTGCTGGACTGGGCACATCGGTACACACCCAACCGAGAAGAGGCGCTATTTTACGTGGGCGCAGCCTGGCCTACCCTGCGGCGGTTGGCGTTTGAACTGGGTAATCGACTCACCGAAGCCGGCACCCTGGATGCCCCGGACGATGTCTTCTATCTGAGAAGCGCAGAACTGGCAGCCGCCAGCGCCGCCCGGGCAGAGGGTGTCAGCCGCCCGGAACTAGCCAAGCTTGCCCGGGAACGCCACATCCTGCATGAGGCGCGCAAACGGCTGGAGCCACCGATTGTGGTGCCGCCGGACGGTCGTATGAAGTTTGGACCTATCGACATGGCCATGTTTGAACCGAAGCCCCGCCGCCTCAGCACCGGCCCCACGCTCGACGGCTTTGCCGTCAGTCCCGGCCAGGTCACTGCCCCGGCCAGTGTCATCCGCTCCCCGGCAGACTTCGACAAAATGACGCCAGATACGATTCTCGTTTGCACGACCACAACACCGGCCTGGACGCCGCTCTTTGCCCAGGCCCAGGGATTGGTCACTGACATTGGCGGCGCATTGGCTCACGGTTCCATCGTGGCGCGCGAGTATGGCATCCCGGCGGTGATGGGCACGGGAGTTGCCACCCAGCGCATCGAAAACGGCCAGCTTATCCGCGTCGATGGAGACAATGGTACGGTGACGCTGGTGGATGAGGTGGACGAGGCGATAGACATGCAGCCGGCAGTGCAGCCACAGACTACTTCCAACGTACGCGCCAAAGCATTGCTGGCTGTAGTTATCGCTGCTGTGGTTGGGTTTATCTGGTGGAAAAGACGCAGGTAACGGTGCATTGTGTAGAGACGCCTCGGCTGGGCGACAGCACCAGGTTCGACCTTCCGAAGATCGCCGCAACGGTTCGTTTCACCGATTTTGGGCCGCGCTCTTGATGACTGGGACTTCATCGTCCATTTGCAAAAGCAATTTGGTCGAGGTAGATAACCACGTTGCGTTTTGCCTTGCCGTTGGTTGAGCTAATTCAACTAGAACAACCTGTCAACTCCCAAAGCGAAACAAAGGGCACTGTCGACCTCATCCATTCTTTCAGACGACAGTTTGGTAAGGCGGGACCCCAGCTTTCGTTTGTCCACCGTCTGAATGTTATCCAGGTTGACAGCACTCGGGGAAAGGACGCCATCTTCATCCGCACTCAGGTACACTTCCGACGGAATATCGCGCACCGTCGTAGTAATAGGTGCAACAGTTATCCCCGTCAAAAACGAAATCGCTGAATCTCGGGTCAAGATGACCACGGGGCGGCGTTTGTCTGGGGCTTTGCAGGTATACCAACGCACTTCACCTCGTATCATACATCACCCCATACTTGTTCCGATTCCCAAATATCGAATTCCCCCGGCACGACAGGATGACGAGCATAACCCGCCGCCTGCTGCCTCTCCAGTTGCGTAATACGGTGTTGATGCAGCGCCATCTGCAGTGCATCTCGAATGAAAGAGGAGCGCGTTGTACCCAATTCTTCTACAACGTCATCCACTTGTTTGAGTAGTAGTTCATCGATTGTCATCTGAATAGGTTTTGTCGCCATAACGTGTGTCATCCGGCTGAAGAATATTGGCACATCAATGGTTGATTATCAATATCGATATCCATATAATACATAGTGCTATCCATGATGGCAAACAGGGTTGTCGGGTAAGATGCCTGACATCCTTGAAACAGGAACTTTTTAATCACGGAAGACTGCATAGGCTAAGATCGGTCAGGATCGCACCTTCTGTCCAACAATGTGGCGGTCGGGACAGGGGTCCATGGTACGTTTTGTTTTGCCGCTTTTTCACTTCGACTGGCTGGAATGAACATGCTATGATCTGAGATATGTTACACCGTCATCTCACTCACCAACAGTTCACACTTGCTGCGATTGACGACGTGATCGCGCGCGGTAAGCGCCGGGACTGGGTCGAGTTGCGCCAGGCTGCGCTCGACGACCAGGACGTAATGCGAAAGGTGCTGCGAGTGTGCCTGGCGTATATCGCCGATCCTTATGCCCAACGCTACCATTTCTGGAAGCAGTATGCTGAACGACACCTTGCCTGATTGGGAGCAGGTGCTGGCCGAATTGGAAGTGGTCGCTGCTTGGCAGACAGTTCGCGTCAGGCGTCCGGTTCTGATTCTCGGTAGTCTGGATGGCATCGAAACCGGGGTGCGACAGTTAATCCGGGAAAAGCCGTTGGAAACCGCCCAGATCGAATACCGGGGTGAAAAGATCACCATTCCAACAGAGGCCGAAATGCTGCGAATCAAGGGCGTGTTGATTCTAAAGCGCAATGCAACCCGGGACTATCTCGATTTTGTCGCCATGGCCGATCATCTAGGCGCTGAGAAAGTGGCCAAGGCCCTGCATCCATTTGACCGGCTCTATCCCCAACCAAACGAAGAATCGGCCTTGCACCAATTACAGATTCAATTGGCGCAACCGCTTCCCTACGACCTCGAAGAACTCAACCTGGACGAATACAAGAATCTGGACCCGCGTTGGCCCGACTGGCAGAGCGTTAGGATTGCGTGCGCCAATTACGCTACCCTGATCTTTGATCGTATTGTGGGATTGGAGTGATGGGGCGCCCAGAACGCCCGAACAGCTAACGTGCCGGGCATTCTTATTTTAAGATCAGCTAAAGCGTATCTTCCTGGGAACTTTATATATAAACCAATGGTGCTAGTTTGAAACCTTCAAAAATTAATCAGATTTGTAATTTTAACGAATAATATTCGGTAAAATCGCGTATTTGCTGAATATCGGAATGAGCAGATGTCCATTTTCGGC
>JAAENG010000060.1 GCA_024224665.1 Chloroflexota bacterium | reverse complement strand
CCTTGTCACCTTGTCACCTTGTCACCTTGTCACCTTGTCACCTTGCCACCTTGCCACCTTGCCACCTTGCCACCTTGTCACCTTGTCACCTTGTCATGATCAACTTCCTTGCCGATTTCCCTGTCATCTACGAAACTGATGTCGTTTGGGGCGATATGGATGCCTTCCAGCATGTCAACAATGTTGCGTATTTCCGCTATTTCGAAAGCGCCCGCATACGTTACATCGAACGGATCGATATGATGGAAGAGATGGAGCGCACCGGCGTCGGTCCTATCATCCACAGTCAGAGTTGTCGTTATCGCTATCCTCTTACCTATCCTGATAGAATCCAGGTTGGCGTGCGCGTCTCCGGTGTGGGTTTGGATCGATTCATCATACAATATCGTGTGGTGAGTGCCCGCCACGATCTGCTTGCTGCTGAAGGTGAGACCTTGGTCGTTATGTACGACTACCGGCGTAAACAGAAGGCGGAGTTGTCTCCAACAATTCGAGAAGCAATACAACGCTTACAGGATTGGCGGCCGGGGGCGATCCCCGCTATCTAATAATCCAAGAAAAAGCGCCGGTCACTCGTCACAGTGGCCGGCGCTTAGTTTTTGTCGTGCGCGCAATCTATTGCTCATCTTCGAACTGTTGCAAACGTTTCTTGACGCCCTTCTGGAAGGTATAAAGTGGCAACATCACGGCCATGGCTGCGTCAGAGGCTTTGGTTCTTGCCTGTACTTGCATGCGCCAGGCAGTGGTTCGCATCTGCTGGGCATACTCGCTAAAGGTGTCAGATACCGGCCAATCAGTTACCAGGATCGCTTCATTTTCTGTCTTGTCGCCATGCCATTCCCAAACGCAGGCGCCGTAAGTGAGCCCTGCACCGAATGCTACCAGGGCGATGTTGTCACCGGGCTGAATGCGGCCTTCGTCTAGAGCCTCGCATAATGCCAGGGGCACCGACGCGGCCGAGGTATTGCCATAGCGATCGAGATTGATCATAACTCGTTCCCGCTCAATACCCAATCGGCGAATGGCGAGATCGATAATGCGTGCGTTCGCCTGGTGGGGGATGAGTAAGTCAATATCGTTGATAGTCAGCCCTGCTTCAGTGACGACTTTGGTGACGGCGTCGGTCATCGCCCGGGTTGCGAACTTGAACACCGCCCGTCCATTCATCCTCAGCTTGTGCTCTTTTTTCGCCAGTGTCTCTTCTGTGATCTGTCGGTTACTGCCGATACCTGGCAAGATCAATGAATCCCAACCCGATCCCTCTGATCCTAACACCATGCTTTGCATGCCACCCGGTTGTTGGCTACGGCTGACAATCACCGCTCCTGCACCATCGCCGAAGAGGATGCACGTGTCACGGTCTTCCCAATCGATGGCATAGCTCAACGTCTCGGCGCCTACCACCAACACATGTTTATAGGCGCCGTTTTCTACGAATTGAGCGGCCGTTACCAGTCCATACATAAATCCTGTACAGCCGGCAAAGATCGTCATCGCAGCCGCTTTGCTTGCTCCGAGTCTATCCTGCAACAGACTGGAAGCCGGCGGGCACAGGTAGTCGGGAGTCGAGCTGGCCAGGATGATCAGGTCGAGGTCAGAAGCGCTGATGCCGGCTTGTTCCAGTGCCTGCTTTGCGGAATGGATAGACATATCTACGGTCGCTTCCCCTTCTGCTGCGATGCGACGCTCGCGAATGCCGGTACGTGAGACAATCCACTCGTCATTAGTGTCCACCATGTTGGATAGATCATCATTGGTGAGCACCCGCTCGGGCGCGTACATTCCCCACCCCATGATACGACTATAGTATTGAGCCATAATTGCTTTACCTCGTAATAAGAGCCAATGAATTGGAGGTAGATAAATCCTGACTAGAACGGCCAACAGGGTACATACAGTGCACCTTGCCGTGTATTGTATATTGTACGGCCCGCGGCCCGCGTATTCAAATTAAGGAAATAATTATGCAGCTAGTGCTTGTTCTTCAGTTGCAGGGGACCGTGTAAAACGCCAGAATGCGTAAGCTCCCACCAGTGAAGCTGTACCCAACGCAGCCACAGGCACGATCCAAGAAGGACGTGAGGTCTTATGTTCTGATTCTATACCCAACGCTCGCTGCACTCTACGGCGTTCTGCCTCGGCCACCAAACCAGCTTGCAGCCCCTGCCGGAATTCTTCGGAAGGTTTGACCGGCGCCATGGTCTCCCACAAGAGGCGCGCCACGGCAAAAAGGCTGGTGGTCTCCTCTGGATGCGAGGGATCGGTTTCGATTAGTGTAGCCTTTGCTTCGCCCTGACTGGCAAGCATTTCATAGTAGTTGTTCAAAGCCTCTTCGGCAGGTTGTGGTTTCATGTTATCACCTGACTGAAAATTTCGGGGTATCTAACAGGGGTATGCAATCAATCCGACGGTGCCCGGTCCCAGGTGGACGGCGATGGAGGTTGCCAGCGGTGTAGACCAGATTTTGTCGCAAGTGAATGTGCGTGGGAGCCACGTAGGCACGCTTCCATCCCGACCACTGTGGCGGCATATCAAACGTAGAGTCGGTGACGATGGCGACTTTCGAGAGGGCTAGATAATGTCTCGCTCTTGTAAATCGTCGCGTAAACTAAGCAAAGTACGATGATATAGTGACTTGATCGAGGACTCGGTACGGCCCATCAAACGGCCGATCTCTGCATTGGGCAGGCGTTCGACATACTTGAGGATGAGCAATTGTTGCCTGTCGTCGGCCAGACGGCGGATGGCATCCAGGAGTTCTTCCTGTGTTTCACGCTTTTCTGCAACATTGCCTGGGTTGGGTGTACGCGTGCTGACGAGCGTGAGGTCTTCTAATGGGACCGACTTGCGTCGCGATTGCTGTCGATGCCAGTTGGCTACCAAGTTATGGGCAATGCGGTAGAGCCAAGCCGAGAAAGGTGCGCCGCGGTGCTCATAACTGCCGATCTTATCCAGCGCCTGAAAAAAGGTGCGCGCCGCTAAATCCTCGGCATCGTCTCGGTTGCTAACGCGGTAATAAATGTAATTGTAGATTTTATCGACATGCCGCTCATATAGCTCGCCAAATGCTTCAGGATCGGTTTTGGCATTCTCGATGAGCGTGCTTTCGCTTGTATCTTTGAATGATGACACAGCTGTTTACACACTGCTGTCGATGCATTTGGTAAAACACCGACAGGGCTACTTGGTTGCGGAGTGGAATGGTGGTGATCGGGATTTGCAGTTGATCTACAGATTTTCTGGTTCGAAATTGCCGTTTGTGGTCATCGCCGAGAGCACACTGATTAGGCATCGGGTATAAACGATCATTGCTAACTCGAATGAATCGGCATGTCATTGTAGCATTAGCGTCAGACAGGGAGCAAAGCGTTGTCAACATGCTATCTCTGTGCTATTCTTGTCCGACTTGACACAAATGTCCTCATCTTTTGGGATGGGGCTTGTTTTTTGATAAAGGAGTGAGATTTGATAGCTAAAAACGGACGTAAACGCGTTGTTATCACCGGCATGGGAGCTGTCAGTCCTTTGGGGCTTGATGTTCAATCCACATGGGAAGCCATGCTTGCTGGGCGCTCAGGCGCAGTTCCGATTACCACTTATGAAACGAAAGACCTACCTACGAAGATGGTTGCCAAAATCGTAGGTTTCGACGTAGAGAAATACATGAAGCGCCGCGAGTCCAAGCGCTTAGGACGCGTAACACATCTGGCTGTAGCTGCTACAGAAGAAGCCCTGGCCGATTCGAGATTAGATCTCGCTGCTGAAGATCCGACTCGGGTAGGTGTCGAGATGGGCAGTGCCTTTGGCGCCTTAGATATTGTCGAATCGGAGTCCCATCTAGGCAAAACTCAGGGGGTGCGTAAAACCAATCCGACCATCGCCCCCGCTGTACTTGTTTCAACCACTCCCTGCCATCTGGCAATCCGTCATGGTATCCAGGGGCCTGTCAATTCGCCAGTTGCAGCCTGCGCCACCGGCGTATTCAGCCTGGGCGAAGCTGCACATCGTATTCAGCGCGGCGATGCAGATACGATCTTGGTCGGCGGTACCGATTCTTACATGACTTCTTTGTTGGTCTATGCTTTCGGCCGTTTGGGCGCCATGTCAACCCGCAACGATGATCCTCAACACGCCTGCCGGCCCTTTGACCTTGAACGCGATGGTATGATCCTGGGTGAAGGGGCTGTTGCGATGGTGATGGAGTCGCTGGGACACGCCTTAGCGCGAGGGGCCACTATCCTTGCCGAATATGGTGGTATGGGATTTACTTGCGATGCTTATCATATCGCCGCCCCTGATCCTGAAGGGTCGGGTGCAGCCCGTGCCATGAAACAGGCGCTGGATGAGGCGGAGATGGAACCTGAAGGGATTGGCTATGTGGCCGCACACGGCACTGCCACCAAGCTGAACGATCTATCTGAGACCAAGGCGCTCAAACACGCATTGGGTGAGCATGCCTACAACGTGCCCGTGGTTTCCATCAAGCCAATGATCGGCCATGCCATGGGCGCTGCAGGTAGTTTCGGCGCCTTTACTATCATCCAGGCCATTCGCACCGGCTGGGTACCCCCTACCATCAATTATTTTGTTCCCGATCCTGAATGTGATCTCGACTACGTACCTAACAAAGCGCGAGAAGTGCAGATCGATGCCGGTGTGGCCAATGCCTTTGGCTTTGGCGGACAAAACGGCTCCGTGATTATCAAGCGTTTTGAAGCATGACGAAGAGGTGACCGGTGTATCAGCGTATGACAATGTTGGTTGATCTAGCACATCGCCCGCCAACTACCCAGATCGAGCTGAATTGGCGGTGATGAAGGTACAGTTATTTATCACCTGTTTGTTGGACCATCTTTACCCTGACATCGCTGAAGCCGTGGTGGCGGTTTTGCAGCGCCAAGGTTTGGACGTGCAGGTACCGCGCAATCAAACATGCTGTGGTCAGCCCGCCTTTAACGGTGGGTTTTTAGCCGATGCCCGCCGTATGGCCGAGCATTTTCTTGATGTGTTTGCAGATACAGAGGGACCCATTGTCTGCGCCTCAGGATCTTGTGCCGCCATGGTCATCCACCACTATCCTGAACTCTTTGCGGATGACCCCGAGCAGTTGCTGCAAGCCCAAGCCATCGCCGCTCGTATGAGAGAATTCAGCCAGTTCTTGGTCGAAGATATGGGATTGAGTTACGCGGGTGGTCGGGCGGGGTGTTACACGTATCATCCATCCTGCCATCTCACACGTGATTTGGGCGTACGGGACTGTGCCGAAACACTGCTCGATGCCATAGCGGACAGCCAGCGTCGGGTGCTGCCTGAAGCTGAACAGTGCTGCGGTTTCGGCGGGTTATTCTCCATCAAGATGCCCGCCACGTCTGCGTCAATGATGCGGCGCAAATTGGACAATATCGCCGCCAGCGGAGCCGATACCTGTGTTGTCTGCGATGTCTCTTGCATGACGCACATGAATGGAGGTCTGATCCAGCAGGGGAGGGAACCTGTGGTCAGGCATATCGCCGAGGTGTTAGCGGAGGAGCTGCCTTGACCTCCTTCGACCAACGTTGTGAGATCGCTCTGCAGGATATCCCCCTGCAGCAGGCTCTTGGCAGTGCCATGGATCATTTTGTCTTTGGCCGGTTAGGGGCGTTCTCGGCCTTGCCGCATGGTGAAGCACTGCGGGATCACGCTCGCACCATTCGTGCAAACACCTTAACGCGGTTGGATGAGCACCTGCTGGCATTTGAAGCAAGTGCGCTCGCCAATGGCAGCCAGGTGTACTGGGCAAGTGATGCGGCCGAGGCCTGTGATCTGGTCGTGCGCATAGCCAAAGCGGAGTC
The DNA here is from genome assembly GCA_024224665.1 of Chloroflexota bacterium. Lineage (GTDB taxonomy): Bacteria > Chloroflexota > Anaerolineae > J102 > J102 > PIVW01. The sequence goes on along the minus strand of JAAENG010000060.1, from coordinate 22,303 downwards.
AGTACGCAAGGTCGTTAAAAGCAAGTCGATGTTGACCGAAGAAGTGCGGCTCAATGATGCTCTAGAAACGGCCGGCATCCATGTCGTAGAAACAGATTTGGGCGAATACGTGGTCCAGCTCAGTGGCGACCACCCTAGCCACATCATTGCACCTATCGTTCATAAAAGGCTCGAAGATGTGGCAGAGCTATTTCACGACGAACTGGGCACGCCACTAGATGCTACCATTCCTGTCTTGACTACCGCTGCCCGCCAGGCGTTGCGCCATGCTTTTATCGACGCCGATATGGGTATCACAGGCGCTAATTTCGCTGTGTCCGAAACCGGTTCGATAGTGTTGGTGACCAATGAGGGTAACGGTCGTTTTGTGACGACCACGCCCCGCATTCATGTCGCCCTGGTCGGTATCGAACGCCTTGTCCCCACATTGCCAGAATTGGGGACGCTTTTACAGGTGCTTGCTCGCAGCGCCACCGGCCAACCTTTGAGCAGCTACACTTCCATCGTCACCGGCCCTCGCCGCAGTGTCGAGGAAGATGGCCCCGAGCAGGTACACATCATTCTGGTGGATAATGGCCGAACCGACGCCTTGAAAGGGGAGTTGGCGGAAATGCTCTATTGCATTCGCTGCGGCGCTTGCCTCAATGTCTGCCCGGTGTACCGAAATGTGGGGGGGCACGCCTATGGGTCGGTCTATCCTGGCCCGATGGGGATTGTCGTCACTCCGGCCATCGCTGGGCTTGATCCCTGGCATGAACTTCCTCAGGCCTCTAGCCTCTGCGGCGCCTGCACCGAAGCCTGCCCTGTACGCATTGATATCCCACGCATGTTACTCAACCTACGGGCCGAAAGCGTGGATCGGGGCCACGCCCCGCGCTGGTTGCGGCTGGGGTTACAAGCTTATGGCTGGGCGGCGGTTCATCCTCGACTGTTTCGCTTGGGTGCAAAAATCGCCAGTCTCGGCCAGCACCTGATGCCACGGACCAAGCAAGGATGGACCAGACACGTACCTGGCCCGCTGGCCGGATGGACAGATTCGCGCGCTTTTCCACCGCTGGCCGGCCGCAGCTTCAGCGAACGCTGGGAAAAGAAAACGGCCAGATCGAAAGATCCCTAAACCGGCCATCCAGTCCAACCATAACCCGCAGCACCACATCACCCTGTCACCCTGTCACCCAACCACATGTCCTCCCGCACCGACATCCTCACTCGTATCCGTAGCTCGCTGAACACAGCCTATTTGCCCGCAGCGTCAGGCGTCGCGCCACCGGCAGCGGTTCCGCAGGCCTTCAAGCAACCATTGCTCGATGTATTTGTCGAAGCCCTGCAAGTTGTGCAAGGCGTAGTTCATGTCGTCGCAGACGCAGATGCTGCCCGAGATCTGTTGCTGTCGGAGTTCAGGACGAGAGGCGTTGTTCAGGTGCTCTGTTGGGATCCGGGCCGTTTGCCTGTGCCCAACCTTGAGGACACGCTAGCCCATCATGGAATTGAGTTGGTCAAGAGTGGTTTGTCCGGGGCGGATCGCCAGCAAGAGATCCAACGATTGTCAGCGATTGAGATCGGACTCACTGGGGCGGATGTCGGATTTGCTCGCACCGGCAGTGTTGTGCTGCATGCCGACTCGGCACAAGGGCGGCTGGCTTCCTTGATTCCGCCAGTTCATTATGTTTTGCTACGAAGCGATCAAATCTATCCCGACCTGGCTGCCTGGATCTCAAGCGATGGTGTGGACGAGGCCATTGCCAGCAGTAGCAACACCGTGATCATCACCGGACCCAGTCGCACTGGCGATATCGCCCAGACGCTGACACTTGGTGCTCATGGGCCTAAGGAACTACATGTGATCTTGCAACTGGGACCGACTTCAGTTTGAGGCCTGCATCGTGGGGATCTTGAGTAAGTAATCGTCTACCTGATCACTTACCCCCCCACTCCCTTTTCACATTGCCATGGCTCAACGCATTTTAGGTGTGTTCTAGGAGTTTGTCGAAAAAGTCGTTTCAGCTTCCAAAACACCCGCACTTCGGGCGATTTTGAGGCCCGAACTTAGGCTATTCAGAGTTTTGGAACCGGTTCCTTGGACTTTTCCGACAGCCTGCTAGATGAGTTATTGGCGTGCCCTTGTGCTCCGTTCATTGGCCAGATTGTGAAGAAGGTCCTCCCAGAAAGCCTTGGGCTGGGCAGGGAAGGACGAAGTGGGGGAGCTGGCTGCCCAACGGCGGGGAATGGTCACGATTCCAATGAACATCTTGGTGGTGACCTTTGTCACCCAGCGCCAGTGGATGATCAAATGCAGGACATCAGCTGCCACCAGCACCACGGCTGCCCAGGTGTGGGTCAAGTCCCAGGTGGTGCGGGTGAACAGAAAACCGGGATCCCAACCAGGATTGCGCCCACCCTAATAACCGCCGACAGGCGCAAACATCAGGTAGATGCCGGTGATGGCGGTGAGAATAAAGCTGAGAGCGATGGCGGCGTCCACCCAGAGGTTGATCTTGCTGCCTCTAGATAGTCGGGAGCCCCGCCCGCGCGCCAGGTTGGCGAGCTTACGAGATATCATGCCCAGCCACTGGCGGTGGATCCAGAGATGGAATACCACGGCAATGATCATGAGCACGCCGCCCCACATATGGATGAGATCCCAGGTCTCACGGGTGAACAGGATCGTGACACCGTACAGGGGATTGCGTCCACCTTGATAGCCGGCGCTGGGCAGAAAGAGGAAGTAGGCGCCCGAGAGCAGGGCGAGGACGCCGAAAAGAAAAACTGCGGCGTCGAGCCACCAGTTGTGCTTTGTTGCGCTAGAAAGTGTGGTTTTTGTCTCGCTGTAGTCATCAACATGCCTCCACATAGTCGCTTCGAGTTTGATACTTCGTCCTCATTCTGCACCAGGAATGTGGAGAACTCATGGAGAGATCATAAATTTCGCACCCAGTATTGCTGGAACGACGCCCCAACAGCGCTAACAACCAAAGAGTTAGGAATAGATTAATGATCGTCAAGGTTCCGGGGATTTTACGCTCCCCCCTCAAACCTGTTCCAATAGATGCCAAAACTGTGAATTGGGTACCAGCACGATTCGTCCCTAAATGAACTCTAAGGTTCCCGGTGACTTTAGGTGATTGCCCTACCTCGCCGGTCCTATTGCATATTTCTACGCAACTATGCGCGGTACTCCTTTAGCGGAGAAGGACAAATTCAGCAACTCATCAGCTTGACTGTTATTGGAACTCCTCTACTAGTTCAACACAGTAGTGATAAGGACTTAGGACAGAATGACGGTCGAGTCTCGCAGGGAAATGAATTCTCAGTCCTAAGCAGATTGTTCTCGCCACCCAGATGCTATACGACTTCATTTTTTGCATTAACAGTTAATTATTTGCCATTCACTATTAATTATTCCTCCACTTCTTTTCTCCAGGACCACCCCTACCATTCTGGCGAGGTCTTGTTCACAATGTGACTGAAGAACTGAGCATATGGGCACACCAATAGCTCATCCAGGACACGCCCATTTGAAACAAGCTTAGGTCCTCCTGCTTAACCGAAACGCATATTTTCAAAAGCGCCTCTTGACTCTCCCCCTACTGGAGGTTGTAAAATGGGTAATGAAGGCCTTCAACAACCCGCTCTTAGTAGCAAAACCATGTTCAAAATCGGACAATTCAGCAAACTCAGCCAGGTTTCGGTGAAGACGCTGCGCTATTACGACGACATTGGGCTACTGCCATCTGCCGAAGTCGATCGTTTCAGTGGCTACCGCTACTACACCGCCGAGCAACTGCTTCGTCTCAATCGCATACGCGCGCTCAAGCATTTGGGACTCTCTCTCGACCAGATCCGCCAGATCCTTGATGCGGGCCTGTCCTCGACCGAACTGCGAGGCATGCTGCGGTTGAAACAGGCGGAGGTAGAGAAGCAGTTGGTAGCCCAGCAATCACAGCTGCAGCAACTAGACACCTGGCTGAGTCAGATAGAACTGGAGGGTTCTATGCCAACTTATGAGTTTATCATTAAAGAGGTCCCGCAACTTCGTATTGCCTCTGTTCGACATACTATCCCGAACTACGCTGCCCAGGGACCGCTGTGGGAGGAATTGGAAACCTATCTCGAGGAACAACACATCAAGCGTCTGGCGCCCTGTTTCGTGATCGACCATAACGATGAATTCAAGGAAAAGGATGTCGATATCGAAGCGTGTGAGGTGGTGGATTGGCCGACAGGAGATTATGGCAAGGTACAAGTGCGAGAATTGCCTGCCGCGACTGTGGTCAGTATGATTCACAAAGGCCCGTACACCTCGCTTGTTGAAGCATATGGCGCCCTCATGGCCTGGATCGCCAACAGCAGCTACCGAATCTGTGGCCCCAACCGTGAGATATACATCCGCAATCCGTCCGAAGATATCGATCCGTCAGACTACGTGACCGAACTCCAGTTTCCTGTACAGAAAGTGTCGTAACCATGCTAAAGGGGGCCAGGCAATGCGGCCTGGCCCCCCTTTAATAATCCGAATGCCGGAACCATGGGTAGGATGTGACACGGCATCTATATCTTATCAACCCGACTCAATCAGGGCGCTAGACACCTGGATTGACTTGATTAGGCAATGGTTTGCCCTCTAGCCCCGCCAGCAAGTTATCCACCGCCATCATCGCCATTTTGGTGCGAGTTGAGATGGTGGCACTGGCGATGTGCGGGACAATGATGCAGTTGGGTAATGACAGCAGTTTGTGATCAGCAGGAATCGGTTCGGGGTCGGTGACATCCAGGGCAGCGTAAGCGATCTCGCCCGACGAAAGCGCATCGTAGAGATCATCAGGATCGATAACCGGGCCGCGGGATGTGTTGATCAGGATAGCGCTTGCTTTCATCAAAGCCATCGTGCGCGCATTCATGAGCCCCCGTGTTTCCTCTGTGAGGTTGACATGCAGGGATACGAAGTCAGATTCAGCCAGAAGATCGTCTAGGTTTCGATATTCTACGCCGAGGTTGGCTTCAGCTTCGGGTTGGCGGAAGGCATCACTGTAGAGCACTTTCATGTTGAAACCCGATGCGCGCTGGGCGACGGCCTGGCCAATCCGCCCCATACCAATGATACCCAAGGTTGCCCCGTACACTTCTGCCCCAAGCAACAACGTCAACCCCCACGTATGCCACTGGCCCGTTTTTACATATTCGATGCCCTCGCCCACGCGGCGGGCAGCCGACATCAACAGCGACCAGGCGAAATCGGCGGTTGCGTCGGTCAGCACACCTGGCGTATTTCCTACGGGCAAACCCCTCTCTGTCGCCGCCGCGATATCAATGTTGTCGAATCCCACCGCACATTGGCTGATGACCTTCAGGTTGGGCGCCGCATCCATCAGTTGAGGATCGATACGGTCGGTGAGCAGACAGAGAAGCCCCTCCTTGTCGCGGATCTTTTCTGTGAGCACTTCATAAGATGGTGGGAATTCTTCATCCCATATCTCTACCTCACAATGGGCGGCCAGCTTGTCAAAAGCGACTTCGGGCAGGTGTCTGGTAACATAGATCTTGGGTTTCATAGGCTTACTTTTTAGCTCCTGGTGGTCGTGACTGGCAATCCATAAATGGACAGATCAAGGAGACAGATAGACCAAGGTTGGTGCAGATGAAATATCAGTCGCTCTCTGGGAATTCCCGTGGTTACATGGTGTAAAACGTGAAGACGTGAAACGTGACGTCGCCATGCCAGCCACCATTCACGCTTCACGCGTCACGTTTCGGTCAGAATCAACGTCAACCACGTGAGAACCAGTTGAACCTTATTGTAACGTCTGTCAAAGGGTCGTAGCTAATTCTGGAAGGGCTCACTTTTTACGTGTCAAGACCTCTTTGACCGCATTTATGATATGGGGCGAAGTCAGACCGTATTTGTCGATCACTTCAAGATAGGGGCCCGACTCTGCGAAAGTATCGGCGACGGCAACACGTTTCATGGGGATGGGGTCGTTCTCTACCAGCAACTCGGCCACGGCGCTGCCCAGACCACCAAACATGATATTGTTCTCGGCCGTGACAATGGCGCCCGTCTCTCGTGCTGCTCTTAGAATGATGGCTTCATCCAATGGTTTGAGTGTGTGGCAATCGATCACCCGCACACCTAGTCCTTCGGCGGCCAGCCGTTCGGCTGCCATCAGCGCCTGCACCACCAGATCCCGCATCGCCACAATCGTCACATCAGTTCCCTGGCGAATGAGCACTGCTTTGCCGATTTCAAAGGGATAGTCCTCTGTATACAGCACCGGCGCCGGGTCACGCGTAAAACTGAGATAGACCGGCCCCACATACTCGGCAACTGCCCAGATCGCCATTTTAGTAGAAACCGGATCGGCCGGGGCGATCACGCACGATCCTGCCAATGAACGCATGATAGAGAGATCTTCCTGTGCCTGGTGCGTGACGCCGTCCGGACCAGGTGTGATGCCACTGTGGCTGGCGGCGATTTTGACATTGAGATGGGGGTAGTGGATGCTGTTGCGTACTTGATCCAGGGCGCGCATGCTGGCAAAGCCGGCGCCAATTGAAGCAAAGCGGATGAGCCCTGTGGTGGCCATGCCCGCGGCAGCAGCCATCATGTTCTGTTCGGCGATGCCGAAGTTGAATTCCCGTTCGGGGAAGCGCTCGGCGAAATGCGTGGTGTTGATAGAGCTGGCGACATCGGCATCTAGCACGACCACGTTTTCATAGCGCTCACCGACATCTATGATCGCTTCTGCGTAGGAGTGGCGGGTGGCCTGTTTCTCTGTGCCGTCGAAGGGATCTGATCCCAGGCGTTCGATGATCTTCGGCCGTATGTAATGGTAAGGGGTCTGGGTGGACATCAGGCGACTCCAGTCAGTTCCGCTATGGCGATCTCATACTGGGCGTCGTTGGGGGGCGAACCGTGCCATTTAGGCACATTCTCCATAAAGGATACCCCTTTGCCCTTCACTGTTTTTGCGATGATAACGGTGGGGATCCCCTCAATGGTTTTGGCTCGTTCCAGGGCGTCTACGACCGCTTCCATATCGTGTCCATCGATCTCAATCACGTTCCAACCAAAGGCTTTCCACTTGTCGGGCAAAGGATCAACCGGCATGACATCATCGACAAAGGTGTCGTTTTGCAGGCCATTGTTGTCTACGATGGCTGTTAGATTATCCAGCTTCCACTTGGCTCCGGCCATGGCCGCTTCCCAGATCGATCCTTCCTGCGATTCACCATCACCAATCACGACCCAGACGTGATACTCTTTGTTGCGCATTTTCCCGCTCAAGGCCATACCCAACCCCACCGACAAACCTTGCCCCAGCGAACCGACCGTCATGTCCACGCCAGGGGTCTTGAGCATATCGGCATGGCCCTGCAGGATGCTGTCAAGCTTGCGCAGCGTCATCAGATGCGACTTGTCATAATATCCTCGTTCTGCCAATGCCGCATACCACACCGGACAGGCATGCCCCTTCGAGAGGATAAAGCGATCCCGGTCAGGCCAGTGCGGATTTTTGGGATCGATGCGCATCAGGCGAAAGTAGAGGGCGGTGACGATATCCGTGGCGGAGAGGGAGCCGCCGGGGTGACCTGCCTGTGCTTCGTACACCATGTCGATGATGTCCCGGCGGATGGTGGTAGCCATCAACTTCAGTTCGTCAACTGACATCTTTTTGTGGGCCGACATTGTATCACCGCCCCTCATCTTTTTAGCGGCGGGCGTCACTGTTCGGGTGTTGTTCATCGACAGACTCCTATGATCGGCGCACGGATTCGCACAGATTGACCCAAGTCTCTAGCGGACACTTGTCCTTCGTGCGAGGTTGCACCCTGTTTTTATGCTATGGCTATTGGCCGATAGAGGCAACTCAGACCTGTCCTGAGCGAAGCCGAAGGAATGGTAATTCTGAAAGTGTCTGGTGTTTCAGCGTTCATCAAGACTATCAGCAATTGCGTTCTATTCTTTACGTATTCCCCATGCTATCCTTTCACTGCTCGGGCGGTCAAACCTGCCAGGTGCTGAGCCATGAGCTTGCGACGTTACGAGGGTATGTGGCCGTTAAATTCGTCAGAATTATCGTTGATATAGATCAGGTAGAGAGGTCCGGCATCGGCGGCCAGAGCGATGGCTTGAGCCTGGGATTCGCGAGTGTAGAAGGGAGGGTGTTAGACTGGAAGACGGTGGCGGAGATTATGTGGTTGTTGGACACTGGGCTAGGAACATATCCGTTGATGTTCAGGATTCGCCAAACTATGCGTTCTGGATAAGAATGGTTGACGACATACTTCATGAAAGTATACCCAACTATTTTCAAAAGTGTTGAATTGATATGCAAACACGATTTGAACGGCCCAATCCCCAACAAAGATCGGCGGGATTAACCTCATACATTAGAACTGTGGGTTCCTGGCTCAGGTCTGCGTTTATCAGAACAGGGATTTTTGTGCCGCTGCTATTTATCGGCTTTATGTTCTTCTACTCGCCAATGTCTGATCCTCAAAGCTTTGGCTACGATGAAGGCGTCAACCTTATGAAAGCCGTACTCTATGGCGAAGGCTATCAACTATACGTCGATATTTGGAGTGATCAACCCCCCATGCTGACCGCGCTTCTGTCTGTCTGGAGGCAGTGGTTTGGCAGTACCGTGCAAACAACTCGTATGCTTATCGTGTTGATGTCGGGCCTTCTCCTTTGGAGTTTCTACCAGATTATACACAGAACTGTATCCATTCCCGCCGGACTGCTAGCTGTGCTCCTTCTGGTCGTCAGTCAACAATACATCCGTCTAAGCCCATCCATAATGATCGGTTTGCCGGCGCTTGCATTCGCCATAGTGTCGATCTATGTGGTTATCTTGGCGTCTTATCGGAAGTCCACCCTGTTACTCGTATTATCCGGGTTGTTGATGGCATTGTCGTTGCAGACGAAACTGTATACCGTGATACTATTCCCGGCAATTATCGGCTATCTCTTCGCCGTTGATTTATTAGAAGTTAGAACAATGCAGGGGATGAAACGTGGCCTGAGAGATTCTGTGCTTTGGTTCGCCGCCGCAACTGTAGGTTTTATCGCTGTCAGCTTGTTTTTTGGATCGTTTGATCCTGAACAGATCATCGTCCCACATTTTGGCCCCCAAACACGAGCCGCATATGCCGCCACAGAAAATCTAAGCTTCATTCTCGATACTTTTGGGAGGCATCTGCTGTATTTGCCCATTGCTATGCTGGGGGCAGTGTGGATGATAAAGAACTTGAAGCCTGTAGTTGTTCTGCCCACGGTCTGGCTAATCACTACACTGCTTTTCCTGCTTATTCAAAAACCGCTGAGATACCATTATGTGACGATGTTTGCCCTCCCGGTGAGTTGGCTGTGCGCATATGGCATCGAGGCGTGTCTCGTGTTTATGCAACGACGGAGGCAAGACCACTTATCTAGACCCGGGCGGGACTGGCTGACCTGGATCATGGCGTTTCTTGGTGTGATTTATATCATCGCTTTCGTCTTCTACCCATCACCGATTGGTAAACTTGTGCACCGTGAGAACCATGATAAAAGGCCCAAGTTCGAACAGCAAATTGTTGGCATTTTACAGAAAGATGTTGACAAACAATCGGACTGGCTATTCACAGACGTACCCTACTACGCTGCCAAAGCCGGATTGTTAGTACCCCCTTCGCTAGCAGTATTCACTAAAAAACGTATCACGTCGGGTGCGCTATCAGATGATATGCTCATGGAGGTCTTGACTGACTATGAACCACAGGTCCTCTTGTTGGAGCGCTTTATTGATCGATATGGTCCAGAATTGATGGCCATGGTAGAACAAAAATATGATCTTCTTTACACGTTCGGCAAAACGAGATATTACATCAATAATGCTCAAAGCAAACCGGCACAATTTGATTCTAGCAAAGAGGTGTCTGCAATTCGATATGGCGAATCGCTCACATTCGAGCTAAGACCGGTGGCTCTGACAGGTGACTCAGGCGATTTCTTATTTGCAAAAGACGTTGCTGAATTTCAAATTAGTGATGACAACCTCCTGTCGGTCAACGCCTCTTTGCGGCTGGTTGACGAGAAGGGTCAGGTGTGGGCAAAAAGGGATAAACCGTTGGTCATCCGCCAATCAGGCGTTGAGATATTCCGTGAAGAATCACTGTCAATTCGATTCCTGGTCCCGGAGGGGACACCGCCAGGTCACTACGATATTGACTTAATAGTTTACGATTCAGAGACTCTGCAACCGCTGCAACCCCGCCCGGCACAATCACCTGATTCGGCAACTTTGAACATTGGCCGAGCCACCATCAATCACCCATCACAAACGCCATCACAGCGAGCCCATCTGGCCGATTTCGGCCCACTGCAGTTGATAGAGGCCAATTCGGCCGCCATGGCTGTCAGCCCTGGAGATACCATTCCCCTCTCTCTGCTCTGGCAGTTCACGCCAACCTATCGCGAACAGGCTCTGGTAGTGGTAGCCCAATTGCTGGATAGGGACTCAGGTGTCGTGGCTAGCTTGGAGAAGGGGCTATTCGACGAACAACATCCTCCTGTTTCCTGGTCGCCAGGCGAACTTCTGCTCGATCATCATGTGCTGACTGTGCCAACTGAAGTCTTGCCCGGCACCTATCGACTTATCGTTGGTGTATATGACCTGCCTGATCGTGTTCGCTACAAAAACAACTCAGAAACATTGCCCTGGAGAGCCAGGGACTACGTAGTTGTACAGGAAGTTGAGATTCGATAATTCGATGGTGGTTTTGAATCAGGTTGTGGAAACATCGTATTCACATCGCAACGCCGCAGCATGATAAATACGTGAAGACTGATACAAGGGCCGAAACGTCGTCAAAAAGGGACAAAATATAGGATCAGTTCTTGGTGGAGCCAATAAGGCCTCTCCTTCCAGAACTGACCATTCCCTCCCTGTTCCCAACTCGAAGATAAACACATCAATACCGCCAACGATCGCCTTCGCCTCGCCTTTAATATCGGTTTTTCACCTTCTCCCATGGAGATATTGCAACATCGAAACAGCAGAGGGTACTCGGGCCCTTGTTGTTAGGACAGAACTGAGTCCTTTTATGAACTGCTCAGCAGTGGGCTAATGAGTCGCGCCACACTTACCAAAACTGGTATCAACACTGTGATGAACAGCGTGCGCAACATCTCCGTATTGTAAGGCCAGCTCCGGGTGAGCATGAGTTCATATTTGACTACAGCCCAGGCGTTAAGTTTCATGGCGACGGAATAGGTGTCCTGGTCGCTGGTGTCGAGTTCCTGCCATTGATGGTAGATTTGGACGAATCTACCATCAGCGGTAGCGATTTGCTGCTTTTTAGTAGCCGCAAGTAGCCTGTGTGTGCTGTACATATTTACAAAAAGACGAGCACAGTGATCAGGATCAGTACGCCGAAGAAGGCGATGTTTTGCCACATAATTCTCAGACCTTATCCGTCCAGTATTTTTGACGACGTACATCGCAAAAACCAGTCATCCCCAAGCGTACAATAGCTACTTCATGATCCTGAAGTAGGTCCGGCTAGTAGATCGCCTTGTCGAAATCGCATTGTTTTGAAAGACGGTGTATCGGAATCGAGTTCCTCCAGAATCGAGGGTCAATCTACACCGATATGTACATCTTCTGTGACGGCATCTTCCTCCGACTGCTCGATGACATCATCCAGAAGTATCGATCGACGTTACCGGATCAGCACTTTTTCCTGAAGCTTAACTACCATTCTTTGTTCCAAAATTGTCAGTTTTGATCGGAAGACTCTAATTCCGAGCTGGTCTTTCTCCCAAAACTACTGCCCCACACCGAAGCCAGTTGGCCGAAACGAGGGTCATAGCCAAAAACTCGATAGCAAAGCTCAGCTAAACATAATGGATACGATAGCGCGTCCCGCCACAGCGCTGGCCGGAATCAGCACTGAGAAGAAAAGAGTGCGCAACATCCGCGTATTATAGGGCCAAGTGCGAGCAGATTGTAGTTGATCTTCGTACGCGACCAAGGCATTGATCTCGGCAGATAAGTTTGTCGTGTCGGTCTGCTCATCCAGGCATTGTAACAATCCTCGAAAGCGACGCTGAAGATGGCCCTGTACTGCCACAATCTCATCAAATTTGGCGATAGCCAACACACGGTGGGTGGGATACATGCTAAAGAAGAAAATGACGAAAGGCACTAGCAGCATGGGAACGTAAACTACCCAGGTTTCTGGTCGGAGCAGGACCCCTGGCCTGAAGCCAATCATCACAAGGCTCAATGTGATGCCGCCGATGAAGATCAAGGCGATCAGCAGGCTCTGACGGCCAATGGCTTCGAAAGGCGTGATATCAAAGGGATCGATTTTCATTGGTTGTCTGAGTAAGGTATTATTGAGTTTTGCACCTGCGACTGAGACGGAAATGGTCCAGAACAGCAAGCCATACATGCAGGCCGACGTGATGGTCATTACAAGCATCAGCCAGGAAATGGAGAGATCTGAATTGGTGGTGACCAAGAGCAAGCCCAGTACAGCACCAGCGACGAAGGCCAGAAGTTCAGTGCGAAGACTAATGTAGGTGTCTTTTTCGACCAGCTGCTCGAACGCTTTGTCATCGATGAGCAAAATCGGTCGAATCGAATTATAGATACGATCCTCTGTATGTGCCAATCTTGGAGCAACTAGCAGGATGTAGATGATAACGATCGAAGGCACCAGAAATGCTCGCCACGAGCCATTGCTGAGCAATTCAGACAGGACGCCATCGGCATAGGCAGCAGCCAAAGGAGCGAGCACCAGCAGCAGGGTAATGCCCAGCGTAAGCCAAAGGCTGCGAGGGCGGCTGATGATCCGATCAAATAAACTGTAGTATGAATCCATGTCAGTTGTTTCCATCTGATAAGTGTTGCTCGGGCTTCATTCTTGGAATGGATCTCACAGAAAGCGGCAGTACAGTGCCATCTTCAGCGCTGCTTTCGAGAATTGTTACAATGTTTGGATGAACAGATCGACACGACAAACTTATCTGTCGAGATCAATGCCTTAGCAGCGTACGAAGATCAACTACAGTCTGCCCGCACCTGGCCCTACTATACGAGCAAGTTGCGTACTCTTCCCATACTCAGTGCTGGTTCTGGCACTGTGGTGGGACGCGATACTGTATCCATTATAGGCACAGTGGGGACAGTGTCCAATATTCGCACCGATCTTCCATCTCGGCTAACATAATACCATCTCGACATCAGATATTGTTCGGAGCAGGATTGCTTGTGGAAGATTGATCTGAATGACTAACGTAGAGACTTTGAGTTCTTTATTGAAGTCAGTCCGATGTAGTCCTGGCGCGGGAAACTATCATCGATCCCTGTGCTAATTCTTCCGAAACATCGGCGATACCAATATAAATTACACTTGACAGGACAGATCACTTGGAGGGTACGCGGCACAATTTGCGAATCATCAATCGGGTGGGCAAAGGTCCCAAGGCAACCCGCCTGGCATGTGAATAAATCATTAAGATTCTGATTGAATCCAGAGCTATTCGAGATCGCGAGGGTAAGTAGAACTGGAGCACAAACAGGATTTGGTTCTCATCGGACACGTAGACAGTCACCGAACACCTCTGGTATTCCGTTCCCCTACCTGGGTCAAGGTTTACCAGGTCTTTACAACCGCCGTCTTCGTTCTCTCCTCAGCTCAAGTACTCCTTTACATCATCGGAGATTTCACATCATGGAACTTGGTCTGGCCGGTGACGATCTTTCGCGCCCTCGGTGCTGCGACCTTGACTGCGATGTGCATACAGGCTGACAGCACACCCTTCAGCGCCGGTGCTAACGATAATGCGACAGCCGCAGGTTTGATCCTTACCCTTGCACAACAGATCCAAAATAAACCGCTTCAAAATAGCAGGGTTTGGTTGGTGTGTACTTGATGTGAAGAAGTCCAGCACTATGGCGCGATCGACTTCTTCTGCAACACACATCTGAGTTAAAGAAACCTGTTGCCGTGGTCTTCGAAATGTTAGGCTGTGCAGATCCTTTATGGATTACCAAAGAAGGTATCATCATACCCATCCAAAGTGACCAAAAACTGGTTCAACTGGCGGAAAAAATATCTGAGGCGCATCCTCATCTGGGGGCTTACCCTTCACAGATCAAGGGAGGTAACTCAGAGATGGCTGCTGCCCTCAGAGTGGGTATTCCTGCCATCACGCTCAGTGGGATGGGTCAGATGAGTGAACTGCCATATTGGCATCAGACAGCGGATAGGCACGACAAGATGGATCCCGAGGTGATGGCACGGGCATACGAATTTACGTGGGAATACATCACAGCAATTGATTCAACAATTATTCAAGACGCCTAACCCACACTGCAGCAGACGCTGGGGAACACGCCGCTGAGCTTAGAGGTTAAAAGCACACCATAACGCAAGTCCGTCCAAGCCTGTGCCATTGATAAGTAATACTTGAATACTCAATCCCCCTCTTCTCCTGACGCTTCATTGTTCCGCCTCCGCTGCGCTCCCACAAGCCTAGCGGCTTTTCCTCTTCGCTCCCTACGCTCCCTTTGGTCGCTGAGCCCAGTCGCTCCGATTCAGTCCTTCGGATGCAGGTGCTCGCTTCGACAATTTGCGCAGTTATCAGAAGAAAGGGGATGGCTAGTTGGCGATTCTAGAAATGGAAGGATGTGCTTGTATGAGGCCTGATTATTTATGCCCATGTCTTTTACAAGGTAAATCTACTAATCATCGAACCTCAGACAGGGATCTTCATGTCATAAGACTAGCCTATTGGATTGGGAGACGGTGGTGGAGATCATGCGGTTGTTGGATGCCAGGTAATGACGCTTTCGTAGCTGACATGACACAGCCTGCTCAACCAATCCTGAAAACGTACAATTTTCGCCACTTCTAGGAATTTTGACTGCTGTTCCGAAGGTTAGTATAATAAGCATATGTAGCAATAGTTCCATTTAGGTTGCCTACTGACAGCAGAGCAAAAATCATACCACCTTCATTAAGCGAGCATGGGCATCTGGTGGCATCAGTAATCAACGGTTAAGCGTTTGTCCTGTCGGCAACAGGTATACTTTTTAGTTGCACGATGTCGTGCATATTCAAGAGTTGTGCGAGGAAATGAAAAATGAATAGCAAACGGACAATGATTTTGGCACTGGTACCTATCCTGATCATCATGGTGGTTAGTGTTGTCTTAGCACAGGAATCTGAACCCAAACCTCAGTTCGAGTTCGCACAGAGCGGTCCAGGTCAAGTTGTTTTGCAGACCAATGGAGATCACAGTGTCATTAAAGCACCGCCGGTAAGGGCGCAGTCTCCACAACAAGGGTGGATATCCTTAACGTCTGAAGGATTTGAGGGGCTTTTTCCAAATACGGGTTGGCAACTGTTCGGAGACCCCACGTGGGAGAAACAGAGCTACCGAGTTCGAAACGGGAATTACAGCGCATACGCAGGCGACAACGCTCCAGGTCCGTATGCACCCAATATGGCGGCATGGATGCTTTATGGGCCCTTTGATTTGAGTGATGCCACAGCAGCCGAACTCACATTCCAGCACTGGACGAAGACCGAGAATGGAGGAGCGAAACACGATGATTTGTGTGCGCTAGCTTCTGTAGACGGGAGTAATTTTAGCGGCCGTTGCTGGTGGGGAGACTGGACACAAACAAGCGGCTCAACAAACGGGTGGCACGAAGCAGATCTCGATCTCAGCAATGTCGACGGCTCTGGCCTGAACTTCACAGGCCGACCTCAGGTCTGGATCGCTTTTTATTTCGAAAGTGACGCATCCGTACAACTAGAGGGATCGTACGTCGACGATGTCTCGTTGAGGGCCTACATGAATGGTGGGGCAACGGTAACCGTGACCCCAACCCCGAGTAATTGCCCCGGCGCCAGTAGCCGGACCTTTATTACATCGCAGGATAACGAAAACAACGCCCTGACAGGCTCGCCTGATGATGACATGTATCCTGATTTCGATGAGTGCATCTTTCGTAACAATCCTCGGCACCCCATCGAGTTTAATATCCATGCGGATGATGTCCCGCCAGGATTGGCCAGTGCCCAACTCAGTCTCAAGGTATATGATGTCGATGAACAGGACACAGAATGCCCTGAGGTAGATACCGTTCGGCTCAACAACACTCAGGTCGGCACTTTGACCGGGGCGAATGATGTCTGGAGCTCTACAGTACTGGGCGTATCTCCGAATCTGATCAGGCAAGGGAATAATCTTGTCCAGGTACACATCAACACTTTGAACTGCGAAGATCCAGGGAAACCTGAGGGATGGTGGTGTACGGCTGTCGATTGGGGGCAGTTGGTGCTCGAGGGCGGTGGTGGGAGTGCCTTTATTCGCGCTGCTGCACCAGATCGTGACTGTTATGCACCGGGAACTACAGCCAACGTTTTGGTAGAAGTCGATACCAGTCTTCCCAGTCAGGAAGTGAGGGTGGAGGTCAATATCCTCGATGTTTCAAATAACAATCTAGTAGGTGAGTCCCAGACCAAAATCATCAACGGTTCACAAAATGATAGTTTTTTGTTCTCACTGTCTATCCCCAATACGGCGACGCCTGGTAATTACCGTATACAGGTCATCGTACTAGACACTTGCAGCGAGACGCAGAACGACTATCGAGAGATTCCTATCCGCATTGACGCAACCTGTGGAACCGTAACTCCGCCGGTGACCGACACCCCCAGCCCGACAGCTACAGCCACCTGGACACCTACGCATACTCCGACACCCACGCATACTTCGACGCCCACGCATACACCCCAACCGACCCGAGATCTGGTATGGAAAACGGGCGGCTTGACAGATTACGCACCCAATGGCTTGCCCGACTTCGATCAGCGCCAAAACGATTGGCGCCATCCGACCTCTGGCAATTGGTCTTATTGCGGCCCTCTAGCTTTGGCTAATTGCTTGTGGTGGTTTGACTCAAAACAAGAACCTAGTCCGATCTCACCACCGGTTATCAACGATAATTATCCTCTACTACAATCTTATAATCGCAATGTGTGGGACGATCACGCGCCGCAAAACCTGATCCCTTTCGTGGATGATCTAGCCTATCGTATGGACACCGACGGACAGCGTACAGGCAAGTCCTTCGAGGGTACCTATTCCAACGACATGCGCGATGCTGTTGTCGGCCTGCTCTCAGAAAGAGGTCTGCTCGACACATATGAAGTCAAGGATGTAGAAAAACCGACCTTTGAGTGGGTGGCGGCAGAAGTCGAACGCTGCGAGAATGTAATCCTACTGCTGGGATTTTGGCACCGGTCAGATCTTGGCGTTTGGGAACGAACTGGTGGCCATTTCGTCACGACGGCCGGTATCGATCGTATCGGCCATCGTATCGCTATTAGCAATCCGATCAAAGATAACGCTGAAGCAGGAGGACCTGGTCGCGTGCTCAGTGGCTCGCTGACCTCGCATCCACCCAATCATGTCGCTTCAACTCATAATGATGCTGGCAACATTTCACATGATATCTATCAAGCCGTGTCGGCACAAAGCCCAGGGGGCACGTGGGCGCTGGGTGGCTTCGCCAATTCTTATGCTGAAGTCAAGGATTTCACCGGCCAAAACTTCCCCAGTGGCTTCCCCATGGATCTGCGACTAAACACTACATCACCTCTAGTAGATGACTCATATATCGAGACCACGGTTGATTGGGCCCTATCGATATCGCCCGTATGTACAGTTGAGGGCATCAAGAAAGCCAATCCGGTACAGGTCAAGCCGGGCGAAGAAACTACTGTCATTCTTACGATCACCGGAAAGGGCAACTGTCCGGCGAGTGAACGTCATGCTGACGTCATGCTCGTGATCGACCGGTCTGGTTCGATGGATAATGATGGTTGGGACTCAGCTATTAATGATTATCAACCCATTGGTGACGCGAAAAACTCTGCCAAAGCATTTATCGATCGTCTGGACCTCAGCCCTGACGGCGATCAGGTCGGTCTCGTTTCCTATTCCAGTACGGCGCGCCTTGATCAAACATTGACGCGCAGTGCAGGTGCGATGCGCTCTGCCATCGAAGCTTTATCTGCCGATGGCCGTACCAGTATCTCCGCAGGTATCGACCAAGCGCAACTTGAGCTAGAAAGTGGCCGACACAGCTTGCTTAACCAATCTATTATCATCGTACTTAGCGACGGCAAACATAATGAGCCATCAAGTTCGAGCCCTCAACCGTCTGCCGATGCCGCAAAGGCCAAGGGCACGCGTATCATCGTCATTGGTTTGGGCAATGAGGTAGACGAGGCCGAGCTGCGCGGTCTCGCTTCTTCGACTGGCGATTATTACTATGCTCCAGATAGCAGCGCGCTCGGCAGTATCTACAATCAGATCGCCGGATCGCTGGTGAGGATGCCGGCAACTGATGTACGATTGACAGATATCGTCAGCCCCAATGCCATTCTGATACCAAACTCCTTCTTTGGATCTTTACTTCCTGTCACTGTCGCCGGAAACACCATCACGTGGGAGACGCCAGTCATTGCTCGAGATGAAACAAAAACCTTTGGATACAGGGTGAGGATTCCTGACACAGCACCGGCCGGAGAACGCTGTTTGAATACGTCGACATGGGCTGACTATACAAATTCGAATAATAACCCAGCTACCCTAACCTACCCCCCTGCCTGCGTAACTGTCAAGCCGCAACTTCATGATTTATACTGTAAAGACCACCTCGGCGACATCGGTCTGGTGCCATCGAATCCCAATGGTGAAGCCTGGTGGGCCAGCGATGATGTTTGGGTGCGACAGCAAGACGATGGTCTGAGCCAGCATGAAAATCCTCAAGCCGGTCAAATGAACTTCATCTACGTGCGCGTCCGTAACCGTGGCAATGTCGCCATGCAGAATACCCAGGCCGATGTCTACAAGGCTCCGGGGGCAGCCTCTATTCCTTGGCCTGGAGGTTGGTCCTACATTGATACTATCTCCATGGGCACAATCGGACCAGGAGCCACATCTGTCGCGTCAACGTCGTGGGTGGCCTCTCAGACCGGGCACACATGTTTTCTCATTCGGATTCGTCATCCCCAAGATCCCGTCCAATATGAGGGATTAGTTCCCTTCGATAACAACCTGTGTCAGAAAAACGTACAGGTGCTCGATCCCGAACAATCGGAACACGACAACCCAATCATTATCAACAACCCCAGATCCTCCTCCGCTTATAGTGATGTAACATTTACGGGCACAAATCTTGGCCAAAGTGGTAACAGTTCGGTAACCTTCAGCGACCCCGCTCTTTTCGATGCTTGGCAGCAGGCCGGAGGAGAAGTACGTGGTGGTGTGATCCTGCCCGGCACGAACACAATACAACTGACCTTGCAGGGATCAGGGCCTGGTGGTGCTAGCATTGAAGCCATGATAGAACGGGTTCCTCTTAGGGGCAACCAGCAGAGTGTCCTCGGTTTGGAAGTGGTATCCTCTGAAGAAAGCTTGCCCGAAATTATGGTAGAGCAATACATGGATGGACAAGCGCTGGGTGGCTCTCTCTACCGACCGGAGAGATCATCACAGTTGTACCTGCCCCTAACCCTCAAGGATTGAACCGATCAGTCTTGGCAAGATATCTTGTTGATTCCAATTGCTGACCAGACTGTTGATTCGAAGATGACCATAAGTGACAGCACAAGGGACTGATGTAGCCTGTTTGATGGGTTCTCGAGAGCGCTAGATTTCGTAAAGACTCAAGCAACAGTCCCGATACAAGAACCGTAGCACGCCATTGTCACAGGTGGGTGCAATCGCAATAGGTGTCGCGCCAACGACAAGGCAGTTGACGTAGGAATGATGCGCCTAATCCATTTGGACTAGATGCGGCTATCTGTTTTGGGCGCTATAAGTTGTCAGCACCTATAGGATAGAAAATCGTATAGAATAAGCGAGACTTCTGAACTGGTCAGATACACTTTTTGCAACGTAATTCAGCTAACTCAAGCGATAGGCAACGTTTCGATACTTGTCTGTTGATGATGCCTGCACAGACAGGGATCTTCATGTCATAAGGTTTGCCTACTGGATTGGGAGACGGTGGTGGAGATCGTGGGGTTATTGGATTCGTAGCCAGGCGTTTAACGGGTCACTCAGAAACGAGTTGAAACGAGAGTGGTGATTTAGAGGCATCTCTGCCTTGCAGACCGTGGTTTGATGACGGTAATCACTATGCTAGCAGATTCATTGATACGGTGTGCTCAAGGAGTGAGTTGCTGTGCCTTGGTAATTTGAGTATGCTCTGGTAACCGAGTCACAACTATAGGCATAATGTGTCGGCGCCTCCTTTTGTTATTGGCATAGCTGTCGTCGCTGATGTCGGGCTCGCTGCTAACTATGATCGGTTCCATGCCGCCACATGAATCCTTAATTCGTTAGCGGGCTCAGTCCAAGTTGGATGTTGCCCAAAAGTCGAATGCAGATAAAATAGAGGGCTATGAAAAACGTCTTGATCACCATGGATCCAATTTTGGGCTTCTTATTTTCGGAGATAGTTGAGTGGAAAGTCAATCACTGCCACAAGACCATTGGCTAGCACAAACCAAGCTACAACGCCCGCGCCTGCGTGAAGACATCGTCCCCCGTCAACGACTATTGGGCCTATTGCACCAGGCCGTGGCCTCACATCGCTTGACGCTAATCTCTGCACCAGCTGGTTATGGCAAAACAACGCTGGCAACCAGCCTGGCCCATACTGCTACCGATTTGACTTTCACTTGGCTTGCTTTAGATGAAGAAGACAACAACCCGACCGTTTTTTTCGTGGCCCTCATAGCGGCCTTACAACGACTCAACCCTGCTTGTGGTCGTACCATCCAGCCCCTGCTTGGTAATCAGGCTACACCCAATTTGGATGCCAAACGGGTTATGAGTATGTTAATCAACGACATTTTAGAAACCCTACCCGACCCGTTCGTCTTGATCTTGGATGACTTACATCTTATCACCGACCCGACCATCCTGCAGGCCCTCGATTATTTACTAGAGCGACTGCCTGGACAAATGCGCCTAATCGCCACCACCCGCGTCGATCCACCTCTCGCTTTGGCCCGCTTACGTGCCCGAGGCCAACTGGCAGAATTGGGTCCCCCAGACTTACGCTTCACCCTGAAGGAGATGGACGATTTGTTGAACGGCCAACTGGAGCTTGGCCTCTCCAGCCAGGATTTGCGAACCCTCCAAACAAGCACCGAAGGCTGGGTTGCCGGTTTGCGTCTGCTGACCACCTCATTGGTCCAACTACCCGCCTCCAGCCAACACGCCACTCTCATCACCCGCAAGATGCAGGCTAATCTTCACGTCTTCGATCTATTGGCTGAAGAGGTTCTCAACCGCCAACCTCCTGTTCTGCGGAGATTTCTTTTGGAAACGTCCATCCTGTCTGAGTTGACGCCCGAATTGTGTCAGGCTGTCACCGGCCAACCTGATGCCGCCATTATTTTGGAAGAGGTATATCGACGTCACCTCTTTGTCGTTGCTGTTGACGATGTGGCGTTGGCCTCTAGCCCCATCTACCGCTACCATGCGCTCTTTGTCGAATTCTTGCGGCGGCAATTGGCTCGAGAGCAACCAGACCAATTAGGTGAGTTACATCGCCGCGCCGCCGAGGCCCATACCATCCCGGCCCAGATGATTGCCCATTACTTGGCCGCAGAGCAGTGGGAAGCAGCCGCTCAAGTCATCGAGCAGATTGCTGAAAGCATCTACAGTCAAGGTTTGTTGGATAGATTACAGGGTTGGATCCGAACTTTGCCAACGACTGTCCAGATGTCCCATCCCTGGCTCATCTATTACTTGGCCGTATGCGTCTGGGGACAAGGACAATTCAGCGAGGCCCAACGCCTGCTGCAAGGAGCTTTGTCTGGCTTTGAAGCAAACGGTGATAACACAGGCCGAGGAGAGACAATGGTTCAACTCTCCATTGTGCATCAGATCCAAGGTAACTTTGAACCGGTTGCTCCGTTGATTGAGCAAGCCCTGACTTGTCCCATTTCGCCCAGCAGCCGAATTCATTTACATATATCTTTGGCCTGGATGGGTCTCCATCATACCGATTTAGAGCAAGCACAGACCAATTTGGAGGCTGCCCTTACCCTGGCGGAGGCATCCGATGATCCTGGTGTTCTGCAAACTTTGGCGATGCAGACCGGCTCTCCTATTCTTAGCCTACCCAAAGGTGTGGCCTACATGGAGCGCGTATTACGGCTGATCGAAATCCGTTTTCCCGATTAGATCAGTCACTTGCGATCCTATGTCCAT
>JAAENG010000059.1 GCA_024224665.1 Chloroflexota bacterium | reverse complement strand
CCCGCAAGAGTCCGATCTTACTACAAAAATTGATGCCATTCTGTCAAAAATAGGGCCTTCAAGCTCAATAGAAGGCTAGGATTTGGCGAATTCACGGCATTTTGGCGACAGCAATAACTTCAATTGATCGATTTTTTCACAGTAGCGCAAAAGTTACTACGAGAGTTGACAAAGGGGGTTCTCATGACATACTAACTGTATCTCACACAAATTGGCGTGGGTGGTACTGCTCCAGTAGGCGGGGTAGTCGCTTTTGCCCGCTTCGTTGGTGATGCTGATGGCAGTAAACAAAGGATCGATAGCGGCGGAACTGCTGGTAGCGGGCGAACGGCTGTAATCCACAATGCTCTGCAACTCCTTGGCATCCGGCAGACGCCAATCGTCGTAGCCCAGGTAATTTTCGGCATTCCCCTGCTCCACCCAGGCCAGGGCTTGTTCCCAGTTCAGCCCTGCGCCGCTGTCACTCTGCGCCCACATCAGTTCTTTGGCGCTGTCGCTGATAGTGCCGTCTCCGTTGTCGACCAGGTCGTTCTCGCCATAATCAACATTTCCGCGGACATACTTCACAAAGAAGGTTTTGTCCTGTCCACGCAGTGCGAGGCCATAGCCTTTGATGCGCCCACGTAGGGTCCTCGACGGGTCAACGTCTGACATTGCTGCCAAGCCAGACCATGTCCTGGTGCGGATGGCGTCAGCTGTATCCCGAAACTCTTGTGCTATCTCCCGACACCGGTTTTAGGCGCGACTACGGTAGAGACCCCTTTCTAGGGTTCGATAGCGCCGTCAACGCGGGGCGCTTTGTCTTTCCGGTCAGCGCAGCGACGCAGGATGACCGCTTGCGGGCCGGGGCAAAGGTGCTGGTGGTGCGAGTGAACGATGACGCTCGGGCATACCCGCCGGTAGAAAGTGGCTTGCGCGCCTGGCCGGATACCGTCGGCGAACAGCAGGTCGTCGTATTGCTGGATGGCAGCACGGCAGGTGGCGGTGTCTTTATTCCCCTGCACGACGACCGGCTGCTCACCATCGTCGTGCGCGATGGCCAGTTTGTCGATCAGGAGACAGGCAGCGTGTGGAATCTGGCCGGGCGGGCGCTTTCCGGTCCACTGGTCGGGGCGCAGTTGACGCCTTTACCCACGAAAACAACTTTCTGGTACGCGGCCATTGCCGCCGAACCGGACATTCGGGTCTATTAGGGTGAGTAAAAGCGGGGGGGCTAGTAAACGATATCCGCAACATTGGAGACAGTGATATACGGCAGCGCTTCGATGCGGCCCAGAGCGTCGAACGGTTGCAAATATCCGAAATCAATCTGCGTCAGGTCGATGATCTTTTGCAGAGGAACCTGGTAGGTTTTGTATTCACCATAGAGGAATTCCAGATCGTCCATGAATTCAGATTGGCTGAGAATGTAGGATGTAACCGACAACTGGCCTGTGTCGCTGCGCAATGTAACTAACACCTTCCAGTAATCTTGTGGTATTTGGGCGCCACGATAGGTTTTATCGGTGTCTCGGAATATGGGACCGGTGAAGACCGATAGTTTCAGATCTGAGGCAATGGCATTGTCGAGGACATATCTCTCCAGGTCGAGCCATGAACGGGGATTGAAGGCCTCATGCTGTGGGGTGCAGTTTGTCCAGAAAAAGGTATCCTCGATAGCTTTCTCGGCGACAGAGCGCTGATGTCCCCAAGAGGGATCAAGACGTCGTACCAAATGTCCCCGTTGCAGCTTGTTATGCTTGTAGAGTTCGTTGCCTAACTGATACGCTTCATCCATGCGCGGGTCGTAATACCAGCGATCATTGCCGCGTGGGATATGACGCCATTGGCCTCCATCGATGTTGACAGCGGTAAGGAGAGCGACACGCCGTGTTTTATGCATGACCACCGAGAAGTGGGTATACTTTAGCTCGGTCTTGTCACTATCCTTCAAGGGGGCGAGCTCAGGCTCGAGTGATGGCAATACGCCTGGGAGTTCTAGTTCAAAACCGAGGAAATCGCTTTCATATCCCTTACGTCTTCGTAGTGAACTGGCGTCAGGAGCAGCTTCGACGGGCGCTCCTGCTATTCCTGATAGATCTGGCACAGGAAACAGCACACCTCGATCGTGGCGCTCCAGCCTATCGACAAGTGTGCTCGCTTGTACGGCGAAGTTGTTTTCAAGAAAGGCGCCGGCGAAATGCAAGCCAATGGCCTCGCCAGTGGGGATCCTCAACACCAGCGAGCCCGAATTCCCACCTAATGTCGTACAATCATGATTAAAGACAAAGGCGTCATCCTCAACATTGGATACCTGTCCAGGGGAGAAACGTTTGACTTGGTAAATTCCCTCGAAAATATCATCCATGGTCGACGAGTCGTTACGGATGTCGCGGGCAGGATAGCCGATTGCGGCCACAAATTCCTCTGCCACGACAGGATGTGGAGAAAGTGGAATTGGTTTCGGCAGCCCATCCACCTTTTCGACACGCACAAATGCAAGATCTGGGCCTGGCCGGAATGGCAGATCGTTTTCGATGTAGATGACCTCTTTAATGGGAACCTCGAAGGGATCGTCTTTCTGTTCATACTCTTGCTTGAAATCAACTTGTGTCTGGAATAGATCGCCGAAGGGGTTGGTGCGGATCATGACCTTACCCAGGAAATTACGGGCAAACAGGTTGGCGACATGGCGGTTGGTGACCATGATGTCTTCGCTGATCATCCAGGCGGTGCCCAAGTAGCTACGGCTGGGGTGATTCAGGATCTCTACGCGAGCAACAGAACGGATGGCTTCGTCGATCTTCTGGCGATGAGGTGTAAGGCGATCGCGCCAGGTTGCGCTTTCAGGCTCAGTATAGGTGTCGTCCTTTACCAGCAATGGCGGCCGCCCTGTCGTCAAGACGATAGCCTCGAGGATATCGAATTCTCCAGGCCGAGGTGGAGCGGCTGCCATGCTTTCGACCGCAGCCTCAGCACCGGTGGGTGCACCCTCTAGTGCGCCTTCGAACGATGCCACACTTGTGACGCCGGCCAAATTGCCGGTCGCAGCCATTTCCCTGATGTCATCCATGACCTTGGCATCATTGAGCAACGAACCGAGTGCAGCTTTTTGATAAATCTGTTTCTTCATGAGGTGCTCTCCTTTAAGTTGTGTGTACTGCCTGAATGGGTGGTAGTAGTCAAACTTTGCTCATGTGCTCGTCTCCTAATTGGACTTTTGACAAAGCTTAACCCAGCTCGACGTGAGTCGAGTTGAAATCGAACCTTTACAATTGGATAATCGAGCCGAAATCAGGCCACTTGG
>JAAENG010000058.1 GCA_024224665.1 Chloroflexota bacterium | reverse complement strand
GTCGATGTTTGTGGCAAGTGGTAGGTTTGCAAGTGGCAAGTTCAACCGTGTCTGCAACCGCACTCGCACCTGCGACCTGCTACTTGCTACCTGCCCCAATGGGGCCTCATTTTCTCAGCGCAGTCTGGGAACAATTGCTAGTTCCTTAGCCGTAGAATGTCAATCTACGTAAGGCGTTAGGCATCCTTGGAGATCGTATCGATGAAGTTGAACGCTTCGTCGATGGCTCTTTCAAGGATGAGATCAGTCTCGAGGTCGGACGCACGGGCACGTTCGGGATCAACACCTTGTTCGAGATATGCAAGCGCTTGCAGAATCAGGTCTCTTGCTTGCTCGGTGTTTATTTTTCCGGTGTTCACACACAGGTCATACAATGCGGCGTCTGCCCAATCCAGGCCATGAAAAGCGCTGACATACTTGCTTCGTTCTTTGTCGAGACGATCTAGCATGGCCTCAGCTTCTTTCGGCTTAAGGTCATGATCTTGTTGGATACGTTTTGCACGCAACTCAGGCCTGGCGGTGATACGCACGTGCAGTACATCTGCGACATCATGCAGGGCATCGAAGCCGTCACGACTGACGATGACCATACTGTCGCGCCGAGCCAGGCTTTGAAGAATGTGCGTGATCATCTGCACGATCTCGCGGTTGCGATGGTCATAGCGTTCGAAGAGTCCTGGTGCATGTTCATACAGGTGTTCGAATTCATCCTGTCTCACACCATATTCCGTGCATATTTCATGGATCGCTTCGCGCCCAACATACCTGTATCCCAGGCTTTTGGCTAAGAGACGCCCGATCTCACTGCCACGGGCGCCACTTTCTCGGGAAATCGTAATAACTGCCATATTTACCTTTGTCCTCCAGGTTGATTACATCTCACGAATGGCGTTGCGGACCAAGCGCACCAGTTTTTCTCCGGCCACTTTGGCCATGGCCACAACTTCCTCATGACTGTCCGGTTGTTGGTCAGGGTCACCCGTGGCCTTGTTGGTGATGGCCGAGAGCCCGATCACCTTCATACCGGCGTGATTGGCGGCAATGACTTCAGGGACCGTGGACATGCCCACAGCGTCGCCGCCGATCAGCCGCAAATAGCGGCGTTCAGCCCGAGTTTCGTAACTCGGGCCGGACCAGGCTACGTAAACACCTTGTTGCAGTGGTATCTCTTCTCGCTCGGCCACGCTTTGCACAATGCCTTGTAAGTCAGGATCGTAGGCTCGCGTCAGGTCAGGAAAGCGGGGGCCGATTGCGGTGTCGTTCGACCCGATCAGGGGGTTGGCGCCCATGGTGTTGATATGGTCGGTGATGAGCATGACATCGCCGGGATCGAAGCTGGGGTTGAGCCCGCCGGCAGCATTGGTAACGACCAGGGTACCGGCCCCCAACGCCCGCATTACCCGCACCGGGAAAATGACCGATGACATCGGATAGCCTTCGTAATAATGAAAGCGCCCTTGCATAACCACCACCGCTTTGTCTGCCAGGGTGCCCAAGGCAAGTTGCCCGGCATGGCCTTCGACGGTCGAGATTGGAAAATCGGGGATCTCACTGTAAGGAAATACCGCATCGATCTGTACGTCGTCGATTAATCCACCCAGGCCCGAGCCCAGAATAATGGCGATCTGCGGCTCGATTTTCATTCGAGTCTGAATGTGTTCTCGTGCTTTGGAGATTCTCTCGGTGGTTTCACTCATTGTTGGTACTCCCTCAAGATCAACGATTTGAAGCTGGCGCCATGCGGCGGTGCTTGCACCTGCAGCATGTCGGCGATGGTGGCTGCCAGATCGGCGAACGTATCTCGCACCCCGATATTGACACCCGAGCGCACGAGATCACCACAAATCAGAATGGGAACGTACTCACGCGAGTGGTCGGTGCCCGGCGTGGTGGGGTCGTTACCATGATCGGCTGTTAGAATCAGCACATCATTCTCGGCCAACTCCCCTAAAATCTCGGGAAGCCGCCGGTCGAATTCGGCAAGGCTGTCGGCGTAACCCTGTGGATTGTTGCGATGCCCGAATTTGGCATCGAAATCCACCAGATTGGTGAAGATCAGCCCTCGATCTCGACGCTCACGTATAGCCTGCTTGGTTTTATCCACACCATCCATATTGCTCTTGGTGTGGATAGCGTCCGTGATACCTTGCCCAGCGAAGATGTCCTCGATTTTACCGACTGCATAGACCATGAGGCCGGCATCTTTCAGTGCATCCAGCACGGTGGGTTGGGGCGGTAGGACCGAGAAATCATGGCGGTTGGCGGTGCGCTTGAAACTGCCCGGGCTACCGACAAAAGGTCGAGCGATCACGCGGCTGACCTCGTGCTCGCCCCGCAAGATCTCACGAGCAATGCGGCATATCCTGTAAAGTTCGTCAACCGGGATGATGGCTTCATGGGCGGCGATCTGAAAAACGCTATCGCCCGAGGTATAGACGATGGGCTTGCCGGTGCGCATGTGCTCTGCGCCCAATTCATCGAGGATGACTGTGCCGGAGGCTGGATAATTGGCCAGCCAACCCCGTCCGATCTCTGCCTCAAAACGGTCCATGACCTCGGGGGGGAAGCCATTGGGGTAGACCGGGAAAGCGCCGTCGAGATGAATGCCCATCAGTTCCCAATGGCCCGTCGATGTGTCCTTACCGGCTGAAGTTTCCGCCATCTTGCCGTAGCAGGCGGTGGGCCTTAGTTGGGGCACAACACCCTGCAGGATGGCGATGTTCGCTAAGCCCATCCCTTCCATGTGGGGAACTTGTAAGCCGCCGACGACTCGGGCCGTGTTGCCCAGGGTATGCGTTCCCACGTCACCGAAGGCTGCGGCGTCAGGGGCTTCGCCAATGCCGACGCTGTCGAGCACAATGACGATGACGCGATTGACTGCCATATTATTCGCCTCCCTGAACCATGGAACTGCCGACTGTTCGTTTATTTTTCATAAGGCACTCCAACAGCGGCCGGCGGATTCGATTTGCCGATGAACCCTGCCAGCGCGATCAACGTCAGCAAGTAGGGTAGCATGAGCAGGAACTCACTGGGGATATTGACGCCAGCGTTCTGTAACGAGATCTGGATAGCATCGGCAAAGCCGAAGAGCAGGCAAGCGCCAAACGCGCCCCAGGGATTCCACTTGCCGAAGATGACGGCGGCCAAAGCAATGAAACCTCGTCCGGCAGTCATGTTTTCGGTGAAAATGTTGAGTTGGCCTATGGAAAGGTAGGCGCCGGCCACACCGGCCAGCACGCCACTCAGGGCAACGCCCAAATAGCGTAACTTGAACACATCGATGCCAACCGTATCGGCCGCGTGCGGGTGCTCGCCAACGGAGCGCAATCGTAAACCCAAGGGTGTGCGAAAGAGCACGAACGCCGAGACAGGCACCGCAATCAAAGCTATCCACACAAAGGGCGGCTGATTGAAGAAGATATCACCCAGAATGGGAATACTCGACAGGATGGGAATACTGGCGCTGCCTAAGTTGGGAACGGAAGGGGAGTTGCCGGAAGTATTGAAGATGAGCTGTAGCAGGAATCCGGTCAGTCCCAGAGCGAGGATGTTGATGGCAACGCCGCTGACGATCTGATCCGCTCGGTAGCGAATGGAGACCACGGCGTGGATCATCGAGATCAGGAATCCGGCGATGATGGCAGCCAGCACACCTAACCAGGCGCTGAGTGCGGGAGGCATGCCTGCCTTGGCAGCGTAGAAACTGACGACCATGGCGAAAAAGGCTCCGACTAGCATGATCCCTTCCAGGGCAATGTTGACGATGCCTGCGCGTTCGGAGAAGATACCACCCAAGGCCGCCAGGATCAGAGGTGTTGCGGCACGTAGGGTCGCGGCAAATAAAGCTACGCTGAAAATCGATAGGAAAGTATCCACTATGCTTTTCCTCCTTCCAGTTGCGCACCCTCGGCGGCGGCCTGTGCCTTTGTACGTCTCTTTTCCAGCCACTCGGGAACTGCACGTACGATCTGGGGAGCAGCGACGAAGAAGATCACCAGGGCTTGAATGATGAGCACTGTATCTTGTGGCACGCCGGCCACGTTTTGCATGCCCCTTGCGCCCTGATTGAGGACCGCAAAGAGGAATGCAGCGGCCACCACGCCAGGTGGGCTGTTACCCCCTACCAATGCCACGGCGATGGCGGTAAAACCATATCCTGGCTCGAAGCCATGCTGATATCTAAGGAATAAGCCACTGATAATCACGGCGCCGCCCAGACCGGCCAGTCCACCACTAATGACCATCGAGGTAAACATGGTGCGATTGGGTTTGATACCGGCGTACTCAGAAGCAAATCTGTTGAGTCCAACACCTCTGACTTCGTATCCGACCGTCGTCTTCCATAGCAACCACCAGATCACAGCGGCGGAGATAAGGGCGACGAGGATGCCGGCCGAGAGTCGAGAGGGGGGCAGGATTTTAGCCAGACGGGCGGTCTCCAACACTTTGGCAGTCTGAGGTATATCCAGGGCCGAAGCCTCTTTCATCGGACCCGTGACGATCCAACTGATAAATAGGATGGCGATGAAGTTCAGCATGATCGTGCTGATCACTTCGTTGACGCCCCGTGTTGCTTTTAGCCCTCCGGCGATGCCGCCCCAGAGACCACCGGCGATGAACCCGGCCAGTAGTGTCAAGATCACATGGATGACACCGGGGAGTTGTAGGTTGATGCCTACCCATGCACCGGCCAAAGCACCCATCAAGAATTGACCCTCGGCGCCGATGTTGAACATCTTGGCCCGGAAGGCGAATGCCACAGCCAGTCCGGTAAAGATCAAGGGGGTGGTCGCTTCCAGTGTTTCACCAAGCGAGAAGAGATCGCCGAAGGCGCCTTGTAATAGGGCTACGTAAGCCTCGATAGGATTCTTACCGATAATCAAGATAAAGATAGCGCCTACCAGCAACGCCATAAGGATGGCGCCACCCGGTAACAACAGGCCTCGCAATCCGGGTACGACAGCGCTCAGAAAACGCTCCTTTCGGCTCAGAGTCGTAGTTTCGTCTGATGCAGTCATGGGGTCGACTCTCCTTGGGGTGGCGTGTTACGCTTCACCCCGGCCATGTACAGGCCCAACTCATCTTCAGTTGCATCCTCGGCAGCCATCTCGCCGACGATTTCGCCGTGGAACATGACCAGAATGCGGTCACTGAGTCCCATTACTTCGTCCAGTTCGTTGGAGATCAGCAACACGGCCCGGCCCGCGTCTCGCTGTTCGATGATCCGTTTGTGTATGAACTCGATGGCGCCTACATCGACGCCTCGCGTGGGTTGGGCTGCGATCAAAAGGGTGGGATCACGGCTCAATTCTCGGGCGATGATCACCTTCTGTTGATTGCCCCCAGACAGGTTCTTGACCAGTACATCCTGGCCGGGCGTTCGCACATCGAACTCGACGATAAGGTTATCGGCGTAAGATCTGATCTCAGGAAAAACGCGCATAATCCAACGGGCAAAGGGTGCTTGATCGTGTGAGCCCAACACACCATTGTCAGCGATGCTGTAGTCTAAGATCAGGCCACGATGGTGGCGATCTTCGGGGATGGTCGAAATGCCAGCAGCCGTGATTTGCTTGGGCTGATGATTGGTGATTACATCGCCTTGCAGGCGAATCTCGCCTGCCTTGACCTTGTGTAATCCGGTGATGCATTCGATCAGTTCGGATTGGCCATTGCCCGCAACACCGGCGATGCCTACTATCTCACCCGCCCGCACCTGAAGCGAAACGCCATTGAGCACCGGGTGATCATTATCATCGGTAGCACGCACGTTGTCGACGGTTAATACAAGATCTTGGGGATGTCCGGGATCTTTTTCCACTTCCAGCACCACGTCACGCCCCACCATCATGCTGGCGAGGATTTCTGGCGATGCCTCTTCGATGTCGATGGTGCCGATCATTTTACCCCGGCGGATAACGGTCACCCGGTCGCAGATCTCCATCAGTTCCTTGAGCTTGTGCGAGATAAAGATCACCGGGAATCCGGCGTCAGTCAAAGAGCGCATGATATCGAACAGGCCTTGGATCTCTTGCGGTGTCAGTACGGCGGTGGGCTCATCCAATATCAAGACTCGCGCACCCCGATACATGGTCTTGAGAATCTCGACCCGTTGGGCCATGCCTACCGAGATATCCTCGATCCTGGCGTTTGGGTCCACTTCAAGGCCATATTTTTCCGAAAGCTCGGTTATCTCCTTGGCGGCTTTGGCCATATCCAGTGTCCCTCGATTGGTACGGGGCTCGGAACCCAGGACGATGTTTTCGGCAACGGTAAAGGGTGGGACCAACATGAAGTGTTGGTGAACCATGCCGATACCCAGTTCGATTGCGACACTGGGGCCCGTGATATCAACCGGTTCACCTCGTACGAGAATCTGACCTTCTGTTGGCTCGTAGAGGCCGTAGAGCTGGCTCATCAAGACGCTTTTCCCGGCGCCGTTTTCGCCTAACAAGCCCAGCACTTCACCTTCGTAGGCGGCCAGATTGATGTGGTCATTGGCAATGACTCCGGGAAAGACTTTCGTCACATCCCGCATTTCAATGACAGGTACTTTGTCATTCATACGCTTGCCTCCAGGGGCAGTCATGAGCGAATGGACAAATACTAAAATGCCACGAGCGCAGGCTATGACCTGCGCTCGTGGGGTGACATGCTATTGGGGAGGGCTCCAGCTAGCGTATTCTTCCTCTGTGGTTGGTACTGTGAACTCGCCGTCGATGATGCTCTGGCGCAACTCGTTGGCCCTGTCGATCACCTCTTGTGGGGTGTTATTGCTGGTGGTTGGGGCCAGACCTACACCATCTTCTTTCAATCCGAAGATAGCGGTCCCGGCTTCGAAATTACCCTCTTTGGCAGCTTTGATCGTCTCGAAGACTGCCACATCGACACGCTTCATCATCGAGGTGAGCGTGTTGTCCGGCGCCAGACTGTATTGGTCCGAATCGACGCCGATGGCCCAATGGCCAGGGCCTTTTTCTACGGCCGCCTGGAACATACCCAAGCCAGTCCCGCCTGAGGCATGGAAAATCACATCGGCGCCTTCAGCATACTGGCTGAGTGCGATCTCTTTGCCCTTGCCCGGGTCGCCGAAATCACCGGCATAAGTGACGAGGACTTCGGCATCGGGGTTTACAGTCTGTACACCGGCCCGGAATCCCACCTCGAATTTTGTAATGAGGGGCACTTCCAAGCCACCAATGAAGCCGATTTTGTCCGACTCGGTCATCAAGCCGGCGACCACGCCGACTAGGAAGGATCCCTCTTCTTCTTTGAAATTCAAGGATGCTACGTTGGGAGCATCGACCACCGAGTCGATGATGGCGAACTGATCACTCGTGTTCGAAGCCACGACATTGTCGAGGGCGTCCGTCATCAAAAAGCCGATGGCAAAAGTGAGGTCGGCGCCCTGTGAGGGGGCTTGTGACAGGCTTGGTTCGTAGTCCGAGGGTTGAGCGGTTTCGTAAACCTGGCCTTCGATACCCAGTTCTGCCTTTGCCTGTTCCAATCCTGCATTGGCCGAGTCGTTGAAGGACTGATCTCCCAGGCCGGCGGTATCTGTCACGATAGCCGCTTTATAACTGCCTTCGCCAGAGCCGGAGGCGGCTTCTTCATAGCCACCACCGCCACAGGCGCTTACGAGCGCACTTAGAATCAGTACGGAGATGAGTAGGGTTAACATCTTAAAGGTTCTCATGATCTTCTCCTAGCTGGTTTTGCCCACGAGGGCAAGTCGGATGAATAAAACTGAGTGAGTGGTTTAAAAGACGTAGATTTGAATGACGTAGTGACTTGAAAAACGTTTGAGTTTAGGTAAGGCGCCACCTCCTATGACGGGATGAAACAACTGGATATCGGAAGAAAGGTCAACATGTTGTCAGTGATATGAACTCATTTCGTCCGAGCTTGTGGGTTGCTGAGAGGCAAGTTTGCTGCACTGGACCAGAGTGTTTTGCGAACCGGGCCCTGTTCTTGAATGCGAACTAGCTCAATCTCAAAACGAGATCGATCTCCACGATGTACAGCATGGTAGAACTCGATCGGTTTGCCATCTGCGCGATAGCTAATACTGTTCACCAACATCAATGGTGAACAGCTTTCAATCTGCATCAGGCCAGCTTCTCGTTCGTCGGCAAGCACCGATTCGATGTATCGCCGGCCCCGGGCAATGAATAAATGAAAGTGTTCTTCGAGTATGGCATACAGCGAAACGTCTGTCAGATCGAGCTTCTCGAGGCCCGGACACAATTCGTAGGGTAGATAGCTACTGACCAGAATCCTGGGCTCATCATTCACAAGCCGCAGCCGCTCGATTGCGATCACGGGGGTGCCCACTTCAATTTCAAGATATTCGGCTACTTTGATACCTGCCGATTCGATTTCACTGCTGAGAACCTGTGAATTGGGTGTCAAGCCCCGCTCAATCATATCCTGATGAAACCCTAATAGCCTTTGGGCTAGATTCTCGCTGATTTTCAGCTCTGCCACAAAGGAGCCCTTCCCTTTTCTACGATAGATATATCCCTCGAGTTCTAACTCCCGCAGGGCCTGGCGTACGACAGTTCTGCTGATCCCGTACCTGTCGCAGAGTTCGTGTTCACCCGGAAGCCGGTCCCCTGGCTGCCACGTCCCGGTGTCGATTTCAGTTCGCAGGGCATCATTGAGTTGCACATAATATGGAATAGGGCTGCTGAAGTTGATGACCATGACTCGTCGCTCCATGCGAACATGTCATACTGTAATCTTGTCATACTGTAATCTTGTCATACTGTAATCTTGTCATACTGTAATCTTGTCATACTGTAATCTTGTAATTACATGTTAGTATAGTGTATAAAATTACATTTGTCAAGGGGTAATTTGACGAAATGCTCTACCAAAAAGTCACAACACGATGGTAGATGCGATGGCGCTTGTCAAACGTCACTCCCAACCTGTTCATCTCACGTTGCATTTTGTCATTTCCTTCATCGATCTGTACCATCTCGGCATAGTCGAATCGGCTGTTTTTTAGCGTTCGTGCCATTTCCGCGATCAACATGGCATCAACTCCCCGCCCTTGATACTTTGGCAAAATTCCGGCGCCGTTGCCATTGACCCACTTGGTTACCTTGAATTCGCGCAATAAGTAATACCAGCCAAAGGGGAATAACCGGCCTTTGGTACGGCGGATGGCGTTGGAGATATCAGGATAGATCAGCACAAAACCGACGATCTCTCCATCTTTTTGTACTAAGATCGCCAATTCCGGTATGATGATATCGAGGAAGCGTTTTGTTACATATTTCGCCTCTTCTGGTGTGAAAGGCACGTATTCCCAGTTTTCGACAAAAGCGGCATTGTATGTTTCGATGACCTTCGGAGCGATTTTTTTGAGTTCTTTTTTGGACTTTAGTCTTACGAATTCAAATCCGTAGCGTTTGCGCACCATTTCTGCGATTCTAAAGACCCGTTCGTCTACTGGATGCGAACGAGGCAGCCAGCCCGACAGAAAATCAGTCTCGCGTTCAAATCCCAGGCGGGTCATGAAATCATGATAATAGGGAGGGTTGTAGGCAATGCCAATGGCCGGGGGGCGCTCAAAGCCCTCCATCAGCAAACCCATACCATCAGCCGGTAAAAAACCCTTGGGACCGACGATGTTATCCAGATCCCGGTTTTGGCACCATTCGAAGGTGGCTTTGAATAGCGCTTCCGCCACCTCGAAATCGTCAATGGTCTCGAACAGGGTGAAGAGGGCGGTGCGTTCATTGCGGATCTCGTTGTAACGTGTGTTGTCCAGGACGGCGATTCTGGCTGCCGGTCTGTCATCCTTGAAGGCCATGAAGAAATCAGCATGTGAATGTACATAGAAGGGGAAGTTCTTGCGGTCGAGTTGATCCTTTGCCTCATCCATCATTTGCGGAACCCATAGGGGATCGTCTTTGTACAACTGATGGGGAAACTCTACCCAGGTCTTGACATCCTGCTTTTTTGTGGTATCCAGTTTACGTACAGCGATCATGCTGTCTCCGGTGTAAAGGGATCTTTATTTGGAGCTGAACCAACTAGAAGATGCTGTTATTCTAATTCGCAAGCGGGTATTCGTCCAGCACATGGCGATGGGCCTTGACATTCCAATTCGATACGTAACCTCAGTTTGGAGTTCCAAGTTCCAAGTTCGAAGTTCAAAGCTGCCAATGGTAATGGCATTATCTGCTCGTAGCGAACCGAAAGAAAAAGCCCCGCCGTTGCAGGCGGGGCCGATAGTGATCGTAGAACGTGACTTAAGAACCGCTTTCGCTCATAACGAGAATGGTAGCGCCGCCGCCATCCACAGGTGAAACCATGATCGTCAGCGACACATCATCTTTGGTCCACATAGGTAGGAAATCACCCTCCTTGCTCCAGCCCAAAGCAGTCATTTCGCTGTCAAGGAAGTCGTTGACTTCTGTCTCGCTCAGGCCACTGTTAAAGGTGAAGATGCCGGCAAATCCCCCTTCCAGCTTCGTGTCTGGGGGTAGCGGGAATTCACCGGGGGCAAAGCCCGGAATGTCTACGGCGCCAGGCTGCGGCGCACCCTCGGGCAGTTCGATGCCGTCGAGGTTGTTGGTATCGGTGATTTCGAACTGCCAAGAGAAAGCGATGTTAGTCAAAATCTCATTGCCGGCATCATCTTGATCGGCAATATCTTCACCCTCGACGGTAAAGAGCATTTTGACAACGTAGCCATCCTCTTTAGCCACCCACACGTCTCCCGTTGTCGAGGTGAGGTTGCTTTCCACGCCCAGCGCTTCATCCCCGAAGAATGCGGCAAAGAAGGGCGTGTTATCAAAGGAATAGTGAACGGTCTCAATGCCGTTGATAGATTCCTCCCCTTCCAGGGTCAGCTGATCGAGATCATCTATCATTTCATCGGGGTCCTGATAGAAAGCGCCAAAATCCTCCAAATCGCCTTCACTACGAGGGCTGGTAATCCATTCACCACCCAAATTCATATAGGTGAATTCACCGACGCCGTAGATCTCGATGGAATCGGGGGCGCTGGGATTGGCTTCGGTGATACCGGAGGTGACCATACGTATATCGGCGCCTTCCGGCCCGTCGGTTCTGACCCAATCGATTTCAAAAGTGCTCGCTTGCTGCTCCGACGTGCCATCAGGATAGCCGATAGTGATATCGAAGGTACCGGTGCTCTGATAGGAGTCGAGTAGATCACTGATCAATACCAGTTCTCGTGCTGTTTCTTCGGGTATGGGCGTGTCTGTGGGCACTGGTTCGGGTGTGGCAGTTGGTTCGGGTATGGGCGTATCTGTGGGAACGGGTACAGGCGTGTCTGTCGGTACTGGTTTGGCAGTATCGGTGGGGGCGGGAAGGGGTGTGTTGGTGGCTACCGCGGCCGCTTCAGGTTGGCTTGTAGCAGTCGCTTCCGGTTCATCGTCGCCACCGCACGCTGCCACAAATAGAACGATCATCAACAATACCAGACCTACAATAACTCGTTTACTGTTTCTCATGTGTGTCTCCTTTTGCCTAAACAAATTCTGGCTCAACAGGATCTCGTGTGGTCCTGGGTGATCACGTGTTGCGTGTTGCGTGTTGCGTGGTGCGTGGTGCTTGCCCATACGGAGAACGCCTTTCTAGCAAGGACCACATCAATCAGGATCGTAACAGATAAGCAGAGTTCCCTCAGTAGGCTACAAAGCAATACGAACCAGTTTTGCTGTTATTATTCTGCAAGGTTCCACATGACTTCAGCCATCCCGGGCGAACCCGCCCTCGCCAGTTGCCGCCGCACTCGTTCATTGACCTCACCTTCGATGAGGTACTGGAACTGGCTGGCATAGCAGGAGGTAAAGGTGCATGGCAAGTTAACGTAGCACAACTGGTAGCCAGAGTGCATGCTCATCGATGAGATGGTAGATGTCGCCGCTGCCGTAGTCCGCAAAGTAGAGTTCGCCCCGTTCATCTTCGCCAAATGTACTAATCAATGCGGGCGCCTGTAACAGTTCCTGTGCATGCCATCCTTGCTCGTATTTCAGACCCCAGATGCGGCCCTGACAGTAGTCACCATAAAAGTACATGCCAAGCATGCGTTCGAAAGCTGTGCCCCGGTAGACATGCCCACCAGTGACCGAGCAACCGAGATGGTGGGGATATTCAACCACCGGTAGAGTGAGTCCGCCAGGATCGCACTCGGCGGAGTTGTAGCAGTGTGTCCCTTCCATAATCCGCCAGCCGTAATTCTCACCACCGTTGCTGGCGCCGGGCTGGTGATCGATTTCTTCCCAGTGGTCCTGGCCAACATCGCCTATATACAGGTCACCGTTGAGGGTGTCGAATGAGAATCGCCAGGGATTTCTTAACCCCAGCGCCCAGATCTCATCTTTATAGTCGTCGTTGTCGACGAAGGGATTGTCGGCAGGTATGCCGTAGGGTTGTTCGCCTGTTGCGACGTCGATTCTCAAGATCTTGCCCAATAGGGTATCGGTCCTCTGTCCGTTGTTCAGGGGATCGCCCCCATTTCCCCCATCCCCAACACCAATGTAGAGATACCCATCCTTGGGTCCAAAAGCCAATTGTCCACCGTTATGATTGGAATAAGGTTGGGGTATGCGAAGGATAATGCGCTCACTGCTCGGGTCAGCGCTGTCTTCATCGGACGCCATCGTCTTGAATTCAGACACAACAGTATCGCCTAGTTTATCGGTGTAGTTGACATAAAATAATTGAGTATTTACGTAATCGTTGGGGAATGCAACGCTCAGCAGGCCACGCTCGCTACAACAACTGACCTGGTCGCTGATATCAAGAAAAGGCGCTCCGAGGATTTTTCTATTTTTGGCAATACGGATGCGTCCAGGTTGTTCGACTATGAATAATCGATCCGACTGATCGCCGGCGTGGGTAAGATGGACGGGATGGTCTGGGCTATGCATTACAAGAAGGGCCTTAATATTCGGCCAGGTGAAGGAGGGAGTTACGGTGGCGGTGGGGCTTGGGCTGGGACTTGGCGTCGCTGTTGGGGTCGATGTGGGAGACGGGGTGGCTGTAGCGGGCGCCAGAATCTCGATCCTGAGAACGGTACCGTGTAAATAATCGCTGACATAAAGATTCCCCTCCTGATCTTCGCCGAAACTGGAGATCCAGGCAGCATGTTCGGGTTCAGGATCTAACAGCAATTGAGAAAGCCAAACAGCCTCTTCCTGTTTCAGTCCCCATATCTTGCCGGCAATGTGATCTGCATATAAATAAATGCCCTGCGATTGTGGGTCTGAAGGTCCACGATATACGAATCC
>JAAENG010000057.1 GCA_024224665.1 Chloroflexota bacterium | reverse complement strand
GAAAATTATGTCAATAAAGGTACCATAACTCAAAAATCACGGCCACTAATTCGGTCGTTCTCCGAACCCTCACGCTTCAATATTGCCATAGAAAGCATATTTCAGATTTCATCAATTTTTTGAGCGAAAGATGAGATCAAGCATAATCATCACGAGCTATTAGAGAAATTTGGTTCTCTGGGATTTCGCGTGGTACGGATTTTTCCCACACTATATCTAAGCGCTTGACACAACCAGCCACTAGGTGTGGGGGAATCATCAACGGAAATTCGTGATCGTCACGCGAAGTCCCAAAGAGCCAGAAATTTAATAGATTATAGCGCTGGTGAGTCCCAGTCGTTCCTGGAAGCCTGTGTCGCTGGACACATCCGCCCTGAGTTAGCAGACGCTGCCTATGAGCAAATGCAACGGCTTGAGTTTTTCGATGTTTTTCGATACGCTTCACCTCCTGCCATCGAGCTTGCGGCCCGATTGGCCGAGATCACGTCAGGCAGTTTGCAGCGTGTCCACTTTACCCCCGGTGGCAGCGAGGCGGTGGAGACAGCCATCAAGATCGCCAAGCAATATCACATGATCGTGCGTGGCGATAAGAAGCGCTACAAGGTCATTACACGCGAGGGTGCTTATCATGGCTGTACTTTCGGAGCGATGGCTGTGGATGGTGAGTACTTCGGCACACAGATTCATTTCTACGATCCCCTGCCACCTTTTGGCCGCACATCTCCACCCCCTTATCACTATCGTTGCCAACACTGCGCCAACGAGGATGCCTGCAACCTCACATGTATAGAAGACATCGAGCAGGTAATATTGCGCGAAGATCCTGAGACAATCGCTGCCATCGCCCCACCCTTGACCATGGGCGAAGAGGAGATCGAACACATGATCGGCATCGTCGATCAAGCCCTGACAATATACGAGGAACGCTACCTATAAGCACGTATCGCCCCAAAAACCAAGCGCACAGATCACAGAAAACCCACGCGGCCAACCGAGAAATCTGTAGGCCGGGAAACTTGTAGACCTGTAGACCGGGAAACCTGTAGACCTGTAGACCGGGAAACTTGTAGACCTGTAGACCGGGAAACCTGTAGACCTGTAGACCGGGGAACCTGTAGACCGGGAAACCTGTAGACCTGTAGGCCGGGGAACCTGTAGACCTGTAGACCGGGAAACCTGTAGACCTGTAGACCGGGAAACCTGTAGACCTGTAGACCGGGACGGCGCTGTCTTGACGGATATGCATTCTGGTCCCACGACCAATCGACTAACCGACCACGCGACCACGCGACCAACCGACCACGCGACCACGCGACCACGCGACCAACCGACCAACCGACCATGTACTTGACCCTGACGCGCCCTGTACCTGGTATGTGTACAAGGATGAGG
Organism: Chloroflexota bacterium; assembly: GCA_024224665.1. Classification (GTDB taxonomy): domain Bacteria; phylum Chloroflexota; class Anaerolineae; order J102; family J102; genus PIVW01. The sequence goes on along the minus strand of JAAENG010000057.1, from coordinate 15,396 downwards.
CTGATACCCGAGCCTATCACTATCCTCGGAGCGGCACGCCGATCCTGCCCGGTGCGCCCGATCATGGCGAGAAATGGGACCAAGAGTATCCTGGGGGTAGCTAACGTCAGACAATTGGGGAAAGGCGGCAGTTTCGTCGTAAAATAATCCAGACAACCCTAATCCAGTGCCGCATCGTAGGGTGCGACGTGTTGACATAATGCCGATTTAACTCGTTTTTCGGTTGGCACTGTAGAGCGCAGAGCGCTCAGTGCGTTGCATCCGCTATATGTTGAATAATTACGCCTCATCCCTGATAAAGTGGAAGGTTCAAGATGTCTTACAATGCCGATATCCTGCGATCGTTTACGAGCACCGCAAGTGCAGCACCTCTCTACTTGCCGAATTTCACGTTGTGGTACGGATGGCACCGCAAACAAGGCACCCTGCCTGATCTTTGGGTAGAAAAGTCACTGCCTGAGACCTGCCAGGATCTGGGTGTCCCTATCTGGATGGTCACGCCTGCCTTTCAGTTGGACACGGGCGGAGTGGAGGTTGTGGTCGCAGAACAAAATGGCGAGCGAGTGATCACCTACAGGTCGGATTCAGGTCAACTGGTCGAGCGCTGGAAGCTGGGGCCGGATGGCGACTGGTGGCAGACTGAATTCGCAGTCAAGAATCCCTCGGAATTGGAGATTCTGTTGGAAATCATGAAGGCGCGCAGCTACGTGTACGATCCAACCCAGTTTGAGCAGGCGCAAGGCGAGATCGGTGGCGGCGGCGTGGTGGGTTTGGAGTTACCGCGGCGGCCTTTCTCACAGATCTTTTTGGAATGGCTGGGATGGAGCGAAGGCTTGATGCTTTTGTTCGATGCCGGCGACTTGGTCGACGAGATCCTCTCCATCCTCGAAGCGAAGGTGCAGGCACTGGTCGAGCGAGTTTCGGCGGGGCCCGGCAAGATCATTGTTTCGCCCGATAACCTCGATGGTCAATTCATCTCGCCCCCTTTCTTCAACCAATATCTGGCCGATAGTTACCGGCAAACGGCCGAGACACTTCATCAGCACGGAAAGCACTTGCTGGTCGATACGGGTGGCCCGATTCGGGGTCTGCTCAACTTGCTGGCAGATACCAGCGCCGACGGCATTCAAGGCGTTTCCGGTCCACCTCAATGCGATGTTTCGCTAGCAGAAGCCAGGGAGTTGGCCGGACCAGACTTCACTTTGTGGGGTGGCATCCCGCAGGATGCACTACTGGCGGATTTCCCGCATGATGAGTTCGAGCAAGTTGTGCGGCAAGCGGCGCGCGAGGCACAGGGAGATGGTCGAATGCTGCTTGGTGTCGCCGACCGGGTCCCGATAGACATGAATTTGGAGCGCCTGGGGCTGATTCCTGACCTGATCAAGCAGTCGATTTCTTAACGGTGGGAGTATACTTCAAAGAACCCAAAGATGCGTGGTAAAACGAGCTGTATTCATTCTATGTATCATTACTCGTTGTCTACCATTATGTTAAAAAACGGAGCTAGATAAATGGCAATTGCTGAAGAACTCCTAGAAATGGACGCCGATATCGCTACAATGCAGGCAGCGGTCCTACATGGCATTCGCGACCTGCGCCTTGAGTCATTGCCTCGGCCGCGGCCCGGCTCAGGTGAAGTGCTGCTCAAATTGGCAGCCGTCGGCGTCTGCGGTTCAGACGTCCATTACTATGTAGATGGCGCCATCGGCGAAGCTGTCGTCACTGAACCCATCATCATGGGGCACGAGCCCTCGGCCTATGTCGCCGAGTTGGGAGAAGGTGTCGAGAGTCTGGATGTTGGGCAACTGGTGGCGGTCGAGCCTGCCATCCATTGCGGACATTGTGAGATGTGCGATACTGGCCACCCCAATCTCTGTCCGAATGTGCGCTTTTGCGGCACGCCTCCCATCGATGGTGTCTTTTCCGAATATGCCGTTATGCCCGCCCACAATTGCATCCCCTTGCCCGATGGGTTTACAGCGACCGATGGCGCCTTGCTCGAACCGCTGGGGGTGGCTATTCACACCGTCGATCTAGCCCATATCCGCGTGGGGGAGACGATCGTGGTGCTTGGGGCCGGACCCATCGGGCTTCTGATCGCCGCCGTGGCCAAAGCTGCGGGAGCCGGACAGATTCTCATGGCCGAACCCGTTGCAGAGCGGCGTGAGTTCGCCTTGAATTATATTGCCGACGAGGTGTTCGACCCCAATGAGCAGGATGTCGTGGCAGAGGTGATACGCGCCAGCAACGGTCGCGGTGTCGATATCGCCTTCGAAGCGGTAGGTGATAGAGACACTTCTCAGCAAGGCGCAGAAATGTTGCGTCCAGGCGGTACCCTGGTCATTTGCGGCATTCCCGGCGGAGATGACCAACTCGTCTTCACGGCTTCGGTCATTCGCCGCAAAGGCCTCACCATCAAGATGGTCAGGCGCATGAAATTCGTCTATCCGCGTGGTATCCTTATGGTACAAAGAGGCATGGTAGACCTTAAGTCAATCGCCACGCATTTTCTAGCGCTGGCCGATCTCCCCGACGCATTCGAGATGGTCGCTAACTATAGGGATGGTGTGATAAGGGCTGTGGTGCAGATGGACTAAAGGTCTCGGCGCCTCTGCCCCAAATCTATCAATCACTCAAACGGAAAAGTGAGTCCGATCTCCGTCCTGATACCGCCCAAATGCGTGGGCGACTTCCACAAAGGTGGAAACATTTTCATCGGGGGTCGTGTAGGGCAGGGTGCAGCCGGGGCTGAGGATGAATCCGCCGCCCTGCGCCAGGTGTTCGATGTCGGAGCGAACGGCCCGCTCCACGTCATCCGGCGTTCCTAAGGCAAGTACGCTGCTGGGGTCCACTGTGCCGACCAACGTGGTTTTACCCTGCGCTGCCTGCTTGCAAACCTCTCGATCGATTTTGTAATCCACCTGTAAGAAGATCGAGCCCGTGTCCACCATCGGCTCGATGATCTTAGTGGCGTTTCCGCAGATGTGAAGGCCGATCTCCTTACCTTCGGAGCGTAGGGTCTCGACCACACGCTTCTGATAGGCGTGGGCGAATCGGCCATAAATGCGCGGGGAGCACACATCAGGGCCGGAGATGCTTTCGCCCATCATGCTCAGGTGCGCGCCGACATCGATCAGCGCCCGCGCGTAGGTCAAGACCTGCTCGGTGGCGTATTCGAGCAGTTGGCGAACATAAGGCTCCTTTTCGGGTTTGAGGAGGGCGACGAGAAACTCCTGCGGATCCACGATCTGGGCGGCCAGGCTGAACGGCCCTTGGTCAGCCTCAGACAGCAGGCAGACGTGCTCGCCCACTTCTTGCGAGATGAGACGCGTGGCCTTGAGCATTTCGGGAAGCGTGCCGTCTGCGAAGGGATCGATAGGTTTCAGGTTGCCAACCTGCTCGATGCTTTCCAGCGCAGGGCCGGCTACCCAAGGAGGAGATTTATCGTTAAAGAAATCGATCTGGCAGCCTACAGCCTGTGCCAAGGCGGTGACGCCGTTCTCCAGATCGATCATGTCGTGGCCGAATTTCTGCCAGGTGGCGATATGCGCATCCGCTATTTTCTCGCCATCAAGACAGTATTCCTGCACGGAATAGCCTGCAACGGCAGCGGCATGCATGAAGTTCTCTAAACAGATTGGGATTCGGTCGGGGATGCCGCCTTGCAGGACGGTCATGCAGCGATCCAATGAAGTCATTTTGGTCATCAGTCTGGATCCTTAGGATGCGGCTAGAGCTTGTAGATAGCGTTCAGACGCCAGTAAGGATCTTTTGCGACGCGGCAATCTCCAAGTTGGCAGAGAGTTAAGTGCCCGTTGGGAATATCTTACCGGGGTTGAGGATACCGTTGGGGTCCAGTGTCTGTTTGAGACTACGCATCACCTCTAGCGCTGCCCCATGTTCTGGCGCCATAAACTTCGCTTTACCGATGCCCACGCCGTGCTCGCCAGTTGAGGTGCCGCCCAGTTCAATGGCTTTGTAAACGATCGAATCGTTGATCTTGAGGGCGCGTTGCCAGGTGCCTTCGTCCTTGTAGGGCATCGATACATGTAAGTTTCCATCGCCGGCATGGCCGATCATTAATCCAAACATGTCGTATACTTGCAAGGTCTGAGACGCATGGCTCACTAATGCTGGGAAGGCACTGATGGGGACGGCAATATCCAGCACCTGCCAACGCTGGCCGGGGAACGCTCGTACCTGGGTTTCGAAAACATGGTGGCGAGCTTGCCACATGATCTTTCGTTTCGCAGGATCAGTGGTGGCATCAAATTGGAGTGCGCCCAATTCCTCGCAGATCTCACGAATGAGTGCCATATCCAGTGCGGCCGTCTCCTCGTGGGCGGCGTGCACTTCCATCAGCAAGGCGGGTTGATCGCCCCAATCAGCGCCTCCTTCTCGGCTGATCAGGTCGGCCATTTTTTCATCCATGAATTCTAAGGCTGCCACATCGAGGCCGCTGCTGCGCACTTCTACCACGGCTGCGACAGCTGACTCCACGGAGGGAAATGCTGCGAATACGCTGGTCATGACCGTCGGTACCGGAGTCAGTTGCAATGTTGCTTCGGTGATGATGCCTAATGTGCCCTCACTGCCGATGAAGAGGTGCAGCAAGTCATAGCCGGCAGACTGTTTGATGGCATGCGAACCCACCCGAATCAATTGCCCATCGGTGAGAGCGACCTCCATCGCTAAAACATTATCCTTTGTGGCCCCGTACTTTACCGTGCGACTACCGGCAGCGTTGTTCCCCAACATCCCCCCAATAGCGGCATTAGCCCCAGGATCGGGGGGGAAGAACAGGCCATAACGCACCAGTTTCTCATTCAAATCTTTGTAACCGATGCCCGGTTGTACCGTGATCTGAAAATCTTCCGGACGAACTTCTACGATGTCGATCATCCGTTCTGTCGAGAGCACAATGCCCCCGAACAGTGGAATTGGATTCCCCTCCAGCGATGATCCCGCCCCCCATGCTGTGACCGGGACGCGTTGTTCGTTGGCGATGCGAAGCACATCTGCGACCTGTCGGGCTGTCGTGGGCCACACGACCACCTCGCTCAAATGCGCTGGGTGGTTGGACATATCCTGGGCGTGTAACTGGCGGTCGGCCTGGGTAGTCGAGAGATTATCCGGCGAAACAACGGCCGCAAGCTGCTCTAAAATCATATCGTTGACAGAATTGAATGGGGACATGGTCGGTTTCACTCAAATGTGGGAGTTGTATCGTCTGCGTGGTAGCCTTGATGTTACAACAAATTCAGCAGTTACTCTAACTCCTTATAGTCGAACCAATCGAGATCCGCAAGTAGATTACATCCAGATAAATCTGATCCATTACCCTGTATTTTTCGGCACGGTTCATTCTGCCGAGTTTGCATCTTTACAAATCCAAGTTTGCGATTGCGAACAGAACCAAAGATTAATGACTAAAGACTAAAGATTGAAGATCAAGGACGATCGGCAGAAGAATCTTCAATCCTCAATCTTTGATCCTCAGAACATCAATTTGTAAAGATGTGGGACGCTGATTCTGAACCACGCCAAAATCACCAATAGCTATGGGCCGTGGTTTTTGTTTGCGCAGAAGCACATCATGCGTAGTGTGGTATGATTGGGGTGATATGGAAACTACGTTTGAACAAAAGCCGTGGCCGATAATCGATGATGCCCGCTGTAATGGGTGTGGCTTATGTGAACGAGTCTGCACCTGCCATGCGCTGGCCATGAAAGGACGCAAAGCGGTTGTGGCCCGCCCCTGGTTATGCGGTTACGGTGGGCATTGTGAGACGGTATGCCCGGAGCAGGCTATTTCGCGTCCCTTCCAGATTGTCACACACTGTTAACACTTGTGGGCAGGTCGTAAGTAGCCGGTCACAGGTGCGTGTTCGATTTTCCGGGGGCTACGTGCATATCGTGATCAGTGAAGATGCGTGGGGCATTGGATAGAAACCGAACGACGATTTATCGTGCTAGAAACCTCTGTGAGCGTTTTGTCATGTCTGGTATACTTGCAACACGCACAATGTACAATGTACCTATTACACTCTCCCTCCGAATAAACCCACATGTTAGCTAAACGCATTATCCCTTGTCTTGACGTCAAAGATGGGCGCGTGGTCAAGGGTATCAATTTCATCGAACTACGTGACGCCGGTGATCCGGTGGAACAGGCAAGAATATATGATGCAGCCGGCGCCGATGAACTGGTTTTTCTGGATATTACGGCCACGCACGAAGGCCGGGACATCATGCTGGAGATGGTGCGCGCTGTGGCCGATAGCGTGTTCATCCCTTTCACGGTGGGGGGCGGACTGCGTTCAGCCGAAGACATGCGCGCAATGTTGCAGGCAGGCGCCGACAAGGTCAGCGTGAACTCCGCCGCCGTAGGTAACCCCGGCATTATCACCGCCGGCGCCGAACAATTCGGCAGCCAATGCGTGGTCGTCGCTATCGACGCCAAGCGCCGGCCTGATGGCGGCTGGGAAGTGTATACCTATGGCGGCCGCCGTCCCTCTGGTATCGATGCCATTGCCTGGGCCCAAGAGGCGGTCGAGCGAGGCGCCGGTGAGCTATTGCTGACCAGCATGGATGGTGATGGCACCACAGATGGCTATGATATCGATCTGTTAAGAGCAGCGTCTGATGCAGTGTCTGTGCCGGTGATTGCCAGCGGTGGTGCAGGCGCTCCCGTGCATTTTCTGCAAGCATTGACCGACGGTGGAGCCGATGCCGCCCTGGCCGCTACTCTGTTTCACTACGATCAACTTTCTATTCCCGACCTGAAAGCCTATCTTCTATCAGAGGGTGTTGCTATCCGTCCGGTGGAGGTAGATCATGTCTGAGCAACAGCAACAAAAGGTGGAGCTAGATGATTTGAGTTTCGACAAGCAAGGCCTGATCCCGGCCGTCGTGCAAGACGCCGACAATGGTGCGGTACTCACCCTGGCCTATATGAATCAGGCATCGCTACAACAGACGCTTAGCATTGGCCAGACGGTTTTTTGGAGCCGTAGCCGCCAGGAGCTGTGGCACAAGGGCGCCACCAGTGGAAACTATCAGAACGTGATCGATATTCGCATCGATTGTGATGCCGATGCCCTTCTGGTGCGGGTGCGGCCTGTAGGTCCTGCTTGTCATACAGGCGAACACAGCTGTTTTTATCGGTCTATTAAGTGAACGGCCTGATTCATAGCGTTTACCGCAAAGAAGCGTCTTATGGGAGTTCCAAAACTAAAATGCTCCCAAAACTTTAGTCCCATGTGAAGGGTGAAACGTAAAACGTGAGGATTTTGACGTGAAATCATTACCTATCACGCATCACGTTTCACGAGTTTTGGATGGTTATTTTCCCGGAACGGCCTATACGGCATTCTTTAGCCGATGGTCTTTGATTCTGAGAAAGAACCACCCGATCATTTGTCAAGAACATTGACACTGGAAATGAACCACACGATACTTGTATTAGGCAAGCGCATGTTGCACTTCGACTGAGGAACGAACTTCCCCAGTATCAGACATTTTCGCAGGTGAAACCCCGTCATTCGGGGATGTCTGCCCCGAAAAAGAGGTGGGCCATTTGAGTAAAGTGTATCTGACCAATACAGAACCACACGATACTGAATTAAACGAGTTCGAGGAGACACCATTACCATGTCGCATTCAACCATCGCTCAACTCTGGACGACGATTCAAACCCGAAAGACCGACATGCCCACAGGTAGCTATACTGCCTTCCTGTTCGATAAAGGTGAAAATGAGATACTGAAGAAGATCGGTGAAGAAGCTGTGGAAGTGATCATTGCCTCAAAAGGGGAGGGAAATGACCGGGTGATTTACGAATCCGCCGATCTTATCTATCACCTGCTGGTACTGCTGGCAGAGAAAGGTTTGAGCTGGGAGCAGGTAGAATCTGAATTGACCCGGCGATTCTGAAAGATGCTGTGAGCGTAAACTATGGGGGATGGATTCGAGACGTTACGGCTGTTTGCAAGGCGATGACATCTCGGTATGCAGAATTGGTTTCCCCCATGCGTGTCTGCTACAATCGTTTCTATTCTGTTCACGCCGGGTGCGACATATCAAGCACCCAGCAGCCCACATTTAGACTCACCACGTTTACCCTTGCGACCGTCGATGTTCGTACTGCCGTAGGGGTTTTGTGTTTTAGCTCGTAGTTGTCTGTAAGAGGAACCGTTTCGATGAAACCGCATACTCGCTCTCTTTCCGAGTTCACAGTCGATGACCCTTTCACTGCTCGGTCTATACCAGAAGCGCTTACGTTCGATGATGTGCTGCTGACGCCTGATTACGCCGAGGTGCTGCCATCCGAAGTTGATGTCACGACCCGTTTGCATCCTCGTCTGCAGTTGAACGTGCCCGTGATTTCGGCAGCAATGGACACCGTAACAGAAGCAAGACTGGCAATTGCCCTGGCGCGGCAGGGCGGCTTGGGTGTGATTCACCGCAATCTCGACATTGAAGCACAGGCACGCGAGGTAGATAAGGTCAAACGGTCGCAGTCGGGAATGATCGTCGAGCCGGTGACTTTGCGGCCCGATGCTACCTTGGCTGATGCCGAGGCCATTATGGGCCATTATCGTATCTCCGGCGTGCCCATCATCGACGAATCGGACCGTTTGGTGGGCATTCTCACGAATCGTGATATCCGCTTTGCCAAGAACCACGATCAACCCGTTAGCAAGTTCATGACCAGTGACCATTTGATAACCGCTTCGCTGGGGACAACACTTGAAGAAGCGCAGGCAATTTTACATAAATATCGTATTGAGAAACTGCCGCTGGTAGATGAAAAGGGTTTTTTGAAGGGGCTGATTACCTACAAAGACATCCTCAAACGCAGCGATTTTCCCCATGCCGCCCAAGATAATCAGGGGCGTCTGCTGGTGGCAGCTGCAGTTGGTGTGGGGGAACGCGCCATGGTACGGGCCGAGGCACTGGTGGCCGAAGAGGTCGACGCCGTTGCCATCGATACAGCGCATGGCCATACTAAGGCTGTACTCAATACCGTGCGTCAGTTACGAGAAACTTGGCCTGAGCTTGTGATCCTGGCCGGGAATGTGGTGTCTGCTGATGGTGTGCGGGCTTTGGCTGATGCTGGAGCGGACGCGATCAAAGTCGGTGTGGGCGCGGGCTCTATATGTACAACACGAATCGTGTCGGGCGCAGGCATGCCCCAGATCTCTGCGATCATGGCATGCGCGCGAATAGGCGAAGAACTAGGTATGTCCATCATTGCCGACGGCGGCATAAAATACTCGGGTGATATCGTAAAAGCACTGGCATCAGGCGCTCACGCCGTCATGCTTGGGAGCCTCCTGGCCGGATTAGACGAGTCGCCGGGTGAGGTCGTGATCTACGAGGGCCGCCGCTTCAAAGAGTATCGGGGTATGGGATCGATTGGCGCCATGCGTGGGCGAGCCGCCGATCGCTACCAAATATCTCAAGACCTGAATGGAGGTACTCCTGGGAACCTGGGCGGCAAGCTCGTGCCTGAGGGCATTGAAGGACAGGTGCCGTACAAGGGCCATCTACATGACTATGTATTCCAGTTGATGGGCGGTTTGCGTAGCGGTATGGGGTACGTCGGCGCCGAAAGCCTGCCTGCCTTGCGCAAAAAAGCTCGCTTCGTGCGTATCACTAACGCTGGCCTCATCGAAAGCCATCCCCACAGCATTATCATCACCAAAGAAGCCCCGAACTATCAAGCCAGGCGGTAAAGCTATCAATTTGTTCGATAAGTGTCCCATGCACTGCGGACATATTTTCTAGCAGAGGCAACAAGCGTTCCCAAGCCAATTCGAATCCATAGATATGCCTAAATAGATGTCGGAATCGCAAGTATTCCATCAGGTCGGATGACAGCTCTTGATCAATCACGGCCGGACGTCTTCCCGGAATAGGCATCGTCATACGTAGAATCAATTGCTGATGCCAGGCCTCACCAGAGGGCATGCTTCCATCAATTTCCAGGCTGATCTGCCGAAAAGTCTTTTCAACCGTGTTGTAGAAATCATGTAGTACAACACCCCCTGCACTGGTCAAGAAGAATACATGTTCTTCATCGACTCGAGCCAGTACTTCTGCTCGATGTTCAAGAATCCGTTCCAAGCTCTGTTTTCCCAGCTCGATATCTGTGATCAGTCCTGTGAAACTATGCTCGTTCATAAAGTAGCTCTCCCTTTTGCATGACGAGTTTATGCAGTGAAGACTGAGCTGATTCCAGGGTAATCAAATCTAGCTCTAATCCGGCTGGTAGCAATTCGTAGAGTTTGGCCAGCGCCGGAAAGTAATCTCTATCGTTCAAACCCTCGACAACCAAATCAACATCCGATCCATGGTGAAAGCGCTCTTTATCGAGGAGCGAGCCAATCAGCCAGACGCGCTGAATCGGATACCTGTCTGCCAGAAGTAAAGCGCATTGGCGTGCGACGTCACGCGCATGTTCGGCCTCCTGCAAAAGCCGTTGCCGCTCTGCCTTACGGCGCTTATCCCAGGCTATTTTGTATTCAGCGTATAGGTCTTGTGATGTTTGTTTTCCATCGCTTGTCATGGATCTGACCTCGTGACCCAATTATAACATATCCTCTCCTCAAGTCGTCTCTAAAACAAGCGATACCGTATCAAACTAACTGCCAAACTAACTGCCAAACCCGCAGATACCACGCAACACGCAACACGTGACATCGAGATCCTGTCGAGTCCACCATTCCAGTTCCACTTCTCTCACCTAAACAGGAACAGACGCTATGACCGTTACTGCAGTTGTTGGCGCTCAATGGGGCGACGAAGGTAAAGGCCGTATTATCGATTACCTCGCCCAGCAGGCTGATGTCGTCATCCGTTTCCAGGGAGGCGATAATGCCGGCCATACCGTCATCAACGAGTATGGCAAGCACGCCCTGCATCTTGTCCCAAGCGGTATCTTCAACCCTGCCACACAAAACATCATTGGCAGTGGATGCGTCGTCAATCCGCAGTCCTTGCTGGCCGAGATGGCTTCGCTGGAAGAGGTAGGCGTTAGCCTCGATAATCTTTGGATCAGCACGCGCGCACAGATGGCCATGCCCTACCATCGCAGGCTGGACGAGCTAGAAGAAAAGGCCAGGGGTAAGGACACCATTGGTACCACGAAACGGGGCATTGGCCCGGCGTACTCCGATAAGTCAGCCAGGTCCGGTCTGCGTATTGGCGATCTGCTACAACCGGAGTGGCTAGAAGCTCGTCTCGATAATGCTTTACGCACCATCAATCGTAAGCTCGATATTTTGGGTGGTGAAGCCGTCGACGGTCTGGAACTGTATGGCTTGCTCATGACCTATCGTGAGGAACTGGGAGGGCGGATTGTCGACACAATGCCCATGACCCGTCGTTCCATCGAGATCGATGCTGCTATCCTTCTTGAAGGGCAACTGGGTGTGATGCGTGACCTGGATTGGGGCATTTATCCTTATGTCACCAGCAGCAATCCTACAGCCGCCTTCGCCAATAGCGGTGCAGGATTGCCTGCCCGTTCGATCAATCAGGTCGTCGGCGTTGTCAAGGCCTATAGCACTGCCGTCGGCGAGGGGCCTTTTCCTACAGAGTTGTTCGATGACGATGGTCAAAAACTTCGTGATATTGGCAATGAGTATGGCGCTACCACCGGTCGCCCGCGGCGCTGTGGCTGGTTCGATGGTGTGGCCATCGGCTATGCTGCCTGGCTCAATGGCATGACAGGTCTTGCTATCACCAAGTTGGACGTGCTAGATCACTTCGATACACTCAAGATCTGCACCGGCTATCGCCTGTCCAGTGGCGAGATCATTACAGACTCGATGCCCGACACCCCCGTTCTTTATCATGTCACACCCATCTACGAGTCCTGGGAGGGCTGGCTGGTATCGACCGAAGACTGCCGTCATTGGCATGATCTACCCAAGCAGGCGCGGGCATACATCCATCGCCTTAGCGAACTTGCCGGTGTCAAAGTGGACTTTGTCTCTGTAGGACCCGAACGCGAGCAGATGTTTGCAGTATAGGCAGGTGAGAGATGCAAATCAGAATTGAGTTTACTGTCCACGATGAACTCCCACCTGCATGGCTGCGTTTGGAAAATGCCGACATAGACCCACGCCATTGGCATTGTATTCAAGATCATTCCGAGGTAATTTCGATTCAGGCTTCAAAGATCGTTGGAGGCCCGGATCAGTGGTACAGGATTATCCTTGAAGGTGAGCGAAGATGAGCGGAAGTAGTGTAATAGATCATAGTTCGTATCAATCGCCCTTCACCTGGCGCTACGCAAGCGACGACATGCGCCAAATTTTCTCCGAAATCCATCGCCGTCTATTGTGGCGACGCCTGTGGGTGGCGCTGGCGCGGGCTCAAGCTGCGGTCGGTCTGGTATCGCCCGAACAATTGGCCGATATCGAAGCCCATGCCGAAGCCATCGACATCGACCGGGCATTACAAATAGAAGCAGTCACACGGCATGACGTCATGGCCGAGATCAAGACCTTTGCCGAACAGTGTGAGATCGGTGGAGGTGTGATCCATTTGGGCGCCACCAGCATGGACGTGGTCGACAACGCTGAGGTTTTAAGACAGCGAGAGGCATTGGACCTGGTGCTGGCGAAATTACGATCACTGATCACACTATTTGCCGATCTGGCCGAAAGCCATGCCGATACGGCTGTCATGGGGTATACGCATATCCAGCCGGCCGAGCCCACAACCCTGGGCTACCGCTTTGCCCAAACCTTGCAAGACTTGCTGATGGATTGGAAGGAAATCGAGCGTATCCGCTCAGGCCTGAAGGCGAAAGGATTAAAAGGGGCAGTGGGAACGATGGCTTCGTATAGCCAATTACTGCAGGGGCTGGATGTTTCTGCGGGCGCATTGGAACAGCGAGTCTTGCTTGATCTGGATTTAAACGCATTCACTGCCACAACCCAGACGTATCCTCGTAAGCAAGACTGGCAGATGCTCAACGCCCTGGCCGGATTAGCGCAATCTCTCTATCGATTTGCCTTCGACCTGCGTTTACTGCAATCCCCTCCATTTGGCGAACTCTCCGAACCCTTTGGTGAAGGCCAGGTCGGTTCCTCGGCCATGCCATTCAAGCGTAACCCCATTTCGGCAGAGAAGATCGATAGCATTGCTCGCTATATCGCCACGTTACCAAATGTCGCCTGGCATAATGCTGCTCACAACCTGCTGGAACGCACGCTCGACGACTCAGCCAACCGCCGCAGCATCATCCCCGACGCTTTCCTGGCGACCGACGAACTGTTGCGGGTAACCACACACATTGTAAAAGATATCAATATTTGGCCGGCAGCCATCGAGCGAAATCTGCAAGCTTATGGTGTCTTCGCCGCAAGCGAACGTCTGCTCATGGAAGGGGTAAAAGCCGGGGGGGATCGCCAGCAACTGCACGAAGTGATACGCGAACATAGTCTCACGGCCTGGGCGGCTGTGCAGCAAGGGCATCCCAATCCCTTAACAGACCTTTTGGCATCAGAGACTGAATTCGTGCGTTTGTTCGCACCGGATCAAATTATCGCACTTCTCGATGCTGGCGATTATGTTGGCGAAGCGCCACAACGGGCAAGAGAGGTTGCGAACTCGGCTCGAACCATCATCAGATATTGACAACCCGTACGAAAAATCGTACGATCTGAGCATTCCACAGGAGGTAATCCACAGTGACTACGTTGACGGCGAGTGAGGCTCGTTCCCGATTCTACCGGTTGATCGACGAGGCCTCAGAATCACATGTACCGATTCTTATCACCGGCAAACGAAATAACGCGGTACTTCTGTCAGAAGAGGACTGGCTGGCGGTGCAGGAAACACTGTATCTGCTATTCATTCCTGGAATGCGAGAATCAATTAAGGAAGGACTGGCGACGCCGGTCGAGGACTGCGGAGAGGAGCTTGATTGGTGAGTTGGAAACTGGTTTATACCAGGCAAGCTCGTAAGGATGCCAGAAAGTTGGCTGCGAGCGGCTTGAAGGAACAAGCTCAGGGATTGTTGGACATACTACGTGACAATCCTTATCAGTCCCCCCCTCGCTTTGAAAAACTGGTTGGTGACCTGGAAGGCGCGTATTCGCGTCGCATCAATATCCAACACAGACTTGTTTATGAGATACTCGATCACGATAGGATCGTAAAGATCATTCGCATGTGGACGCACTATGAGTGATAGATGAGGCATTTTCGGAAAAATAAATAAGCCTCCAATCCGAAAATGCCTTTAGCGACTTTCGAAAAATGATAAAATCTCTCTCAATTATTTTTCGAAAGTCGCCTAACTCACCGAACAACAACTCGATTCCCAAATTTTGGACAAACTATGCTCAAACTATGCTCAAACAACACGAACTGCAAGCAGCCAGCCCCTACGCCCTGGACACCGTCGATCTCGAAGGATTTGGCGACAAGTTGAAGGGAAAAGTACGCGACATGTACCATGTCGGCAACAACCGCCTGCTCATCGCCACCGACCGGGTCAGTATCTTCGACCGGGTGTTGAGTCTGATGCCCTACAAAGGCCAAGTGCTCAACCAACTGGCAGCCTGGTGGTTCGAACAGACCGCCGATATCGTCGATAACCACCTGATTTCTGTACTCGACCCCAATGTCATGCTCGTGCAGGAGGCGCAAACCCTACCGGTAGAGGTGATCGTGCGGAGCTATATAACCGGCGTTACCGATAGCAGCCTATGGACGCTGTACGATCGAGGGGTTGATCGGCCCTATGGTTTGGACCTACCTCCCGGCATGAAAAAAAATGACCGCCTTCCCCAGGCGGTGATCACACCCATCACCAAAGCCACACAGGGTGAGCACGACGAGCTCCTAACAGCCGATGAAGTGGTTGAGCGAGGGCTGATCGAGCCAGAACTATGGGAGGAAGTCAAACAGGTGGCGATCGCCCTCTTCAACCGGGGCAAGAGCATCGCCATGCGCGGCGGTTTGGTGCTGGTGGATACCAAATACGAGTTTGGTTTGATCGACGGCAGGCTGGTGCTGATCGACGAGATACACACGCCTGACAGCAGTCGCTATTGGGGGGCCGAGTCCATCGAGCGCAATCGTCGAGTGGGCAAAGATCCCGACAATTTCGACAAGGAATACCTACGCACGTGGTTTGCAACGCGTGGATTCAGAGGCGAAGGTGATGCACCTGTCATGCCTGCCGACTTTGTAACTGAAGTAGCGGCGCGTTACATCGGCGCCTATGAAACTGAAAACTCTGGAAAACTCGGTTCATAAAGCAAAGTCCAGAACATCGTCCCAGTCGGAAGGTCTCAGTCGCGTTTTTTCACGGAACCATTCAACTTGTTGATGAATAAGTAAGTTCCTGAGACCTTGAAGAAAATAGTG